>JAJYOT010000030.1 GCA_021796015.1 bacterium
AATTCCTGGGTTTCAAAATTAATTTGGATGGGGGAAACAGAGGTTTCCGCTTGTGGAACATCCGGACGCCCGGTTTCTTCCGAATGAAAAGCCTGCGCCAAGCCTGATGCCGGCAGAAGCGCCGACAGAATAACGGCGAGGGTTTGGTCTCTCAGTTTTTTCTTCATGGGTATAGTTTAAACCAATCCGGCTCAAGCGAACAGGGCCAAAAGGCCCATTTTTCTGCGGGCCAAAGGGCCCAGAAAAGTTCGCGTTTTTATCTTGGATTTCATCTTTTCATTTTGGTGTAATAGTGCGGTGACGTGGAAGTTAAAATTAAAATCAAAGGAGATCATTAATGAAAAAAATCGTCGGTCTTTTGGCCTTGTCGCTGTTGTTGCCGCTTCGCGCTCGCGCTTCCATTACTGCCGGAACCCAGGAAGCCGATTTGAACCTCGGCATCGCGGATCCGTTGACGAGCTACAATGCGAACAATGGAGCTATCACCAATTCAATAGGGAGCGTGGGGTTGGGGATCGGCGCCGACTACGTCTATTATGTCAACAAATGGATTGGGTTGGGAGGAGACTTCATGTATGACGCCTATGGATCCCAGTCCTTGAGCGGGGGCCAAACTTCTCAGCCGGATGAAATGACCGGCCTCGGAATCGCGAAATTCCAAATTAGGCCCGACAGCAACTTAAGGCCCTATGGACTCGTCGGTTTGGGGTGGGGAAACCTTTCTGACACTGTTTCCGGCGGGACCTTTTCTGCGGTCTCTAACGGATTTGCCTACGCCCTGGGCGGGGGCGTGGACTATGACATCACCAAAAACATCGTGGCTGGGGCCGAACTCCGCTGGACGAATCTGACCGTGAACAATAATTTCAACGGCGCGGGTTTTCACGACGTGGGCGATTTAAACATCCTCGCGCATATCGGCTATAAATTCGGCGGACGCTAAAAGTAGATAGAAACAAAAAGAGCGAAGCGCGGAGTTTTTCGCGCTTCGCTCTCGTTTTCCAGTTTTAAATGACGTTGGAAAAGTGAAATTTCAACTAGAAAAAATTCTCTTGACATCAAGGCTTAGTCCTGCTATCCTATTCTTATAGACGCAGTCGCACGTTGCCGCCGGAAATCATCTTCACAGTGAGGTAAATGAAATGTCAGAAATTCAATTAACGGATGCCGGGTTTGACAAAGACGTTCTTCAAAGCGCCGAGCCGGTTTTAGTCGATTTTTGGGCGCCTTGGTGCGGCCCGTGCAGAATGCTGGCTCCGGTCGTGGAAGAGTTGGCAAAAGAATACGCGGGAAAAATTAAGGTCGGCAAACTCAACACCGATGAGCATCAGAATACGGCCAGCCGCTATCAAATCTCCGCGATTCCTACGCTTTTGTTTTTTAAGAGTGGAAAAGTGGCCGAGCAGTTGGTCGGGCTTCATTCAAAAGCCGAAATCAAGAAGATTCTCGATAACCTTATTTCCGTTCCGCAACATTAATTTAGGACGCTCGTGCGTTCCCGCTCCGCTTTAAATAAGCGGAGCGGGCCAAGTTCAACCGTTTTTCCTCGTTAATTCCTATGAAGCCCCGTATTTATCTCATTGACGCCCACGCTTATCTCCATCGGGCCTATCATGCCTTGCCGCCTTTGACCAACGCGGCCAAGGAGCCGGTGGGCGCGCTTTACGGCTTTGCCCGGATGCTGATTTTGACGCTTAAAAAAGAAAAACCGGATTATATCGCCGTTTGTTTTGATTCTCCGGGCCCTACTTTTCGGCATGAGATTTATAAAGACTATAAAGCCACGCGCAAAAAAATAGATGAAGATCTTTTGGTTCAATTGCGTGCGGCGCCGAAACTCGCCGAGAACATGGGGTTTCGCTGCCTGGCCTTTCCCGGCTATGAGGCGGATGATTTAATGGCGACCATGGCCCAGGCCGCCGAGAAAGAAGGATTGGAAGCGGTTTTGGTCACGGGAGACAAAGACGCTCTTCAAATGGTGGGAGAGGGGATTAAGGTTTTGCGCGACGTCAGCAAAGGAGAGTGGCTGGATGCGGGCGGAGTGCAAAAGAAGCTTGGGGTTTCGCCTCAAGTGGTCGTGGATTATTTGGCTTTGATTGGCGATTCTTCAGATAATGTACCCGGAGTGGAAGGCATTGGCCCTGTAACTGCGGTCAAACTGATTTCCCAATACGGAAATTTAGATGGAATTTTTCAAGCGGCAGAAGCCAGGGACTCCGGCCTTAATGCGCGCTCTCTTCATTTCTTGCTTCAGGGGAAGAAGTCGGCGCTGGCGGCGGTGCGCCTTTTAGAGCTTAAAAAAGACGTGCCTCTCTCTCTGAAGCCTTCCCAATGCGCGCATTTAATTCCTAATCCAGACAAATTGAAAGAAAGTTTTTCGCGTTTAGGCTTTAATTCCTTGCTTCAAGAATTTTCTTTGACTGAATCGAATGGGAGATCTCCATCTCCGGTTAAGCAAGAGGCGTTTGTGTTTCAGGAAAAGCCTTTCGACGACTTGAAGTCTGCTTTAATTAAGTCGAAAGAAATAGCCGTCGCCGCTTCTCTCGGTCATGAGGGCTCGGAACTCGCCTTGGCTTTACCGGACGGAAGCGTTTCTTTTTTAACGGAAATTGAAATTAAAACGCGCCAGGCGGATTTGTCCCGCGTCTTTAAATTTTCCGCGCTTAAAACCGCTTATGATCTAAAAGAGGTCTACGCTTTGGCCGACCAGGAAGGACTTCCTCTGCCGGAGCCCGCTTTTGACGCTCGGATGGCGGCTTATTGCTTAAACCCTATCAGACCCCGCGAAGGCGTCTTAGATAAAAAAGCGGATTTCAAAGCGCGTGCGTTCTGGAAGCTGGAAGAGGCTTTGAAAGTCTCAACTTTTCAGCAGCGCCTTAAAGAAGAAGGTCTTTTGAATCTCTATCAGGAGGTAGAATTTCCCTTAATCCGCGTTTTGGCTTCCATGGAAAAAGCCGGGATTGAAGTTGATCGCCCGTATCTCGATAAACTCGCCAAGGAATTTGAGGAAAAGATCGCTCATCTTCAAAAAGAGATTGATGCGGAGGCCGGGTTTCCACTGAACGTTAATTCTCCTAAACAATTGGCAGAGCTTTTATTTGATAAATTAAATCTTCCGGTTGTTCATAAGACTGCTAAAGGCGGGCGTTCAACCGATGAGGATTGTCTCAGGATTTTGGCCGAGAAACATTCCTTGCCGGGAAAAATTCTGGAGTTTCGAGAATTTTTTAAACTCAAATCCACCTACGTAGACGGCCTTTTGAGCCGGATTAATTCAAGAACTGGAAAAATTCACACCCATTTTGATCAAGCAGGAGCGGAGACCGGAAGGCTTTCCAGCTCTGATCCTAATCTCCAAAATATCCCAATTCGCACGGAAGCGGGACAGAAAATTCGCGGCGCCTTTGTCTCCGGCCCAGGCCGCCATCTTGTCTCGGCCGATTATTCTCAAATCGAACTTAGAATTTTGGCTCACGTTTCTAAAGACCAGGCTTTAAAAGAGGCTTTTGAAAAAAACGAGGATATTCATGCCTTAACCGCAGCCGCGATATTTCATGTTCCGCTGGAAAAGGTGGATGCGGAGATGAGAAGACAAGCGAAAGCGGTTAATTTTGGAATCGCCTACGGGCAGACGGCGTTTGGTCTTTCTCAGGAGCTTCAAATTCCGCAAGCGGAAGCTTCTTCCATCATTAAAAAATATTTTGAGAAATATGTGGGTGTGGCGCGCTGGATTGAAGAAAATTTAGCCGCGGCGAAAAAAGAAAAAAAGACCAAAACTTTCTTGGGGCGCGTGCGTTATTTGCCGGAACTAGACGCCAAAAATACCGCCCTTCGCCAATACGCCGAACGGGCCGCGAGAAATACCCCGGTTCAAGGCGCCGCTTCAGACATCATCAAAATCGCGATGATTCAAATTGCTAAGGCCTTGTCTCAAAAAAATGAATTTCATGCAGAAATGCTTTTACAGATTCATGACGAATTGGTCTTTGATGCGCCGGAGAAAGAAGTGAAAAGATTTTCTCTTTGGGTTAAGAAGATGATGGAAAGCGCCGTTTCTTTGAACGTACCCTTGGTAGTTTCAGTCAAGGCCGGGCGCAATTGGCGAGATTTGGAGGTTGTCAGATGAGTCCCTTTCCGCATAATCTTAAGGTGGGGACAATGCCGTCCAAGAATCATGAGGAAGAGGCATGAGTCCCTTTCCGCATAATCTTAAGGTGGGGACAATGCCGTCCAAGAATCATGAGGAAGAGGCATGAGTCCCTTTCCGCATAATCTTAAGGTGGGGACAATGCCGTCCAAGAATCACGAGGAAGAGGCATGAGTCCCGAGGTTTTTTCTCATGAGCCGATGAGCTATCGGAGGCTTCCTCCGGCTTTGAAATCTCTGATTATCGCCAATGTCGTCGTGTTTATTGTCGCGACCTTGGTGGGAAATTCTTTTTTTGATCTGTTTGGCCTTGTGCCCCATCGCGTTTTAGCCGACCGTTGGGTTTGGCAGCCGATTTCCTATTTGTTTGTTCACGGCAGCATCATGCATTTGCTTCTCAATTTGTTCGCCCTTTGGATGTTCGGCGTTCCAGTCGAGGCCCAGTGGGGTTCTCGTGATTTCTTGAAGTATTATTTTATCTGCGGATTGGGCGCAGCAGCGGCCTCCATTATCTTGTCTCCTCATTCTATGAATCCGGTGATTGGCGCTTCAGGCGCGATTTACGGGCTCTTGGTCGCTTTTGCGATGATTTATCCTGATGCTGTCGTCTATCTCTACTTTCTCATTCCGGTTAAGGCCGCTCACATGGCGATTCTTTTCGGCCTTATCGAATTTTTTGCCGGCGCCACCCATGCAACTCCCGGCATCGCCCGTTTTGCCCATCTTGGGGGAATGATCACGGGATATCTTTATTTAAGATGGTGGTGGGTTCTTAAAATTAAGGTTAAGTCTTTATGGAGAGATTCCGTCTCCAGAGGCGGCATTCGACCTGGAATTCGGCGTCCGGCGCCTTCAGTGCGGGAAAAACCGGTGAAAGAAGATGCGGAATCGTCCATGGTTGAAGTGGACAAGATTTTAGATAAGATTTTAGTCAGCGGCATTGATTCTTTGACGGAAGAGGAAAAAGCGATTATGCGCCGTTACTCCAACAAAGGGGGAAACGCTTAGTGAAACGCCGCCTCTCCATAGGGCTGACCGGGGGCATCGGTTCAGGGAAAACGGAAGCTCTTCGCCGTTTTTCCGCTTTAGGCGCTTTGACGATTTCTTTAGATGAGATCGCCCGCAAACAGGCTTGTCCCGGGGGCTCGGCGTTTTTAAAAATAGTCAGGGCCTTTGGCCGTCAGATTTTAGATGATGCGGGCCTTATTGACCGAAAAAAATTAGCTAGTCAGGTCTTTTCAAATTCAAATTTACGGAAACGCTTGGAAGGTTTGACGCATCCGTTGATACTCAAAGAGATGCTAAAGCAAATAAAAGCTTTATCCGGGATTGTGATTGTGGACGTGCCGCTTCTCTTTGAAGGAAATCACGAAAAATATTTTGACGCGACTTTAGCCGTTCTTGCGCCCGTCTCTGAAAGATTCCGCCGCGTTTTGAAAAGAGACTGTTCTTCGCCTTTGGAGATCAGAAACAGAATGTCCGCTCAGATTTCAGATAGAGATCGTAAAAATCGCGCGGATGTAGTCATTGACAATAAGGGTGATTTTGCCGCCTTCTACAAAAAAATCAGCCAATATTATCAAGCCTTTTACCTTATCACTAAAAAACAAGGATAGAGAAATCAGGAGAATGGATATGGAAACAAGCGCTCAACCCTCGGCGGCGCAAAACCCGCCTCAACCCCAGGTCGTCCAGCCCGCCATTGCGCAACTGGATGCGACGCAACTCTCTAAAATGACGGTGGCCGGTCTTTCTCAGATCGCCAAGGATTTAAAAATTGAGGGCGTCTCCGGTCTCCGGAAGCAAGAGATGATCGCCAAAATTCTTGAAGGGCAACTCAAGGCCAACGGCATGATTTATGACGAAGGGGTGCTTGAGATTCTGCCGGACGGCTTTGGATTCTTGCGCTCACAAGATTACAATTATCTTCCCGGGCCGGATGACATTTATATCTCGCCGTCCCAGATTAAGCGGTTTGGGCTTAGAAAAGGGGACAATGTCGGCGGTCATGTCCGGCCGCCAAAAGACGGAGAAAGATTTTTCGCTCTTTTACAGGTTAAAAAAATAAACGGAGTCGAAGCGGACGCGACCAAAGACCGGACGTTTTTTGACAATCTTACTCCGCTTCACCCCAATAAGCGCTTTACTCTCGAAACCGAGCGCATGGAGTTGACGACGCGTCTGATGGATTTGATTGCGCCTATTGGTAAAGGTCAAAGAGGTCTTATCGTCGCCTCGCCAAAAACCGGTAAAACGGTCATTCTCCAAAAAATTGCCAACGCCATCGCGGCCAACCATAAGGGGGTCGTCATCATGGTTTTATTGATTGATGAGCGTCCGGAGGAAGTGACGGAAATGCAAAGAGGCGTGAAGGGCGAAGTCGTCTCTTCCACTTTTGACGAGCCGGCGGACCGGCATGTTCAAGTCGCCGAGATGGTGCTTGAAAAAGCTAAAAGGCAAGTCGAGCTTGGAAAAGACGTCGTGATTCTCTTGGATTCCATTACGCGCTTGGCGAGAGCTTACAATACGATTACCCCGTCCTCGGGGCGGGTTCTTTCGGGCGGAATCGAAGCGACTTCTCTTCAAAGACCCAAGCGTTTCTTGGGCGCGGCCAGAAACATCGAGGAGGGGGGATCTTTAACCATCATCGCGACGGCCTTGGTGGACACAGGAAGCCGAATGGACGAAGTTATTTTTGAAGAGTTTAAGGGAACCGGCAACAGCGAAGTGTATTTAGACCGCAAACTCGCCGACAGGCGGATGTTTCCGGCTTTTGAAATTAACCGCTCCGGAACGCGCAAGGAAGAGCTTCTTCTTTCGGAAGATGAGATTAACAAGATGTGGATTTTGCGCAAGGTTTTGGCGCCTCTTTCTTCAGTTGAAGCGATGGAGCTTCTCAGGGATAAGATTCTCCAGACTAAATCCAATGCCGATTTCCTCAAATCCATGGAATTGTCCAACTTAAGCGAGGAATAGGCGTTGCGGCGAATCGTTTTTCTTGGAGTTATTTTTTGCCTTGGCTTTTTCGCCAAGGAAGTTCGCGCTGCTCCCGTGCCGCTTTTATGGCAGGAGCGTTATTATTTTGACGCCCTGCTTGAGGCGCGCGATCGCCAGAGTCGTTCGGAAAGCGATGCCAATCTCGTTCCTGTTTTACGCTCGATTGCCGGGGAAGCCCTTCAGCAGGCCGCCAATGTCGGGCAGATTGATGCCTATGTTAAAACTCAATTAGGCAGTCTTCACTACGCTTTTCACCAAGACGATTCGAGCGCGAGTCTTAAGGTTATAGGCCTTAACCTCGGCACTCTTGGGCAGGGAATGGTTCAGGTGAGAAATAATCTGGCCTATTTGTCTGTGCGCTCCAATATCGCCTTTTCCCAAGCCTTGCCGGATCCTCATATTTATCAAAACTCGCTTTTAATTCTTACGGAGATTAAACGCCTCCAATTAGAGGTGGATTCTTTGTATTTGGACGCGACAGCCGATGACAAGGTTGTTCAATCTCATCGAGATGAGGAGTCTCCTTTATTTATCTATCAATCGCAATTTTTTATTCACAGTCTCTATGGCTTACAAGGGGAGGTTTTCGCTTTGTATAGTTCCGCTTATGATATCGCTTTACGCGCTCGCTAAGGTTTTTGTCGTCGCTTCTTGGGCCGCCGCTGGGCCAAAAAGCCATTTGATTCATTTTAAGACTCCTGATGGTTGGACTATCGCCGGTATGTATTACGCTCCTCCAAAAGCCAAAGGGGCGGCGGTCTTGATTCACGGCGTCGGAGCGGGGTTTGGAGAGTGGGATCCCTTGACGCCTAAACTCTGGGAAATGGGCTTGGCGAGTTTGGCCATTGATTTAAGGGGGCACGGACAAAGCGCGAGAGTGGGAAAGAAAACGTGGAAAGAGTTTTCCGATTCCGATTGGGCCTCCACCCAGAAAGATGTTGAAGCTTCTGTTCGTTTCTTGGAACGTCGCGGATTTAAAAGGGGGGAGATTGGCCTCATCGGCGGTTCTATTGGGGCAAACCTCGCTTCCCGCGTCGCTAAAAAATCTCGTCTTCCCTGGGAAGCGCTTCTTTCTCCCGGCGAGGAATACCGGGGGGTCAGACTTCAGATTCCGCAAAATATCCGTATTTGCGTCGCGGCTTCGCCTCAAGATTCCTATGCCTTTCAAACCGCGTTATCCTTGATAACGGCGCCCAATGTCGTCTTTTTGCAGGCTTCTTCCGGGCACGGCGCTCAAATGCTGGCGCATCCGGGGTTTGTCGAGCGGTTATTATCCTGGATATCCCGCAACTTGACAGCAGTGAAAACGCCTTAGCGGTTTTGCCACAAAGACGGGCTTTTAAGAAAACCGATCGTCTTATGACTCAGCCTTGAGGCGACGTTGAGAGAAGCCGGCAATTCATCCGGAGACGGTTTGTACCAGCACAAGGGCCGCATCCCCGAGGTGTATCCTTGCGAGAGAACGCAGGCCCCGACCGAAGGATCGGAGTTGCTCATGTCAATGAGATAAGATTTATTGCAGAGAGCGCCTTGAAAATAGGTGTCTAATCGGCATTGAGCGGCGGGGTGGTCGTCGTTGGTTTGGGAGACGACATGGGGATCCGGGGTATAAAAATGAAGAGGCTTGTGGTCCCTGGTTAATTCGGCGAGTAAACCCGAGACTGAAAGACCGGCCATCGCTTCCCGGATGCAAATCGAGACTTCACCTTGGTTATTGGGGTAGGATTTGGCGCAAGCTTTTTTGACGAAGCGAGAATCCTTCCCGCCCCAGAAATGGGTAAAGTGAGCGGAGCCGGAATCGGCAAAAACGCGGTGGAGGCATTTTGAGGTCGAGAAATAATCCGCTTCGCCTTCATCAGAAGCCCAATTATCCCCGCCGCCATATTTCGGAGCGCCGCCCAAGTGGTGACCCATTTCGTGGCAGGCGACCAAGGCAAAGCCGTCCTGAGTCATGTGTTTGTCTCGGGCCAAGCCGCCGTAGCTGTTAATAATCCATTGGCCGTTGATTTCCTCAGCGTCGGAATTGACGGTAGGGTCATTCCACAAGCGGTTAAAAACCAAAACTCCTCCGTGCGCCGCCACAATGGGAGCATAGACGGCTTGAACCTCATCAATCACTTGGTTAAACTGCTTTTCGGTGATACCGCTTTTGAGAGCCATGGAGTTAATCGGGTTTTGGAGCTGGTTGGGCGGTAAGAAGCTTTCTTTAGAAGTCGAGGAATCGCCAAAAGACTTTTGCGTGAGAGCTAAGCAGACAGACAACATCACGGCAGACAGGAAGAATTTTTTCTCTTTGGACATGTTACCCCCCTTATTAAGCCCCATTCTGCCATAAGTGGGGAAAAAAAGCAAATCTTTTTAGAAAAATGAGGCCCGGGTTAATCGGTCTCGTTTTCTTCGTCGTTTTCGATGAGGCGAACTTCCTCGGAGGAGGGGGTGGGGAGAGGGGGAGCCTGGAGAGATTGAAGACCTTCCAGTCTTGCGGCGATTTCTTTTTCTTTTCTATCCCAAAGTTCGCGGGCCTTTTTTTGTTTATCCAGGTAATCTCTTTCCAATTCTTCTTTTCTTCGGTCAAGTTCGAGAGAACGCCGTTTCCATTCATCTTGCAATTCTTTTCTGAGAGCATCAAGGTCTTTCGCTTGCTGTTTTAGAACCTCGGCTTCGAATTTCTCGGCGGCTTCTTTGGTTGTCGCCAGTTCCTCTTCCATATCGGCTTTTCGTCTCTCAAAACGAGCCTCCGCCATTTTCTCTTTCCGGGCGAGTTCCGCGGCTTGCCGCTCGCGCATTTCGGTGATTTGAACTTCGTGATTATACATGAGATCTTCTTCCCGGCGGGCCATTTCCCTTTTGAGGGCTTCTTCCCGGGAATTAAAGTAGCGCTGAAGCTCATATTCTCTCTCAAGAGTTTCTTCTTTTTCTTTCTTCCTTCGCTCCTCCATTTCGTCTTTGACCTTGATGAGCTGTTGGGCAAATTCCCGTCTTTGGCGTTCCATCTCGGATTCGTATCGGCGCACGAGTTCTTCTTCTCGCAAGCTCCATTGCTTGTCGAGATTTTTTTCCTTGAGCGAATAATCCGAAATGACGCGGGCCTTCGAATCCTTAAATTCTTGGGATTGCGACTCGCGGATTCTTTCAATCTCAGCGGCCTTGGCGGCGAAAGCGGCGTCCAAGGCGCGATTTTTTTCCTCATATTCTGATTTGACGGAAGCTCTTTCCGCCTCGAGGCGGGCCTCTTCATCCGCGATAAAGGTTTCTTTGTTGCGCTGGAGAGTTTCTCTGAGTTCATTTTCCTGATGAGCCAAAGACTCCTCCAAGGATAATTTTCTCTTGCGCAACTCTTCTTCGATTTCAATACTTCTCTCGGAAAGTTTTTGGGCGCGATCTTGATAAACGCTTTCAAGCTCTGCCGTCTTTCTCTCAAAATCGCGTTGTAATTCCTGATTTCTTTTCTCGCGCATTCTTGCGGTTTCGCTTTCAAATTCGGCTTCTTTTTTTATAAATTTTTCTTCTAACTCTTCTTGCCTTCGGGCCAGTTCTTTTTGTTTGAGCGCGTATTCTTCATCGAGCGTTTTGAGTTTTTCTTGGACTTGGTTCTGGAGGGGCAATTTCTCCTTGGCAAGTTCTTCCTCAAAATGCCGAACCAAATTTTCTTCTTTCTCCGACCATTGGTTTCTAAGCCGGCGTTCGAGTTCCGTGTAGCGCGCCTCATAGTCGTGGGCTCTACGCTGGAATTCTTCCTCGAGATTTTTTCTTTCGATTCTAAGGCGTTCGTCTATCTCCTGGGAACGCTCGGCCAAGGCCTTGGCGCGTTCCTCAAATTGCTGATTGGCGGCCCGGTCCAGGTTTTCTCGCGCTTCTTTGACTCTTGCCCAGAGCCCATTTTCCAACTCACCCCAGGAAGATTGAAGTTCGCTTTCTCGTCTCGCGTATTTCTCGCGGAGTTCGCTTTCTCTGGCGCGGTATTCCTTAATGAGCTTTTCTTCTTTCTCCGCGACCTTGAGCTCTATTTCCTCGGCGAGGTTCTCAAGCCGGCGTTCCAGGTTTTCATTTTGGCTTTTAAGGGCCGCGCGTTCCTCAAGAATTCCCTTTAAATCCGCTTCCCGGGTTCTTAGGATGGCGGCGATTTCGCGGTCTCTTTCCTGGCGGGCGATTTCAATTTTCTCAATGTTTTGTTTGTAGTTTTCAGCTAGGCTCAGCTTCTCTTTTTCTGACTGAAGAAGAGCCTTTTCCCTGTCTTCTATTTTCTTTAAAGCTTCAGCCCAGGATTTTTCTTTTTCAACGGCATTCCGAGCAATTTTTTCGATTTCAGATTGCGCTAGAGAGAGGGCCTCTTCCAGACGTTTTTGATCGGCTTCAAGACGGGCTCTTTCCTCGGATTTAATTTGAAGCCGCATCTCATCCTTAATGCGTTCTTCTCGGTCGCGGAGTTCTCTTTCGATGGCTTCTTGTCTAGCCAAATTTTCATTGAGGGTTTTGAGGGCCGTCTCAAGTTCTAAAACCTTATTTTCAAGGGCTTTTTTCTGGTAGGACTCTTCTTTTCTCTCGGATTTAAGGCGTTCGTTGACGCCTTGAAGATTGCGAATGGTCTCTAAAGCTCCGCGCAAGGCCAGGTGCGCGGCCTCGAGGTTCTCTATCCTTCCAAAACCTTCTCCTTCCGTTTCCGCCATCTCCCTACTTTTAACGGATTTTTGTTGCAAAATCTTTACGTTAAATGAACTTGTTATAATGAAGGGGTGGAAAAGAAAAAAATATTTCGAGGGGCGCTTCTGTTTGTTTTTATGACTGCAATGGTTTATGTTATGGCCTATGTTGATTTAATTTTTCGGGCGCGCTCGGCCTATTTGGAAGGCGAGAAATATCTCACCTGGAATGCTCATCCGGAATTGAAAAAGGCGTATTATGAAAAGATTTTTGAGCGAAGAAAAAAAGAAATAGAAGCGGAGTTTAAAGCTGGAGGCTTGACCCGGGCGGAGGAAAAAGAAAAAATAGATTTAGCCCAATTTAGGGAACAAGAACGCATCTCCGAAAGTTCCCTTAAATACGCCTATGTTTGGTTTCAGACCGCAGTGAAACTCTTTTCTCCACCGGAGAGCCGTTGGGTTAAACTCTCCCGACAAGAAATGCCTACAACTCTTGCCCTGTGGAAAAAAGAGTTGGACGATCGGCATATTGCGTATCAAGACTATATGTTTCAGTGATTCCGCTACTATAATTGTTACAATGAGGGGAAACAAGGAGGCGATATGCTTATCTTTCTAGTCGCGGTCGTTGCGTTGGCTTTCGCAAGCGTGCGGGTGGTGACGGAGTATGATCGCCTCATTCTCTTCTTTCTGGGAAAGTTTCATTCCGTGGCGGGGCCGGGCGTGGTTTTAGTCATTCCAGGCCTCATGAGCGCCCAGAAAATCACTTTGCGCGTGGTCGTCCATGATGTTCCGCCCCAAGACATCATCACGAAAGACAACGTATCCATTAAAGTCAATGCGGTCGTTTATTTTCGAGTGGTGGACCCCCAAAAAGCGATTTTAGCCGTTCAGGATTTTTTCTATGCGACCAGCCAGTTATCCCAGACAACCTTAAGAAGCGTTCTCGGGCGAATGGAGATGGATGAGCTTTTGGCCAGCCGAGAGAAAGTCAATGCCGAACTTCAGCAAATTCTAGATTCAGATACCGAACCCTGGGGCATTAAGGTGATTAAAGTCGAGGTCAAAAACATCGATTTGCCGGAAGACATGGTGCGGATGATTGCGATGCAAGCCGAAGCCGAACGCGACCGGCGGGCTAAAATTATTCGCGCCGACGGCGAGTTCCAATCTTCCCAAAAACTAAAGGAAGCGGCTGCGGTCTTATCGGATAACCCTGTCAGCATTCAGCTTCGCTATTTGCAGTCTTTGTCTGAGATCGCCACTGAAAAAAGCTCAACGATTGTATTTCCTATTCCCATTGATTTTTTTTCCGACTTGCTGAAATCGCGTAAGAATTAACGGGTTTTAGGCGTACCTTAGATCTGGAGTAAAACTCACCCGCGCGATTTTATTGTCTTTTGGGGGAGCGTTTGGCGCGGCCTTTGCGTTTACTGACAGCCAATGCGGAATCAGCCAGTCAATGATGCCCATCAAGGTCACGCTTACAGCCGCGATAACCATGGCGGGGCTGATCGGAACAAAATCAAGTAAGACTCCCATGGCGATTCCCCCTAAAGCGGAGGAGAGAATTTGAACGATAAAAAATGCGCTGGCTACGCGGCCAAGATAATCATTGGGAATTTCTTGCCGGACCACCGGCGCCATTGCGACCCCCACAGGAGTATGAAAAAATGAAGTTAAGAATTGCACTGCCAGAACCAGGGGAAGATTGATCCAGAAAGCTCCCGGAAAAAGAACGGCCGGGAAAAGCCACATGAGCCAAAAAAGAGGAGTGCTGGTTCCCGCGATTCGGTAAAACCCCTTGACCCCCAGTTTTTGAATCAAAGCGTCTCCCCTTGCACCTTGCATCATCCAGGCGCCGAGGAAAAGCCCCAAAGATTCAACCGCGAAGGTGAGTCCCAAAACCCCGCCGGCCGTTCCGAATAGAGAGGTTAAGATGGCCGGTAGATGGGCCGGAGGGACTAAAAGTTTTCCGATAAAAATTGGGAAAACGACCATGGGGAGAGCGTCGCTCAAGAGAGAATCAAGGGAAGACGAGAAAAGCCAGACCTTGAGAATTTTATTTTTAAGGATATAGGCCAAACCCTGGGTCGCTTCGTGCCGAGACAAGAATTTTAGAAAAGAGTCCAGCCAGGACGGAGAAGGGGGCGCGTTTTCGGCGCGCTTGAGTTGGAAATTTTTAGCCATGCCTCTAAGGGTTCTAAAAGCGGCCTTGGAGCTTTTTGTAAACAAATGGTGGATGAGTTGTTCCGTAGCCTTAAAAAATTGGCCGAAAGTCGTAATTTCAAGTCCTTCACGGGAGTCCTTGATTCCAAACCAGTAGACGGGAATGGCCGAAAGCAAAAAAAGACTGTAGAGCCCATAGGCGATGGCGTAACCGGCGAAACCGAAATGCCAAACCAAGGAGCCGACAATCGCGCCGGCTACGATAGGAAAAGCGATGCCGGCCAGAGAAGAATATTTGGTGATGATGGCGGAAGCTTCCTTGTTGAGTTTTCCGTCGGTTCCGACAAAAGCGTTTGAAGCCGCGCCGTAGACAATGGCCTGAACGCCTTGGAAGACGGCATTGGCCACCGTGATGGCCGCCAAGGCAAGAAAGCTAAAATGTCCAAGAAAAAACAGGAGAGGAACGGTGGCCATCAAGGCCGTTCGCCCAATCATGGTTGATACGAATAAGATTCTAAGATTTGTTTTATCAACCATAAGGCCGACGGGTAAAAGGTTGACAATGGCCATGGTCCCTAATTGAATGTTGCGTAAAACTCCCATCATGGTTTTGCTTTTTTTAAGAGCGTTCATAACCAAGAAGGGTTGGCTTAAAATGTAGAAATAGGCGCCAAAAGACGTCAGAATGCTGGAAGCCCAAAAAAGCGACCATAAGGATTTGGGAAGTTTAACCGGGGCAGTGTTTTCTGTCCGCGTGGGTTGCTCGGGTGATTTCGGTAGAAGAAAAGAATTTCTTTCAGAATTGTGCGTCAAATGCGCGCTTTCGGGAAGGGGCAAAAATTTTGCGAAAAAAGAACTTGCGGGTTCTGTTTCTCCTGGCGATAGAGGAGAATAGGCGCGCGTCTTTTCGCCGTCAAACAGAACTCCCGAGATTGAAGAAATTCCATCACTTGAAATCTTGGAATGCGGCGCGAATTTTGCGACGGTTTTGGTCAAGGCTGCAAGAGAAGCCAGTCCCTGTCGCGGTTTTTGGGTTTCCGGTTTCAAGGTCTCAATTCCCGTCGTTATTGCAGGGAGCGCCTCCTTGATTGAGGCGATGGGCAATCTCTCTTCGAGGGCTAATGGCTTTGGATTTCTTAAACTTGCGCTTTCAAGCGTTAAACCTAAATTAGCCGTGTTTAAATCTGGAGAGATTCCAGGATTGAAATTGGAAACGATGGGAGCGTTAAACTCCGGGATTTGAGAAATATGTTCTCCGGAGTTAGAGATTTGGGCGGCTTGAAGGGTGGAAAAGGGAATGAGATTAAAAATAAGCGAGACGATCAGGAGAGTGGCGAGGGCGCGTTTGAGTTCTCGCATCATGATGGATATAGAGTAGATAAAAATAAAAGATAAAACCTGAGACTAAAGTCCTATTTGTGGTCTAGGCCTTTGGACCTATTTCGGCGGTCAGGCGCGGGCGGGGGAGAAACTAAAACGGCGTTCATTTCGCCTTCAAGGCCCATGCGGTGATTTTCCTCTTCCATGGCGATGACGAGCAAATCGAATGATTTTAAGAAGGCGGCGATGACCTCGGGATCAAAAAGTTTTCTCTCGTTATCTTTAATATATTGTTTAGCGTCCTCAAGAGTCCAGGCTCCTTTATAAACCCTTTCCGAAACCAGTGCGTCAAAAACATCCGCAACCGAAACAATACGGGCTTCCAAGGGGATTTCCTCTCCCTTGAGCCCGTAAGGGTATCCTGAACCGTCGTATCGCTCATGATGGGCGACGGCGATTTTAGAGGCGATGCGGAGGAGTTTGCTTTCGGCATTAGCCAGCATCTTACTTCCGTAAATTGTGTGCTTCTTCATCTCCTCGTATTCTTCGGGCGTCAGTTGACCTGGTTTCCTTAAAATGGAATCGGGAATGGCGACTTTGCCGATATCGTGCAAGGGAGCGGCGTAGCGAAGATCTTCCGCTTCCTGAGGAGAAAACCCCATGGTTAGGGCCAGAATTTCAGAAAAACGGCTCATTCTTCGGAGGTGTTTGGCCGTATCTTTTTGATCGCGAAACTCGGCGACCAAGGCCATGCGGTAGATGGTTTCCAGATGAGACTTTCTTAATTCATCATAGAGTGTGGCGTTTTCAATAAAGGATGCCGCCATGGTCGAGAGAATGGATAAAAGTCCTTCGTCTTCCTCGGTGAATACCCCGCGAATTTTATTGACCACCTCAAAAACCCCTCTGACCTTGCCTTCTCGATTTTTAAGAGGGACCGCGAGCACCGCGCGCGTCTTATAGTTGATAATGCGGTCCAAATCTTCCTTGAATCTGGTGTCCTTATAGGCGTCTTTTAAATTAATGGTTTTTCCGGTTTTAGCGACTTGGCCTGCCACGCCTTGCCCAATCGGCATCCTAAAAATTTTTTCTTCCATGCCCAAAGCGACGGTGGTCCATAATTCACCTTTGGTTTGGTCAATTAAGAAAACGGAACATCGATCGGCGTTGAGGACTTTGCAGACTTGCTGGGCGATGCGGCTTAAGAGACTTTCAAGCCTATTTTCCGAGGCGATGGCGGCGCCAAAGCGCGACAAAAGCGATTGCTTTTTCTCCAGTTCTTGTCTGCGTCCCATAAGATTTGAAGTAACCTTGAGAAAGCGTAGTATTTATTCGGCTCATAGGTAAATGACCTTGTTCGCAAAGATGCTAAAATATAAGTATGAGTTCTCCCTTGGGGCTTGGAACCGCTTTCCTGGCGGGTTTAGCTTCATTCTTATCTCCTTGCGTTTTACCGCTGATCCCTGGTTACCTGTCTTTTATTTCCGGTTTGTCTATTGATGACTTATCCCAAGAGGCCGCGCCCGGAATTTTAAGGAGCGCGGGTCTTGGATCTATTTTTTTTGTTCTTGGGTTTTCCATTGTGTTTATCGCTTTAGGCGCGTCTGCCTCGGCGCTTGGGAGAGATCTTTTCCAGCATCGCCTTTTTCTCGACCGAGTGGCTGGGAGCGTGGTTATTCTTTTCGGCCTCCACATGAGCGGCTTACTTCCGATTCGATTTCTCTACTATGAAAAAAGGGCGCAGGCCCGCGTTGCGCCCGGTTTCTGGGGCGCTTTCATTATGGGGCTTGCCTTTGCTTTTGGTTGGACTCCGTGTATTGGGCCTATTTTGGGCGCTATTTTAGCTTTAGCCGCGACTCAAAAAACATTGCTTGAGGGAATGAGACTTTTGGCCTTTTATTCTTTGGGACTGGGAATTCCCTTTATCCTGGCGGCATTCGGTCTGGGCTCATTCTTGCGGCTTTTTAAGCGCTATAAGAAATTCCTGCCTTGGGTGGAGCGCATTTCGGGGCTCTTCTTAGTGTTGATGGGGCTTTTGATTTTCTTTAACCGCTTGCCCATTCTCCTGGCGTGGTTTGAAGGGCATATTTAGTCCCTATAGTTATTTGAGGAGAGGCATTAGAATAGTCTAAAATAGATTGTTCAAGTTAAATTTATGGTTCAGATTTGGCGGGATGAAGATGATGAAAAAAAGACGGCGGCATCTGCTGGGAGGTCTGTGATGATTAAAAAATGGTTGGGAGCTGTTGCCGCATTGATTTTAGCCGGATTTATTTTTTGGTTTTTTATTGGGGGTGGCGGTGGAGTGTCGCGGGACGGAAGTTTTCCAGCTCCCAATTTCACTCTTCCCGGCGTTTCTGGGGATAACATCTCTCTTTCACAGTATAAAGGAAAAGTTGTTTTCTTGGACTTTTGGGCGACCTGGTGCGACGCTTGTCGGGAAGAAATTCCTGATTTAATCCGTCTCTACGATGATAAACATTCGAAAGGGCTCGTGGTTTTGGGCGTTTCCGTCGACGCTTTGGGGCAATCAGTGGTTCAGCCTTTCGTAAAAGACGCCCAAATTCCCTATCCCGTCGCCATTGCCGGCGATCATGTTCCGGCGGGATATGATATTTCCGGCCTTCCGACCGCATTCCTCATTGATAAGAACGGCATCGTTCGGCATGAGTATATTGGAACTGTTTCCTACGAGGATGTGGTCAAAGATATCAACTCGCTTCTGTAAAATTATCGTTTTTTGGGCGGCGGCTCTTTTTTCACTGGGGATTTTTTCCGCCTCTTCTTTTGCCGCGACCGTAGCGGTCTCCTCTTCAAGCTCGGCGGTTATTTGTCAGCCTGAAAATGGCCCGGGCCTTTATCCCGACGGACATCTTTTTCATAAACTTTTAGCCGACCCTCGCCAGGTTCAGCTTATGATGTCTTATTATCACCTTGATGGAGAAAATATGGGGGATGTGGCTTTGGGACACCGCTGGGGCATGGACCGATGGAGTGATCGTTTCGGGAATCAATATCAATGGGATTTGGAGGGAATGGCGTATTCTCTTTTTCAAGTCGGATTAAGTCTCAATTATTTGGAAACCATAGACTACATCGCCAATCTTCCCTTAGAAATTCGCCATGGTCCCTATTCCGCGGAGGTTATGCTTTTTCATCAAAGTTCTCATTTGGGAGATGGTTATATCCGTCAAACGGGAAATGAGGGGTTTAATTTTAGCGTCAATGGATTTCGTGCGGTTTTTTCCCGCAATTTCTGGAAAATTTTAAGAGTCTATGGAGGCGGATATTATCTGTTGGACGTCGCTCCCGGCTCTCTTGGGCGAGAAGAAGTTCAGGGCGGATTTGAACTCAAAAGTCCTGAGTTTCACGTGGCGAAAATCAAGCGGCCTCTCTTTGCTTATTTAGCCGAGGATATCCAGTCTCATCAATATAATCAATGGAACATTAACTCAAATGCAGTCGCCGGAGTTGGCCTTATCAGCCGAAAAAGCGGCCGCGTGGTTCGCCTTCAATTAGGCTACTTTGACGGGCATTCGCCTTACGGTCAGTTCTATTTTGAGCGCGAACATTACGCCAACGTCGCTTTAGCCTTCGATTTATAACCTCGACGAATCTGATAAAATCATAGTGATATGGCGATAGCCCCCGGCGTTGAAACTGCCGTCGACACTCCTTTGATGAGGCAGTATCAGGAAATCAAGAAATCCTATTCCGATACGATTGTCTTTTTTCGCTTAGGAGATTTTTATGAGATGTTCGGGGAAGACGCAAAAGTGGCCGCGCCTGTTTTAGGCCTAGTTTTGACGGCCAGGCAAGAGACGCCGATGTGTGGAATCCCTTTTCACAGCAGTTCTCAACATATCGCCAAACTCCTTAAGGCGGGATATAAAATTGCCATTGCCGAACAGATGGAAGAGGCTTCTCTTGGAAAAAAACTTGTCCGTCGCGAGGTCATTCGAGTCATCACCCCGGGGACGGTGATTGAAGACGAGCTTTTAACTCCCAAGGACGTCAATTTTCTTCTGGCGATTTCATCTGACATTGTGGGTTGGGGTCTGTCTTGGCTGGATATTTCAACCGGAGAATTTTGGGCCGCTGAATCTTTAAATGAAACAGCCCGTTCCTTGGAAACGTGGATCGCTCAAATTAAACCATCTGAGATTATCGCCTCCGAGGAAACAATTCGTTCTCTTCATTTGAGGGACTATCGCCTTCCGGGCGTTTGCCTGACGGCGGTTTCCGTCGAAGACAAGTTCGCTCCTGACTGGGCGGCAAGACCCGAGTGGCAAAATCATCCCTTGGCCAGGCGCGCGGCTTTGGATTGCCTTTCCTATGCCGTGCGCTCAAAACTCATTCAAAATCTTCCGGTCCCTGCTTTTCGAGAAGGAAAGACGGAAATGTTTCTTGACGCGACCGCCATTAAAACCTTGGAACTTATCGAATCTTCTTCTGGAAAATTCCAGCACAGCCTCTGGGGGTTTTTGGACCTCTGCGATACCGCCATGGGAAGCCGGTTGCTTAAGGATTGGATTTTGCGTCCGCTGTTGGATGTTCAGGAAATTCGGCGAAGGCTTGATTGCGTTGAAGAATTAACGCTTCATGTGGAGTTGAGAAATTCTCTTTCCACAAGTCTTAAGAAGTTTTCTGATATCCCACGAATCTTAACGCGCCTTCAAAGTTTTCAACTCATCCCTCGGGACTTGGGGGGTATTCGTGATTCTTTAAAATCGCTCCCGGAACTTCTTTATGTTCTTTCTCCGCTTACAGACGGCGCGAATGCGGAGCTCAATCAAACAGAAAACCTGTTGAATGTTTATCAATCTCTTCAAAGCTTGATGAAGGCCTTAAGTCCGGCTTCAGAACTTTTATCTCAAGCCTTAATGGAGACTTTGCCGATTAGAATTTCAGAAGGAGGAGTTATCAAAACTGGTTTTAACGCGGAGTTAGATGAATTGCGCTCTTTAAAATCAGACAGCCGGAAACATTTGGAGGATTTGGAGGCGCGGGAGCGCGAGCTCAGCGGAATTTCAAATCTTAAAGCCGGGTTTAACGGCGTTTTTGGCTACTATTTTGAGGTCACTAAATCCCAAATTTCAAAGGTTCCCGAACGCTATACGCGCAAACAAACCTTGGCCAACGCCGAGCGCTATATTACCGGCGAGTTAAAGGAATTGGAAAATAAAATTTTGGGCGCGGAAGAAAAAATAATTCGGCTTGAGAGAAAAATATTCGAGGAAGTCAAAAATCAAATTTTGTCCTATCGTAATTCGCTTTTCCTTTTATCAAAAATTCTAGCCGAGCTGGACGTTTTTTTGGCTTTGGCCAAAAACGCGGGGCTTAACGGTTGGGTCAAGCCCGAAATAGACTTAAGCTGCGACCTTGAAATCGTGGAGGGCAAACATCCCATTATTGCCTCGGTCTTGCCGTCGGGATCGTTTGTCTCAAATTCTTTGACCTTAAACGGACGAGATTTGCAGATCATGATTTTGACCGGGCCCAATATGTCGGGTAAATCAACGTACCTCAGGCAAAGCGCCTTGATTGCGCTCATGAGTCAGATGGGTTCTTTCGTGCCCGCTAAATCCGCGCGCGTGGGGGTGGTGGACCGGATACTCACCCGAGTAGGAGCTTCAGATGCCTTGGCGGAAGGCTCTTCCACTTTTATGGTCGAGATGAAAGAGACCGCCAATATTCTTAAAAACGCGACTTCCCGGAGCCTCATTATTCTCGATGAAGTCGGGCGCGGGACTTCAACTTTTGACGGAATTTCCATTGCCTGGGCTATTCTTGAATATCTCAATTCCCATTACCGCTCTCAACAACCTGAAGATCTGCGCGGTCCCAAGGTCCTTTTCGCGACCCACTATTTTGAATTGACGGAACTTTCCGAAAACCTGGAAGGAGTTTTTAACGCCAACGTTTCGGCCAAGGAATGGGTGAGCCCCGAAGGCCAAACAGAGGTCATTTTTTTGCACAAAATTTCTCAAGGTCCCGCTGACAAATCCTATGGGATTCATGTTGCGGCTTTAGCCGGTCTTCCCGCCCAGATCTTGACCCGCTCTCAAGAGATTTTAGACCGACTTGAGAAAGAATCTCACGAAGGCGCCTCGGCCACGACTTCAAATGCTTCTCGGCAAATGGAACTGGATTTCTCCGGGTCTCTTCCCGTCGTTCAGACGCTCAGGCTTTTAAACCCCGAGCGCATGACGCCGCTAGAAGCCTTATCGGCTTTAATTGACCTCAAAAAAAAGGTGAGCGATGCCTAAAATCCTGAAAATGGAGGAGGCGGTTTTCTCCAAGATCGCGGCGGGGGAAGTCGTTGAGCGTCCGGCTTCCGTTCTTAAGGAGTTGATTGAAAATTCCATAGACGCCAAGGCGACGCGCATCGACGTTGAAGCTCAAGGCGCAGGTCAAAAGCTTTTGCGGGTTTCAGACGATGGAACGGGCATGGACCGCGAGGATTTAAGGCTTTGTCTTGAGCCCCATGCGACCAGCAAAATCAAGTCCATTGAGGATTTGGATTGTCTTTCCACCTTTGGTTTTCGGGGAGAAGCCTTGGCGGCGGTTTCGGCCGTTTCCGAAGTGATGATCTTTAGCTCTTTGGAAGGACAATCCCAAGGCTGGAAGATTAAAGCCCAAGCTGGAAAAA
>JAJYOT010000002.1 GCA_021796015.1 bacterium
GAGCAGAGATTTTTTATCGCCTGGGCCCAAACCTGGTGCACCAATCAAACTGACCAATCCAAACGCCTTCAAGCCTTGACCGACCCGCATTCGGACCCCAAATATCGGGCCAATGGCGCGGTTTCCAATATGCCGGAATTTGGACAAGCCTTCTCCTGCCCCGCAAAATCCCCGATGGTCCGCCAAAACGCTTGCCGGGTCTGGTAAAGTTTGATGTCCGTCACCTCGATTACCAATCGCCGAATCGGGCCGCTCAAAGCCATCGAGATCGGTGAAGCGAAAAAAGGCCCGACCATCGTTTTGTTTCATGGCTACGGCGCCTCGGGTTCCGATCTCGCCCCTGTATCGGCCGAAACCCCGCTGGATTTTCCGGCGCATTGGATTTTTCCCGACGCTCCCAACCGCACCAGCTTCGGGGGACTCGCCTGGTTTCAAATTGATGAAAAGGCCATTGAACAAGCGCAACAAAGCGGGGTTGCGGCTGATTTTTCAAACGCCGAGCCCTCGGGATTTGAGGAAGCTAAAAGCGCGGGAATCGAGTTTTTAAAGGCGCTCAACATTCCTTTTGAAGATATGATGATCGGAGGGTTTAGCCAAGGCTCCATGCTGGCGACGGAAATTTTTCTCTCTCAAAAAGAAAATTTTAAAGGCCTAGCTATTTTTTCTGGAAATATCATAAATCAGAAATCTCTTCTTTCAAAAGCTCCGCTCAAAAAAGGCCTGTCTTTTTTTCAAAGCCACGGAATCGCCGATCCGATTTTAGGGTTTTCCGGAGCGCGAAAACTATTTGATCTTTTGACAGAATCGGGACTCAAGGGAGAATTTCTCAAATTTGAAGGCGGGCACACTATTTCACTTGAAACCCTTGAAGCCTTCGGTTCTTGGGTTGATAAAATCCGCTGACCAATTTCTCCCATGATTTTTTCTATTTTAAGCCTTCTCTTATCGCAGTTTCTCGCCGCCGCATCCGCGCCCTCGCCGATTCCTAATTTCGGCCAAGTCGAACCGGGAATCTATAGAGGCGCGACTCTTTCAAAGGATGATCAATATCGTTACCTTAAAGAAAATCTCAGCGTTGATGATGTGGTGGATTTAAGACTCAAGCCGGATAATCAAGACTCCTGCCATAATTGGAATTTGAATTGCGAAAATTTTCCCATCCGGCTGTCTTTCCCAGGGGAAGACGCGACTTTCGATATGGAAATGTTTAAGAAAGCTTTCTCTTTTGTCCTTTCTGAACGCGCGGCCGGACGCCAAGTCTATTTCCACTGCAAGAAGGGCTCCGACAGAACGGGAGCCCTGGCGGCGGCTCTTTTAATTCGCGAAAAGGCTTGTCACCGAGATTTCAATCCGGATGAGTTATGGAACGAAGTGAAAAACCGCCTCAAACAACATCATTTTCACTTCTTCTTCATCTTTCTTAAGAAAGACATCCGCTCCTGGGTTTATCACTTTGATAAAAACCCGTGGCTGTGCCAAGAGCCCCATTAAGAACTACTCTTCTTCTTGGTTCTGAAGTTTTTCGAGAGCGCCCAAGTCCTCAAGGGTCGTGATATCGCCTTTCACCGCGCCGCCGGAAGCGATTTCACGAAGAAGCCTTCGCATGATTTTTCCGGAACGGGTTTTAGGTAAGAGAGGCGTAAAGCGAATATCGGCGGGTTTGGCGATCGGGCTAATGGTGCGCCCGACATATTCCGAAATCTCCCGCTTAAGCGACTCGTCGGGATTTTGTCCGTCTTTAAGAGTCACGAAGGCGCTGACCGCTTGCCCGGTCAAATTATCCGGACGTCCGACCACCGCCGCTTCCGCCACGGCGGGATGAGAAACCAAGGCGGATTCTATTTCCATCGTCGAAAGCCGGTGGCCGGAAACGTTCAGGACGTCGTCAATGCGGCCCAAAACCCAAAAATACCCGTCCTTGTCTTTTCTCGCGCCGTCTCCGGTGAAATAATAGGGATGACTTTTCTTATCCGCGGAATGCACTTGGCTGAAATATTGCTCCTTGTAACGGGCGGGATTTCCGTAAATGGTTCTCAGCATCCCGGGCCACGGTTTTTTAATGACCAAATACCCGCCCGCGCCCAACGGAACCGGATTGCCGGACTTGTCCACAACCTCGGCGTCAATTCCCGGAAGAGGAAGAGACGCCGAACCGGGTTTGGTTCCCGTCGCGCCCGGGAGGGGGGAAATCATGATGGAACCCGTTTCCGTCTGCCACCAAGTATCCACAATCGGGCATTTTCCGCGCCCGATATTTTTGTGATACCACTGCCAGGCTTCCGGATTAATCGGCTCTCCCACGCTGCCCAAAAGCCGGAGAGAAGATAAATCATGTTTTTTGGGCCAAGATTCTCCCAAGCGCATGAAAGCGCGAATGGCCGTCGGCGCGGTATAGAGAATGGATATTTTGTGCCGCTCGATCATGGACCAAAAGCGATCCGGCGCCGGGTGCATGGGAGAGCCCTCATACATGAAAATCGTTGCTCCATTTAAAAGAGGACCGTAAACCACATAAGAATGCCCCGTCACCCAGCCGATATCGGCCGTGCACCAAAAAAGATCGTCGTCCTTGAGATCAAAGACATGTTTCGTCGTCCATGCGGCCTGAACCAAATATCCTCCGGTCGTATGCAAAATGCCTTTCGGCTTTCCGGTCGAACCCGAAGTGTAGAGAATAAACAGCGGATGTTCGCTGTCCAACTTTTCGGCGGGAGAATCATCAGAAGCTTCGGAGAGAGCTTCCGACCAATCCACGTCCCGCCCTTGAATCCAGGAAGAATTTTCCACGATGCCGCGGTTCAAAACCAAGACTTTTTCAACGCTCGAAGCTGTTTTAAGGGCCTCATCGACGACGTCCTTGGGTTTAACGATCAAGCCTTTCCGAAAGAACCCGTCGGCCGTAATGACCAGTTTGGCCTGGGCGTCTTGAATGCGTTCGGACAACGCCGAAGCGGAAAACCCGGCGAAAACCACGTTGTGGGGAGCGCCGATTCTCGAACACGCCAGCATCGCAATGACCGCTTCTGGAACCATCGGCATATAAATTGCCACGCGATCACCTTTTTTGATTCCCAGATTCTTCAAGGCGTTGGCCGCGCGGCAAACCTCGCGGTAGAGCTCAAGGTAGGTTAGGACTTTTCTCTCGCCATTTTCGCCTTCCCAAATCAAGGCGGCTTTATGCCGGCGAAAACCGCCGAGATGCCGGTCCAAGGCGTTGTAAGAGGCGTTGATTTTCCCGCCGACGAACCATTTGGAAAACGGCGGCTTCCATGCCAAGGTTTTTTTCCAAGGCTTATGCCAAAAAAGCTCCCGGGCTTGCGACTCCCAAAATTTTTCAGGAGAGGCAAGCGCCTGTTTTCTTAATTTCTTAAGCTCGGCGAAACTTTTGACGTGCGCCAAGCGGCTGAAAGACTGAGAGGGGGGATAAACTTTTTTTTCTTTAAGAAGGACGTCTATCGCCGCTTCGCGGTTTTTTGTTTTTTCATGGGCCATGGTTTCCTTTTGAAACGGACTCTGGCGCCAACCATTTCCTCGCTTAGGCTCGGTCATACCTCGATGGTAACATTTTGAGGAACGGCGTTTTCAAGCGATATTTTACGGCTGGAAAATTCCGATTTATTTAACGAAACGCAAAAGCGCGATCAAAAAGCTCAAAAAAGTGACTCCGCCGACCAGCATTTTCTCCATATGCCGGAAGCGATCGTCCATTTGTCCCAATCGCCTATCAATCTGATCCAATCGCTTATCCACCTGCTCGAACATATTCTTCCTCCTTATTTTAGCATCTCCTCGACATTCGCGCCAGGGGTCTTGCGCCGCCCTTATTTATACGGCCAAAGCCCTAAAATGTTCCCTGCAAGAAATTTGATAATCACCTCGAAAACGGTTTTTAATATAATAAACTCATATCATGTTAGACCGACATATAATAAATAGAGGAAACTAAAAAAATGAAAAACTCAGGCAAAGGAGCTCTTGTCTGGGCATTCGGGATAGCTCTTTGTTCCAGCGCACTGGCTCAAAACAACTCAAGCGGCATAATCACACCACCAACAAGCCAAGCGACATCCATACCTATCCCCAGCCATAAAAAAACCTACAAGAAAGCTCATCCCATGCGCAAAGTCGTCAAAAAAATGGGCAAGATGGAAAAAGAAAGATTATACGCCGAGGAATTTTTTACAAAGCCAAACTCAGAAATGACGGAAGACAAGGCCCGAGCTATATTTAAAAAAATCGCTGGTACGAATAACAAACTCGCAAAGGCAGATTTAAAAGCATTGGATAGATACGATGAAATGCAAAAAAATCCCATTATTCAAACATTAGAGAGTATATGGTACAACTGTTTAAATAATCTTAACCATTTGGGGCACATATCGACAGCGTCGAGTAAAAAGGCGTGCCAGAATGCTATGCGTTCATGTGGATGGCCATTTATTACGAGCGATGCTTCTTTCCGCGCACAAGCAATGCTTGGGATAAGCCCTGCGAAGTATAACAATTTAAAAATTGACGACGTTCAGTCATTAGATGCCTGTATGGCCCAACAAATCCAGAATTATCTTACTGAACAATGAAATAGCGGCTTAGTTAACGATCCCAATGATTAGGCGAGAGCAGAATAATTCCCGCTACATCGTCGACTTGCTCAAGCGCGTCGTTCGCGTAAGCCATGAGATAATGAGAGTCATCAAGAAACTGCCGTTAATTTCCGAAATCTCCCCATGAACGGCTATATCGGCTTTTTCGACATTTTGGGGTATAAAAATTTTCTTAAAAATACCCCGAATGATGATGCGCAAAAGGCCGTTCTTCAACAAATCGTAAATATAAAAAAATCGGTAACAGAGTCATTAAAGACATCCTGTAACGGCAATCTCCCGCAGGGGATTGACGCGCTGATTAATCAAACTCAATGGATTATTTTTTCGGATACGATTGTTTTTACTATTGAATCCGTAAAATCTCCAGAAGACAACCATTTTCGTTGCATAGTCGCATTTACCACCACAAAGCACCTAATGACTCAGATGTTCAACTATGGTTTGCCGTTGCGTGGAGCGCTCCACTTCGGCCAATATAACGTGATTGAATCAAGCATGGCTGGAACTGGAATCATTGAGAGTATTGAATCCGGACAACATTTAAATGCGTCGGTGTGCGTTTTGACTCAGAAGTTGGTCGACCAATGGCTGTCCTTTAACGACGAAAAAGATTCAGTATTTCTGGATGAAGTATCCATTGAATATAAAATTCTGAATCGCGAAAATAAACGAGAAAAACAAAAATGTCTTATGTGGTTCGGCAAAGACGATGAAGATAAAAAAATGCAATCAGATGAAATTAAGAATATTTTGAAAGAAGACAAATACGGTCTATACGTCCGTAACGCTTTCTGGAAGCACAATAAAACTGTCTCAGACTCAAAAACCAAACGGAAACTTAAGGAAACGGAAAGATTCATCCGCTATTGCGTTTCAAAGCAGAAATAAGAGCGAAGGTTCCCTTGACAAAACCCTATTTTCAGTGCATACTATTAATGCGTGGACTTTGAATGGGACGAGCGCAAGAGAGAAATCAACAGAAACAAACACGGCATCGCTTTTGAGAAAGTGGTCGAAGCCTTTACCGACCCCTTTAACTTAATTTCTCTCGACTCGGCGCATTCCACAGACAATGAAAAACGACAGATTCTAATAGGCCGCTCGGAATGCGGGATAGTCGTGGTCGTATTTACGATCAGAAACTCCGCGATTCGCCTCATCAGCGCACGAAGAGCGAACCGACGGGAGAGGAAAAATTATGAAGCCTATAAAGACCGCTAAAAACGAGATTCCTGATTTTGACTTCTCACGCGCGCGAAAACCTACCAAAACGGAGCGCGCGGTCTTCCAAGAAGCCGTCAGGCGCTTCCAGCGCCGCGGCCGACCGCCCAAGAAGACGGATAAGTATCGCCGCATCACCATTCGCATCCATCCGCAGGTTTTGACCTGGGCCAAAGCCGAGGCCCGAAAGCGCAAAATGGGATATCAGACCTTCATTAACGAAACCCTCCTGGCCGATAGGCTGGGTTAAATTTCATCAGAAAAACAAGGCCGGAAGAATTTTTGATATAATAGACCCATTATGCTACCTACATTTAGACCGCACAATAAGAAAAGAAAAAGGGCCATCGGATTTCGAGCTCGGATGAAGACTTCCGGCGGAAGAGGGGTTTTGAGCCGCCGCAGGCAGAAGGGCCGTCACGTCCTCGTCCAAGCCTAAAACCGCGATTCGCCTTCGCCTTAGTTCTTCTCAGCGGCTTAAATCCCGCAAGGAATTCGGGCGGGTCTTCGCTTATGGGAAAAAAGTCGCCGTTCCGGGAGTTGTATTGCGTTTCTCCGTCCGCCCCACGCACGAGATTCCAATGCCTTCAATAAAATCTGGAAAAGCTCGCTTCGGGGTTTCCGTCGTTAAAAAGACGGGAAATGCCGTCAAAAGAAACCGGCTGCGGCGCCTGGCCAAGGAAGCCTTTCGGCTCAATCAAAACCGCGTCAAAGACGGAATGGACCTTATCGTCTCGATTCAGCCCGACTGCGCCTGGAAAAACTTCGCCGAGGCGGAAAAAGATTTTCTCAAGCTCTGCGAGAAAGCGGAAATTTTAACATGAAAAAGTTTCTTCTCTTTTTCATTTCTATTTATCAAAAACTTCTCCGCCCGTTTCTGCGTCCCGCCTGTCGTTTTTACCCCAGCTGTTCCGATTACGCGAAAGAAGCAATTGAGACGCGGGGCTCTTTGCGCGGAATTTATTTCTCTCTTCGGAGACTGCTTAAATGCCACCCCTTCCACCCGGGAGGATATGACCCCGTAAAATCTGAGAGTTTATAATCATGGAATCAATGAACACGGAAAAAAATCTCTTGATCGCCGTCGCACTGTCCGTTCTCGTCTACGGATTATGGTTTTTCTTCCTCGAGAAAAAGTATATGCCGCCAATACCGCCCAAGAGCGCCATTTCTCAATCTCAAGGACAGACGACTACTCCTGCAACCCCCGCAACGGCGGTCAACTCCAACTTCCCACTTGCCGCGCCCCTTAAAAATTATCCGCCTATGAGCGCCGATTTTGGGAAAGCGAAACTTAAAATTGAACCGGCGGGGGCGGGCATCGTCAGCTGGCAATATCAAGAACCTCTCGGAATGGTTGAGTTGGTTCAATATCCCACGCCCGGTTTCTTTGCCGCTTTTCCCAACTTAAAATTTATCCAAGACCCCAAGACGCCGAACCTGACATTCACGGCTCGCCGCCAGGACGGACTAGAAATCACGAAAGAATTTATTCCCGGGGTTGAGGGAACTAAAGTTCCCGAAATTCAGATCACGCTGACCAACGCCTCAGGGCAAATGATTCAAACCGGAGCCTGGAGCCTTTCCGTCGGCCCGGGGCTTGGCACCGTTGCCAGCGAGCAAAAAGAAAACCCCAAGGTTTGGAGAGCCATTGGGCTTAGATTTGGCGGGCATGGTCTCAACGGGAAATTAGATACTTTTAAGCCGGGAACGCACACAGGCCCTTTTCAGTGGATGGGAATTGACAACCGTTATTTTCTGGCGGCGCTTCTTCCAAAAAACGGAGAATTTACCGTTTCAAGTCTAACGCCACCTGAGATTATCTTGACTGCCCCAAGCCTAATTTTAAATCCAAAAACTTCTCACACTTGGACCATTCCTTTTTATCTTGGAGAAAAAGGGTACACCTGGCTTTCCCGTTATCACCTGGGCCTTGAGCGTTCGATTAACTTCGGGTTTTTCGCGCAGATTGGTCATCTCATTTTGGAAATCCTGGAAAAAATTTACCTTTTGACGGGCAACTGGGGCTGGTCGATTATTCTTCTGACCATCGGACTTCAAATCTTGGTTTTCCCACTGACTCTCAAAAGTCTCAAGGCTCAAGTAGCCATGCGCAAACTCCAGCCCGAGATTACGAAACTCCAGAAGAAATATGCCTCCGAACCGGCCAAGATGAACGCCGAGATGATGGAACTCTACAAAAAAAACGGAGCCAATCCTTTGGGTGGATGTTTGCCGATGCTGATCCAAGCTCCGGTCTTTATCGCCCTCTATACGACTTTAAGAAATGCTTGGGAACTTCACGGCGCCGGATGGATTTTCTGGATTAAGGATCTTTCAGCGAAAGACCCTTACTATATTCTTCCGATTATCATGGGATCTTTGATGTTTGCTCAAAACAAACTCAATCCTCCGCCGGGAGATCCCGCCCAGGCCCAGATCATGACCTGGATGCCGGTTATTTTTACGATCATGTTTCTTAATTTTCCGGCCGGGCTTGTTCTTTACTGGATGACCAACAGCCTATTTAACGCCGTGATCCAAATAGGGCTTAAAAAATATTACAAGTACTAAAACATCATGAACACTTTATCTCCAAATCCAAAAGCTGGAAAAGAAATTCTCCCGATCGCGGAAAATTTAATAAAAGAACTCTTAGGCAAAATGGGTTTTGAGGACATCCTCGTCTCGTCTCTCTGGGAAGACCAGCAAGAGCGCGCCAAATTATCTTTAAGTGGAGAAAGTGCGCATTATCTGCTTGGATTTGAAGGAAAGACTATCGAGTCTCTTCAGTTTCTGTTTAATATTTTGCTGAGCCGCGAAACGGGGCAAGAATGCGCCGTTCAAGTAGACGCGCTTGATTATTGGGAGAAAAAAGAAAAAGAAATCTTTGCCAAGGTTGAGTACGGAATTTCAGAGGTCAAGCGTTTGAAAACCCCTTATCGATTGCCTCCCATGAATGCGGCGACCAGAAGAATGATTCATAAAACCCTGGCCGCGAACCCGGAAGTTGAAAGCGTTTCGGAGGGCGAAGGAGTCTGGAGAAAAATTATCCTGCGTCCTCGCCAAAGTCCTTGAACGAAGAAACCATCGTCGCCCTGGCTACGCCGCCGGGGAAAAGCGCGCTTGGCGTCATACGCCTTGCCGGAAATGAGGCTCTTAAAAAAGCGGCAAACTTTCTTCAAATAGACTTTCAAAATCTTAAGCCCAGAACCGCTGTTTTGACCAAAGCCTTTTGGCAGGGAAACGTCATTGACGAAGTTATCTTCCTTTATTTTCCTAAAACGACAAGCCCTATTGGAGAAGACCTGCTTGAAATTACCGCGCATGGATCTCCCTTTATTCTTTCTTCCTTGATAAAAGCCGCTCTCAAAAATGGCGTGCGAATGGCCGAACCTGGAGAATTTACCCGCAGAGCGTTCCTCAATGGAAAAATGGATCTCTCCCAAGCGGAAGCTGTTTGTGATCTCATCCTTGCAGATAATCAAGCCGCTCACCGCGCCGCCCTCAACCAACTCTCGGGAGGGATATCCGACACCCTTCGTCAATTTCAAGCTCCACTCTTTGAAATGCTGGCACATATCGAAGCCTGTCTTGATCACCCCGAAGAAGAGTTGCCTCCGCCTCCGGAAAAAAAATTCCTAAGTTCCCTTCACAAAATTCATGACTCAATCTTGGATTTTGCTTCCACCTATGAGAGGGGGAAAAAAATTTTAAGCGGCCCCAAAATTTGCATCGCCGGCCTTCCCAATTCCGGAAAATCCAGTCTTTTAAACGCCCTTTTAGGACGAGAACGCGCGATCGTCTCTGAAATCCCGGGCACGACCCGAGATACCATCGAAGAGCCTCTCTCCCTCGGAAACCTAACGTCTCTTCTCATTGATACCGCCGGCCTCCGCAGCCAAACGGAAGACGCCGTTGAAAGAGAAGGAATGCGCCGAACCCAAAACGCTTTAGAAAATAGCGATCTAGCTCTGATTGTCCTTGATCGCTCAAAAGAAATTTCAAAAGAAGAAGAAAAAACCATTCACGCTATCGCCAAATTGGCCAGAGACAAAAATAAACCCGTCATTTTTGCCCTGAACAAATCCGATCTCCAGCGCCGTATTGATGAGCGTTGGAATGGAATTGAGATTTCAGCTCTTCTTAAAGAAGGCATTTCTGAGTTAAGAAAAAACCTTTCTGAACATTTATCCCGTGAAATTTCAGAAAACGAAGTTCTCATCACCAGTCTTCGCCATCACCAGGCCTTGCTTTTGTCTGCTGAAGAAATTAGCGCCGCTCAAAAATCCATTCAAAACAATGCAGGACGTTGGGAAGAAAGGGCCGCTTTTCACCTGAGAGAATGTCTGCGCTTTTTAGGCACAATCACGGGAGACAACGCCGAGGCCGGGGTTCTCGACGCCATTTTTTCCAAGTTTTGTGTTGGTAAATGAAAAACGCGCGTTCTGTTTTTATCATTCTTTTTCTCATTAATCTTTTCAATTATATCGATCGGCAAGCGCTCTATGCCGTCTTGCCGCTCATTCAAAAAGATCTTTTGCTTTCGGATGCCCAGGCAGGTTGGCTCGCTTCCGCCTTTATGATCGTTTATATGTTTGCCGCCCTTCCCATTGGATACCTGGCCGATCGCTACGGGCGGGTTTTGTGGATTACCGTGGGAACGGTTCTCTGGAGTCTCTCAACCGGGCTCACCGCTCTCTGCCGAAATTTCACTTCCTTATTTTCCGCCCGAGCCGCAGTGGGGATCGGAGAATCTTGTTACGGAGCCGTCTCGCCTTCTTTTGTCTGCGAAATGTATCCGCCGAAAAAAGCGGGGATGGTCATGGCCCTTTTTTCACTGGCCATTCCAGTTGGGAGCGCCCTGGGATATATCGGCGGCGGAATTTTGGGACAAAAATGGGGCTGGCGAAACGCTTTTATCTTCTTATCCATCCCAAGCCTCATTCTCGCAGCTTTTGCCTCGCGACTTCAAGACCCGCGAAAACAAACGACAATTCCCTTCCAAGACTCAAAAGAAAAGACGAGCCTTATTAAGGATACTCAAGCCCTTTTTTCGATTCCCAGTTATTTTCTGACCACTCTTGCGGGAGCGGCGATGACTTTTGCTCTAGGCGGGTTTGCCGTTTGGATGCCCAGTTTTTTTCATCGCCAGTGGCATTTGAGCGTGGGGGAAGCGGGAATGATTTTTGGAGCGCTGACAGTCTTTTCCGGAGTTATTGGCTCCTATTTAGGAGGTTTTCTCTCGGAACGTTTTATTCGATTAAACCCCCAGGCCTACTTTTTGATTTCCGGGCTTGGTCTTTTAATTGGAATGCCACTTGCTATTTTCTCACTCCTCGCCCCAAATCTTAAAATCGCGCTAGCAACGCTTTTTATCGCGGAAATTTTTCTTTTCCTCAATATGGGCCCCTTAAACGCCGTCATCGTCGCGGTCACGCCCATGACCCGGCGCTCGCTTGCATTCGGAGCCAATATGCTTCTCATCCATGCCTTGGGAGACGCCCTGTCCCCAACTTTGATAGGATATATCTCGGACTTGGCGGGCCTTAGAACCGCTCTTATTTGCGCAACTCTCTTTCTAGCGCCAGCCTCGATTTTTTGTTTTTTGGGAATGAAGCACTATCAAAAAGACTTATGTTAAAAATCACCCAGCTTTGCCGAGATTATCTCTTCTTTCCAGCGCGCGGAGCCGCGAAAAACAAGGAAAACGGGGAAATGGTTCTCAACACCAGTCTCTATCTTGTTTTTCTTTTGCTTTCGCTTCTCTTTTATTGGCTTAAACCCTGGAATTTTCCCGATCACTACGCGCCTTTTCCGAGCCAATCCCCGAATTTTTATTTTTGGTTGAAAGTGATGCTCTGGCAGCCGCCATTAGAAATCGTCTGGATTCTTTGCCTTTTTGGACTGATGCTATGGCTGGAAAAGGGAAACCTTCTGTTTAAGCTCATCACCTCGGTTTTTTGGACCGCCATGCCGTTTATTTTAATTATCTTTTATGTTAAAAAAAACGGAATTTCAAAGGTTTGGTTTGACCTTGGAGAAATCCTTTGTTTTGCCCTTTTTATTTTTCCGCTTCTCAAAATTAAAAAAGCCGAGGCTTGGCCGATTGCAGGATTCATGCTGGGGCTTAACGTGATTGGAATCGTTCTTTTGCTTCCGATGGTCTTATCAATCTTTCTAGACTCAAATACTATTTTTAACGGCTCTCAAGTCGTTGGAGGGTTATGGATGCTCTGGGCTGGAATGATGGGACTTAGAGAGCTCAGAGGAATACGCCTTTCCCGCGCATTCTTGGCGGTTTTATTTTCTCTACTGTTTCAAATCGCCTTTGCCTTTGCGCTTTATTTTATGGGACTGGTTCCCAAAGAAATTCTCAAGGCTCTTCTCTATGCCTGAATTTATCTCTTTTCCTAAAAAATACCAAGTCATTGTTCTGGGTGGGGGACACGCCGGATGCGAAGCCGCCTTGGCCGCATCCCGCATGGGAATGCAAACCCTTTTGATGACTCAAAATCTCGACACCATCGCCGCCATGTCTTGTAATCCTTCCATCGGCGGAGTGGCCAAGGGCCAAATCGTCCGCGAAATAGACGCCTTGGGCGGAGAAATGGCGAAAAACACCGACCGGTCCGGACTTCATTTTAAAATTCTCAACATCAGCAAGGGCGCCGCTGTTCAATCGCCCCGGGCTCAATGCGACAAAAAGCTCTATCAATTTTCCATGAAAGAAGTTCTGGAAAATCAGGAGAACTTAGATTTAATTCAAGACGAAGCGACGCGGCTTTGGATGAGCGAAAATTCAAGCGTCCAGGGAGTCATCAGTCTCAGAGGCACTCTCTATCAATCCCAAGCCGTCATTGTCACAACGGGAACATTTCTCAATGGTTTGGCCCATATTGGACTCAAATCCTTCGCCTCAGGGCGTTTTGGAGAAAAGCCCGCAACCGAACTCACCCCCAGCCTTGAGTCTCTCGGCTTTGAAATCGGACGAATGAAGACCGGCACCCCCATGCGCATTCAAAGCCGCTCCATTGATTTTTCAGAATGCCAAGTTCAAGATTCTGATAATCCGCCGCGCCCTTTTTCTCATTCTAACGCTCAAATCGAAAACAAACTTTTGTCTTGTTTTATTACCTATACGAATCAAGACACCCATCAAGTTATTCAACGTTCGCTTGACCGTTCTCCGCTCTACTCCGGAGTCATCAAATCCATCGGCCCGCGTTATTGTCCGTCTATCGAAGACAAGGTCGTCAAATTTCCGCATAAGGAAAGACACATTATTTTTCTTGAGCCCGAAGGCTATCACACAAAAGAGATTTATGTTAATGGCTTGTCCACCAGCCTGCCGGAAGACGCGCAAAGAGAAATATTAACGACCATTCCAGGACTCAAAAACGCGCACATTATGCGCCCAGGTTACGCCATTGAATACGATTACTGTCCACCCACCCAACTTCATCCGACCCTTGAAACGAAAAAGGTATCCGGACTTTATTTTGCCGGCCAAATCAACGGAACGACCGGCTATGAAGAAGCCGCGGCTCAAGGTCTTATCGCGGGCATTAACGCGGCCTTAAAAATTCAAGAAAAGCCGCCTTTCATTTTATCCCGTGATGAGGCTTATATCGGAGTTCTCATCGATGACTTAGTCACTAAAGGAGTCGATGAACCTTACCGAATGTTTACCTCCCGCGCGGAATACCGCATCAGCCTTCGCGCCGACAACGCGGATTTAAGACTCATGGAAAAAGGTCATCAACTGGGACTCGTTTCAGATTCCTTGTTCGCCTCTTTTGCGCGCTACCGCAACTCCGTTCAAGAAAATTGCCGGTATTCAAACTCAGAACTTCATCCCTGGTCGATGGAAACAGCGGAAGAAGAAAAAGAAATTGAAAAAAGTTACGCTGGATATCTGGCGCGTGAAACACAAATCGCCGACAAATTACAAAAACTCGAACACGTCCGCATCCCCGAATCTTTGACTTATCTCTCTATTCCCGCTCTAGGGCTTGAAGCGCGCCAAAAACTTAACCGCATTAAACCCAAGACTCTGGGGCAAGCCGGACGCATTCCCGGGCTTTCGCCGTCCGATATTCAGATTCTGTGGGTCATGCTGGAAAAAAGCCGGATACAAACCGCTGAAACCCCGGCCCAAAACTGAGAATGGCGGAAACAACCCCTCAGTCAAAACGCCTCTACGATTGGACTCCGCTGGCCGCCTCGCTGACTCAATGGAATATTTTATTGACGCCCAAACAAAAAAATCAAATTGAAAACTATCTTGATCTGGTCGCTTATCACGATCTTAAAGCGGGGTTGACCGCCGATATTGCGCCTCAAAACCTTCTCTTACGGCACGCGGCTGACGCCTTAGCCTGCATTCCTGCACTTAAGTGGGTTAAAGAGAGCCTTCCGACGCAAGAAGTTCTGCGCGTAGCCGATCTCGGTTCCGGCGCGGGCTTTATTGGACTTGTTATCAAAATTGCGTATCCTGAAATAGACATGACCCTCATTGAACCTTTAAAAAGGCGCTTTGATTTCTTAAATCTTGCCCTCCTCGCCTTAGGACTTGAGGGAATCCATCTGATTAAAAAACCAACCCTGCTCCAAGATTCGAGTATTTTTGACATCGTCATTGAACGAGCCCTGGCCCCGTTTGAGAAAGCGGTAAAAATAGCGCAACCTCTTTTAAAACCAAACAGTTTCTTTATCGCCTATCAAAGCCAAGACCCGGTCTTTGAAAAAACGTCAAATGGAATTTCGCCGTCTATCGAACCAATGACGGTCAAGGAAAAATTCGCTTACCGTCTTCCTTCTGATGATAAAAACCGCTATCTTATTCTTTGCCGGAAAGGGGATTAAACCATGCAAATGCTCAATCGCTATTTTACGCCGTTCGCTCTCATCTTAATTTTATCGGCCATTTATTTTAGCCAACCCGATCCACGCGACTACAAGTTGTCGCTTCTCATCTTACTCAGTTCTATTCTCATCAATTGGTGGCTGTCAAAAAACGTTTACCGAATTCCTTCTCTCGCTCGGCATATCCGTAAAATCCAGGTCTGGATTAATTTTATTTGGGCCATCCCGCTTTTCTATCTTCTCCAGCCCTATTGGGGACCTATGTGGCTTCTTTTCGTGATGGCGCCGGTGACCGCCGCTCTCTACTTTACTTTCTGGCAAACATTTTCCACCGCAACATTTGTCTCTTCGACTATGCTTGCCATCTATTGGAAACGCGGGGTTTTTGACGGAGGGCCCGCCGCCGGAATGGTTTTTGTCGAGGCGGCTTTCATCGTCATTTTTTCTCTTTTTGTTCACGGCCTTGCACAAGCGGCCTTAAGGCTTAGAGACGCCAATATCGGACGCTAATTTGCCTCTTCAATGGACATCTCTCTCCGGCTAAGAATTCTCATTTGGATTGCCGTCATTTCCTTGTGGGGAGGAATGCTTTATCAAGACGTCGGACAAAGCTCTCATTTAGGAACGGAAATTTTTTCAAAAGGCGTTTCAAGAGGGTTACCCAAAGAAGAGTCCATCGATCCGGAAAAGCTCGCCCAAGCGGGATCGGCGGCGGGAAAAGCTCTTGCTCAAGCCGAACAAGCATCCGGAATTAGTTCTCCTTCCTCACTGGACCTCATCACCCCGATTAAAGGCGCACAGCCCGCCTATGAACAGACCTCACAAACGCCTTCTCGCTCGCGTTCAAGGCCCGTGGAAGACGAGTCTTCTTCTCTTTCCAGCGTTCAACCAGCCGCTCCCAATGGGTTCTTCCTTATTAAAAGCAAACATTTCAATATCTATTCCGAAGGCCGTCCACCCAGCCAAAATTTTATTTCCATGGCCGAAGACCTTCACAAAAATCTCATGCTTGATCTGGCCGCGTTTTCTCCTTGGGCGGAAGAAGGGCGCGTCAGCATTTTTTTATTTCAAGACGCCAAAAGTTATCACTTAGTCACCGGGCGTCCGGAATGGTCGGGGGGAGCCAGCGAAGTTTCCGAGAGAAAAGTGTATGTCTATAAAAGCCAAGAGCTCACAGGAATTTTAGCTCATGAGCTTTGCCATATTTATTATGACGGTTTTTATATCGGCGGTCATCCCGATCCAATGTGGCTGAGCGAAGGAATGGCGACCATGATTCAAGTCGAAAGAGGTTTCGCCAGACCCCAGTGGCTGAGAGACAATCTTCAAATCATCGGAGCGGGGGGAGGGTATGCCTTAAAAGATTTGATGTCTGTCACCACTATGGGAAACGCGCCCACCTCCGAAATTCAACTGTGGTACGCCGAGTCCTACAGCCTCGTTCATTATTTATTTCGCGAACACTATCCCAGCATGTTCTACCGATTTTCTAAATATATCCGAGACGGATATCCCGTCCGTTTAAGCTTGTACCAAGCTTACGGAATGCCGTTTAACAAAATAAAATCTCTCGAATACGCCTGGCGGGCAAGTCTCATGGGTAAAATTCCTTCCCTTTCCGCGACCGATTAAGAGTCAGACAAGTTTTAAGAACTGACAAGCGCAAAACTAGGCCTTGACAAAAATGAGTTTGTCCTCTATACTGATTCCGTTGTGGGAAATAATGTTAAAAAAATAAATAAAGTGGTAAATAGTGTAAAATAGTCCATCCCATGATTTTACTCATCGGCCGTTACGAATATACTCTCGACCCCAAAAACCGGCTTGGGATTCCGCCTAAATTCAGGGAAGCCTTAAACGCCGAGCAAGGAAACCATTTCTACGTCACCAGCGGCCTTGAAGGATGCCTTTATCTTTTTTTGCCGTCTCAATGGAACCGGCTTTTGGAAAACGATCTCCAAGCGCTTTCCCTGGCGAAGACGGAAGAAGAACGCGCCTTTAAAAGAAAATTTTTCTCGGAGGCGGTCGAAGTCGATCTAGACGGGGTCGGAAGAATTCTCATTCCTCAGTATTTAAAGGAACACGCAAACCTCAACGGACCGGTTCTGGTCCAGGGAGCGGGAAACAGAGCCGAAATATGGAGTCTTTCGAATTGGAAAAACTACAACCATAAAAAGGCGGAGCCCGCTTATCGGCTCGCGACCAAGAGCCTGAAAATTTAAATGGAATCTGAAATCTATTTTCATAAGCCGGTCATGGAGGAAGAAATTTCTCAAGCTCTTCTTACCGATCCGGATGGACTCTATCTTGACGCGACAGTGGGACTGGGAGGGCACTCAAGCCGAATTCTTAGCTTTATTAAAAACGGAAAACTCTTAGGTCTTGATCAGGATTGTGATGCCTTAATCTCCGCGCAAAAAAGGCTCTCGCCTTTTAAAGAAAAGTTTTCCCTGACACAAGCCAACTTCAAAGAAACGGGATCAATCTTAAAAACAAAAAAGTTTTTTCCGTTGACCGGGGCTCTTTTTGACCTCGGAGTCAGCTCATTGCAATTAGATAATCCGCTCAAAGGTTTTAGCTTTAGAGAAGACGGCCCCCTGGATATGCGCTTTTCCCGGGAAAACTCCTTGACCGCCGCCCTCATCGTCAACCGCTGGCCGGAAGATCAAATCTATCGAGTTCTCGTTGAATACGGGGAAGAGCCGCAAGCTCGGAGAATCGCAAGAAAAATAGTTCAAGAACGGGCAAAAAAACCTATTGAAACGACCGGCGCTCTTGCCTCCATAATCTCTCGCTTGGGCTTCCATGGAAAGACTCATCCCGCGACTCGTTCTTTCATGGCCCTTAGAATCGCGGTCAACGGAGAACTCGACAATATCGAACCCGGAATTAGAGGAGCATTGTCTTATCTTAAAATAGGCGGACGCATCGCGACGCTCACTTTTCATTCCTTGGAGGATCGCATCGTTAAAAATCTCTTTCAATCTTTATTTTCCGAAGGAACAGCCCGATTTGTCGGCCCAAAGCAATTACCCCCAAGCGAAGAGGAAATCCAAAACAATCCGCGAGCTAGAAGCGCTAAGCTTCGCGTTATGGAGAAAATTAATGAAAAATGAGAATTCGCTGTCTGAGTCCCTTCCCTCAAAAATCTTAAGGTCGGGACAATGCCGACCTTATGGTTATGAGGAAAGGCATGAGTCTTGTCTGATGCCGCACTTCTATTCACAATACAAAATGCGCCCCATTATCAGTCTCATTCACTGGGAAAGCGCAGGGCACAGCGCCTATGTTTGGAAACGGATATTTCTCAAGGGATTGGGGAAAATACGCTAATCCCTTTCTCCAAAATCCTAGGGCCGGCATTGTCCTAGCCCTAAGATTAATAAGGAAAGGGACTAATAATCTACAATACAAATAAGCGTTTCCGTCCTATAAAAGCGAGGGACAAAAACGGGGAGAGATGGGATTGATGAACAAAAAATTTATTTCGGGAAAATTATTATTTTTGGCGGCCTTGGGAATTCTTTTGATCGCCTGGGAAAGAATCGAGGCGACAGAATTAGGTTACCGCGTGGAAGAAGGAAGGAAATCTTTGGAAGCCTTGGAATCTCAAGCCTCAATTTTAGAAAAAAATCTTGAAACCGCCTCTTCGCCCGAGACTCTCTCTCGCCTGGCGGGAGAAAAGCTCCAAATGATTCCGGCGCCTTTAAAATCCATTAAATTCATGGATTCTCCGCCGCCTCAAGAGGTGGCCTCATTCCAAAACTTTCCCAGCCATTTCTGGAGAAAGCTTAAGTTTTGGCGCCGCTCGACTTAATCTCAGAAATACCGATGCCGACTAAAAAGAGAATTTCACTCGTTTCGCTTTTCTTTCTTTTTCCCGTTATCCCGCTTATTCTCCGATTATTAGACCTTCAAGTTCGCGACCACGCAAACCTCAGCATCAAAGCCAATAAGGAATTTTCTCGAACCTTATGGGAAATCTCTCCCAGGGCCGATATCACCGACAGAAACGGCGATATCCTGGCGCAATCCCTTCCGGTTTGGCGTCTTTTCGCGGACAAAAAAATGATTCAAAATCCCAATTTTGTCGCCCAAAAACTCGCGCGTCTATTAAAAATGTCTCCCTTGGAAATATCGCGGCGTTATCAATCCCGAAAGCGTTTTCCCGTTTTGGCGGATTCTCTTTCCTATGACCAAGCCGAAGCTATCGAAAAATTGAAAATTGGGGGGCTTGGACTTTCCTTGAGAGAACGCCGCTTCTATCCCAACGGCTCTTTGGCCAGCAATGTTTTAGGAAAAGCCTCCGATGGACAAGGCCTCTCCGGCGTGGAATTATCTTGGAACAAGCGTTTAACTGGAAAGCCGCGAAGATTGCGGGTTATTCGAGACGGTTCGGGGAAAATGATTTATCTTAACGCCGATAATTCCGGGTTTACCCCCAAGCCTTTGCCTCTCACCATTGACCGTGATATACAGTATATCGCCGAAGAAGCTCTTGATTCCGCCGCGAAAACCCTTTCCATTAAAAGTGGAACCGTTCTCATCGAGGATCCGCAAACAGGACAAATTCTGGCCATGGCTTCCTACCCACGAACCCCGCTAAAAAACCCCGCCATTCAAGACACCTATGAACCGGGCTCTGTCATGAAAATTGTGACGGCCACTGCCGCTCTTGAAAACAAAGTCGTTTCGACCGCCGAACAGATTTTTTGCGAAAACGGGAGTTTTGCCATTACTCCCAGAGTCACCATTCATGATGACGAACCGTCTCAATATCTCACTCTTTCCGGAATACTGGAACGATCTTCCAATATTGGAATTTCAAAAGTGGTCTTGCGCGTTGGGAAACCCGCTTTCTACCGTATGCTCCGCGCCTACGGCTTTCTCAACAAGACCGGCATTCGCCTTCCCGGCGAGGCTGCGGGGGACTGGAAGACTTTTAACAAGCGTGGAGAAATTTCGCTGACCTCCGCCTCCTATGGTTATGGAGTCGCCGTCACTCCCCTTCAGGTTCTCGCGGCCTACAATACCGTCGCCGCCGGAGGAATTTTAAGACAACCCTTGATTTCAATAGAAGAATCTCCCGATAAGATCAGGAAAGTCGCGTCCTCTTCGACCATTGAAACCCTGACTCAATTTTTGGAAAACGTCGTGGAAAAAGGAACCGGAGCTCTCGCACAAATTCCAGGATATTCAGTCGCGGGAAAAACAGGAACTTCCCATGAAATTAATCCTAAAACCAAAAAATATTCGCGCACAAAATATAACGCCTCTTTTGTCGGATTTTTACCCGCAAACCATCCATTATGGAGCATCCTGGTCGTTCTTAATGGACCCAAAAAATACTACTACGGGGGCCAGGCCTCCGCTCCTGTTTTCTCCGAAATCGCTAGACGCCTGATCGCCCTTAAGGGTTTGCCGCCCGAACCAAGTTCCACGATTCAAAACGCCAATCTATCTAAAAATATCGTCCCCGCGGCTTCTTTCCGCTAAGATGAAAAACAATTATTCTATTTCTCTTGGAACTCTCGTCAAATCCATACCCGTCACTGGAGAAATCAATCCGAATGTCTTAATTAGACATTTGACTCATGATTCCAGGAAGGTCGCTCCAGGAAGCCTTTTTTTTGCCTTGCCGGGAAGTCGAACCAACGGCTTTTTACACGCGCGTGAAGCCATTAAAAAAGGCGCAGTCGCTGTCTTAAGCGAAAAGCCAAAGCCCCTAGGCGTCAAAACCGCTTGGATTCAAACTCCCGACCCTGTCTCCGCCATGGGAAAAATGGCCGCTGTTTTCTTTAAAAATCCTTCCGCCGACATGCGAATCATCGGAGTCACCGGAACCAATGGAAAAACAACCGTCACTTATTTTTTAGAATCAATTTTGAAAGAAGCCAAAAAAAAGACGGGAATTATCGGCACGATTTCTTATCGCGGCCCAGGAATATCTTCTCAGACAGCCGTAAACACCACCCCTTCATCCTTAGAACTCCTCGCCATTCTCTCTAAACTTCGAGACTCCGGCGCAACCCAGGTGGCCATGGAAGTTTCTTCCCACGCCCTCGCTTTGGGAAGGGTGGAAGAAATCTCTTTTGACGCCGCCATTTTTACTAATCTTAAGCGCGACCATCTCGATTTCCATAAAACCATCAACGCCTATTTCAAGGCCAAGGCTCATCTGTTTGAACTCTTGGCACGCTCAAAAAAACCTTCCAGAACCGCCATTATTAATGCCGATGACCCGCGCGCAAAAAAACTCAGACCCTGGGCGCGAAATTGCGAGGTTTTATCCTACGGCCTTAAGGGGACAAGGGATGTTTCAGCTGGCCATATTCATTCAAATCTGGATGGATCTCGGTTCACTCTCAAAATAGGGGGAAAAAATTTTCCAGCTTTTATCAAACTTTTAGGACAACACAACATCCTCAACGCCCTAGCCGCCGCCGGAGCGGCCCATTCTCTGGGAATACCGGAAAAATTTATCCTCTCAGGACTCAAAAAACTCAGTTGCGTTCCCGGTCGTCTTGAAGAATTGCCGGTCCGCAAACCTTTCAAAATCTTTATTGATTTTGCCCATACCGACAGCGCCCTTGAAGCCGTCCTCAAAGAGCTTCGCCCGTTCTGCCAAGGCCGCCTCATTACGGTTTTTGGGTGCGGGGGAGAACGCGACAAAACAAAAAGAGCGCCCATGGGCGAAATAGCGGCAAAACTCAGCGACTGGGTCATTCTGACCAACGACAACCCCAGAAGGGAAAATCCTTTTAAAATACTGGCCGACATTGAAGCGGGAATCAAGAAGGCGGGCCAAAAAAATTATAAAATGATTCCTGACCGCGCCATGGCTATTCAAGAAGCCGTAGCTTTAGCCCAAGCGCGAGACATTATTCTCATCGCGGGGAAAGGGCACGAGACCTATCAAATCCTCAATGATCAAACGATTCCATTTAATGACAAAGACGTCACAAAAGCCGCATTGAAAAAATTATGAAACTAGATATAAGCTGGGGCGACGTTGCGAGATTTGCCGGGGGGCGCCTGGTCTCGGGTTCCCCTGATGACGCCTTTGATTCCATTTCCACCGATACGAGAACGATTAAAAACGGGGAAGCTTTTTGGGCGCTTAAAGGCGAAAAATATGACGCGCATTCTTTTCTAAACGCGGAATTAGCCAAAAAGGCTTCCGGGTGGATCGTGGAAGAATCTAAAGTAGCAAGCCTCAAAATCCCTTTTCCGCCGCGCCTCATCGCCGTTTCCAATTCCCTCCGGGCCCTCCAGGCTCTTGCGGCCCATCACCGAAAAAAATTTGATATCCCCGTAATTGGTATTACCGGTTCGAATGGAAAAACGACCACCAAAGAAATGCTCAAGTCTATTTTAAGTGAATTAGGCCCCGTCTGCGCAAGCCCCGGAAACTGGAATAATCAGATAGGAGTTCCGCTTTCCGTTCTCCAGCTTGATTCCACCCACCGTTGGGCGGTTTTTGAATTGGCGGATTCTCATCCCGGCGATATTAAAGAAATTTCTCAAATCGCGCAACCCACTCTGGCTGTTTTTACCAACATCGGCCCCGATCATATTGAGTTCTATGGAAGCATGGAAGCCAATTTTAAAACAAAACTCGAGCTTTTGGACTACGTCTCTCAAGACGCGCCCGTGGTCATCAACAGCGATGACCCTTGGCTCTCCAGCCTCGAAGGCCGCCTGGGAGGGCGAGCGGTCACTTTCGGCGAAGCGCCGTTATGCCGCGTTCGTTTTTCTGGGGAAGAAATTGTCATTGATCGTCACAAAATTATCGTCCATCTCAAGGCCTTGGGAAAATTAAGCAAATACAACGCAGTAGCGGCTACGGCAGCCGCTTTGGCTTTAGGAATCACTCCGGAAACCATCCGCTTGGGACTTGAAAAATATAAGCCTTTTGCCATGAGAATGGAAAAAGTTTCTCATCTCTCTGGATGCGAAATTATTTTAGACGCTTATAACGCCAACCCCGCCTCCATGAAGGCTTCCATCGAATCATTTATTTCAGAATTTCCAAACAAAAAGAAAATTCTCATTTTGGGAGACATGAAAGAGCTTGGGGAACAGTCCGTCAGTTTCCATACGGAGTTGGGAGACTGGTTGTCAACTTTACCCGTAGATAAAATTTATTTGGCCGGCCCCGAAATGAAAGCGACCGCTGAAGCCCTCTCCAAGAGAAAACCGCCTTTTGCCTTAAACTATCAAAAGAACCCGGCGGACTGGATTGATGAACTTAAAAAATCAATCCATAAGAACTCTGCCTGTCTTTTTAAGGCTTCGCGCGCAATGAAATTTGAAGATGTCTATGCTGGCGTTAAAGATGTGAAATAAATGCTTTATCTTCTCATCGCCCTCAAAAGAACCTCCGGCGTTTTTAATATTTTCGAATACATTACCTTTCGAGCCGCCGGGGCTGCGGTCACCTCGTTTATTCTGTCTCTTTTGTTTGGCTCGCGCTTTATCGCTTTTCTCAAAAATAAAAAGCTCGGACAAGTCCAAAGAAAAGACGGCCCTCAAACACATCTTCCAAAACAGGGAACCCCGACCATGGGAGGAGTTTTGATTTTTTTTGTCGTTTCCCTTTCGGCGATTTTATGGATGCGTCCGGATGACCGTTTTACGCCTCTGATGTTAAGCGCCTCAACCATCTTGGCCGCTCTTGGATTTTGGGATGACTATGTCAAATTTTCGGCCAAAAACCCATCGGGAATCAGTTCTCGCTCAAAATTCTTAATTCAATCCATCAGCGCTCTTCTTATTGTATTTTACCTCGCCGTCTATCCTCCAAGTCCGGAATACGCGACTATTCTCAGCGTCCCTTACAGCAAGGAAATCTTCATTAATTTAGGCCGTTTTTATTTTGTGCTGGCTACGATTATGATTGTCGCTTCCTCAAATGCGGTTAATCTCACCGACGGACAAGACGGTCTGGCCATCGGTTCGGTTATTCTCTTTGCCGCGACTTACGCCATTTTAGCCTATGTCGCCGGAAATCTTAAATTTGCGTCTTATCTTCGAATTATCCATGTCGAAGGAGCGGGAGAAATCGCGGTTTATCTATCGGCCATCGCGGGGGGAAGTCTTGGATTTTTGTGGTTTAACGCCTATCCCGCGGAAGTTTTTATGGGAGACACTGGTTCTCTTTTCTTAGGCGGCATGATCGCGCTTTCGTCTCTTTGCGTCAAACAAGAACTTCTACTTCCCATCGCGGGCGGAATTTTTGTCCTTGAAACCCTATCCGTCATCCTCCAAATGGGTTCTTACAAACTCAGAAAAGGAAAAAGAGTTTTTAAAATGGCGCCCATTCATCACCATTTTGAACTTCAAGGCGTGCCGGAGCCCAAGGTGACCGTTCGATTTTGGATCATGGGCATTGTTCTGATGTTGGTTGCCCTCTCATCGCTGAAGATGCGCTAACGCCATGGTCCACCGATTTTCCGCATCTCATTTCCAAGGGCAAAAAGCCTGCGTCATAGGGCTAGGCCATTCCGGATCTTCCGTCGCAAAACTCCTCATCAAGCAGGGTATTGACGTTCTCATGACCGATAGCCGCAATTCAAGAGAAATCGCCGATTTAATCAAGGGCGTTCCCACCTCGGCGTCCTGGGAAGCGGACGGCCCCAGCCAAGAAGCTTTGCGTTGCGGCTTTGCCGTCAAAAGCCCCGGGCTTTCTTGGTCTTCGCCTTTCATCAAAAAAATTCAAGACGCAAAAATTCCCATTTTTAGCGAAATGGAAGTCGCCCTCTCTTTTTCAAAAACCGAAAACATTATCGCCATCACGGGCACCAACGGAAAAACCACGACCACAGCTCTCACCGGAGATATTTTCAGACAAGGCTTGCCCTATGGGCAAAACGTTTATGTCTGCGGCAATATTGGAACCCCCGCGTCTGATTCCGCCCCAAACGCTAACCCAAAAGATTTTTTAGTCATTGAGTCCTCCAGCTATCAGTTGGAAGACAGCAGTTTTTTTCACCCCAAGGTCTCAGCCATCCTCAATATTCAACCGGATCACCTTGACCATCACGGGAGCTTTGAAAATTATATTCAGGCGAAAGCCCGCATTTTTCGCGATCAAAACCCATTGGATTTCTGCATCTTTAACGCTCTCGATCTTGAGACCGTGAGGCTCGCCCGAGAGTGCCCGGCCCAAAAACTTTTTTTTGGGGACGATCCCAAATCCAGTCATGCGTGGGTTAAAGAAGGAAAAATCTACGCTCGCCTCAGTCTTAAAGACGCTCCCATTTCCTTTACGCCGCCCCGTCTTCCCGGCCGCCACAACCAAGAAAATGCCATGGCGGCCATCCTCATAGGCCTCGCCTCGGGAATTTCCACAGACTCAATTCAAAAAGCCCTCACGGAATTTAAAGGCGTCGAACATCGCTTGGAGGAAGCGGGAACTTATCATCAAATTCGTTGCGTCAACGACTCAAAAGCGACTAATGTCGACTCAACGCTCGTCGCCTTAAAAGCCTTCACAGAAAGCCAGAAAAGACTTATTTTAATTCTCGGCGGGATCGACAAAGGCAGTCCCTATGCGCCGCTCAAACCCTTCCTCTCCCATTCGGTTAAAGCCCTTCTGACCATTGGAAGCGCCGCGCAGAAAATCGAAAGCGAATTAGACGGGATTGTCCCCATTTCTCATTGCGAAAACCTGGATAAAGCCGTCGAAAGAGCCTTTGAAATCGGAGAGGCCGGGGATATTTTACTTCTCTCTCCCGCCTGCGCATCCTTTGACCAATTCAAAAATTTTGAAGAGCGCGGGGAAAAATTTAAAAAAATCTTAAAACGCTATCAGAACTAATGGCTACCGAAAAAAATTCTCCCTTTGACTTTTCCCTTCTATCAGTGGTTCTTATTCTGATGTTTTTCGGCCTCATCATGATTTACTCCGCCAGCGCCATCTGGGCCGAGCAGCATCTTGGGCAATCCTTTTATTTTTTGAAACGGCAATTATTCTGGGCTGTTTTCGGAGTCACCGCCATGGGGCTCATCAGCCGAATTGACTACAATCGTTATCGCGAAAAAATCATGCCTATTCTCTCCGTCACAGTCATCGGCCTTTTATGGGCGCTTCTTGGACATAAAGTGGGGGGAGCTCGAAGGTGGATTAAAATCGGCCCCTTAGGGCTTGAGCCGTCAGAATTCGCGAAAATCAGTTGCATCGTGATTCTTTCTTATTATCTTGACAAAAAAAGAAGCCGCCTTCGCTCGCCGGTAGCGGGGCTTCTCATGCCGGGAGTTCTTCTTGCGCCGATTATTTTTCTTATTTCCAAAGAACCGGATTTGGGAACCCCCGTTCTTATTTTCACCGTCTCCCTGGGTCTACTTTTTACAGCCGGAGTCAAACTCAAGCACATTCTCTCTCTTCTTTCATTGTCTATCCCCGTGATCGCCTATGAACTCATCCGTTTTCCTTATCGAAGAGCCCGAATTTTAAATTTCCTCTCTCCATTTCACGACGCAAAAAACACGGGATACCAACTCGCTCAATCGTTAATCGCAGTCGGACGAGGGGGAGTCTTCGGGCAAGGCCTTGGGGCCTCCAATATCAAGCTCATGTATTTGCCGACCCCGCACACGGATTTTATTTTTCCCATTCTCTGTGAGGAATTAGGTCTTCTGGGAGCCGTTGGGCTTATAGGCCTTTTCGTCTTTTTCGCCGTCAAGGGAACTCAAATCGCAAAAAACGCTCCCAATTTATTCGGAAGCCTTCTCGCCGCCGGAATTACCTGGCTGATTTCGCTTCAAGCTTTTTTTAATATGGCCATGTCCATTGGCCTTTTACCCACCAAGGGAATTCCCATTCCTTTTGTCTCTTTTGGAGGCTCTTCTCTCCTGGCCAGCCTCATCGGTATCGGAATTCTTCTCAACATCTCCAGGCAGACCAAAACGGCGTGAAAAAAATCTTGATTGCCGCAGGCGGAACCGGAGGACATCTCTACCCCGGCCTTGCAATCGCTCAAGCCTTAAGAGCGGAAAACTGGCGCGTTCTTTTTATTGTCCGCCAAGAAGACCCGGCCCGCAAGGTTTTAGACGCAGAAGACTTTCCTTATGTCGAAATCCCCATGAAAGGAATGCCCAGAGGCCCTCAAGGCTGGTTTTCATTTTTAATCCGCCTATTTTCCTCGTTTAAACTTTGCCTCAACATCGTTTCAGACTTCAAACCTGAGGTCGTGATTGGAATGGGGGGGTACCTTTCGGCGCCGGCGATTCTTGCCGCTTTAATAAAAAGAAGACCGCGCTTCATCCACGAGTCCAATGTGATTCTTGGATTATCAAACCGCTTCTGCCAATTTCTAGGAGCCAAACTCCTCAGAGGACTTCCTGGACCAGAAGGGGAGCTCATTGGAACGCCTATCCGCCAATCTTTATGGGAACCTCGAGACTTAACCGTTTCGAAAAAAAATCTAGGCTTTGACCCACAAAAGCCGGTTCTACTTATTTTTGGCGGCAGTCAAGGCGCGCGAGGAATCAATCTCCAAATCCCCGCAGCGATTAAAGACCTCTCTATCCGTTATCCTCATCGTCTTCAGATTATTCATATTTGCGGACAAGACTCAAAGGCTGTTGAGAAAAACTACGAAGATCAACCTCTTAAGGCCCGTGTGTTTCCTTATTTTGAAAAAATGGAGGAACTCTACGGAGCGGCCGATCTTGTTTCATGCCGAGCAGGCGGAAGCACGCTTTCAGAACTTTGCGCCCAAAAAAAACCCGCCCTCCTTATTCCTTACCCCAGCGCGACTCATGATCACCAAACGGAAAACGCCCGGGTTTTGGAAAAAGCAGGTTGCGCCGTCATGGTCCCTGAAAATGAAATTCAACAAAAAATTCCAACTCTCCTTGAGAGTATGCTATTGGAAAAACTGAATCAAGAAAGATTAGCCCTCATGAAAGACGCCTATCAACATCTCAATATGCCGACCCCCTCTCAAACCATGGAGAGACTTCTATCGAAGATTAAAAATTTAGCTCCGTCAAAATGATAAAATGAAATCTATGCTGAAAACGCATTCTTGCGGGGAACTGAAAATTGAAAACGAGAAACAAACCGTCACTCTGTGCGGTTGGGTGGATTCGAGGCGCAATCACGGCGGCGTTTATTTTTTCGATTTGAGAGACCGCTCCGGGCGTATTCAAATCGTCGCCAGTCCCCAACAGAAGGAAGTTTTTAAAAAAGCGGAAGAATTAGGCTCTGAATACGTCGTTCAAGTGACAGGCCTTGTCCAGAAACGCCCGGAAGGAACGCAAAACCCAAAAATCCCAACGGGTGAAATCGAGGTCACGGCTTCTGAAATTAAAATCCTCAATACTTCTAAAACTCTCCCTTTTGAAATTGACGATGCTCAAGAGGTTTCAGAAGAAACCCGTCTTAAATATCGCTTTCTTGATCTCAGACGCCCGCGTATGCTTAAAAATATGCTTTTGCGCCACCGTATTACCACAACCGTCAGAAGAGAATTAGACCGAATGGGCTTTCTTGAAATCGAAACCCCTATTTTGACCAAAGCAACCCCGGAAGGAGCAAGAGATTTTCTGGTCCCATCTCGTTTGTCTCCGGGAGAATTTTACGCTCTGCCGCAATCGCCCCAAGTCTTTAAACAAGTTCTCATGGTCTCTGGAATCGAGCGCTATTTTCAACTAGCGCGGGCCTTTAGAGACGAGGATTTAAGAAGCGATAGGCAACCGGAACACACCCAAATTGATCTTGAGATGTCTTTTGTGACAGAGAGAGACGTTCACGCCGTTGTTGAAAATTTCTTAAAAATCATCTTTAAAGAAGTTATGGGCATCGATATCCAAACGCCTTTCCCGGAAATTGAGCACGCCGATCTGATGCGTCTTTACGGATCGGATAAACCCGACCTGCGTTATGGTTTTCAAATTAAAGACCTCACCTCTTTATTGAAAGGAAGCTCTTTTAAAGTGTTTTCCGAGCCCGCCTCAAGCGGAGGCGTTGTCCGCGCCCTCAGCGCAAAATTTGACTTTTCTCGCGCGCAAATCGACAAACTGACTGAACTTGCAAAATCCCTGGGAGCTAAAGGCTTAGCCTGGATTAAGTGGGAAAGCTCAGGCCCCAATTCTCCCATCGTTAAATTCCTAAGCGCCGAAGAAATCTCTAGTCTCAAGTCTTCTCTTGAAGCGAAACCTGGAGATGTCACTTTTTTTGCCGCCGATAAAGAAGAAAACGCCGCAAAAATTCTTGGCGCCATTAGAAAAGAATTAATCTCAATTCTAAAACCTCAACCCTCAACCCCTTGGAGCTTTCACTGGGCTCTCCATTTTCCGCTTTTAGAATGGGAACCGGATGAAAAACGCTGGACTTTTGCCCACAATCCCTTCACTTCTCCTTTAGAAGAAGAACTCTCCATGCTGGATACAAATCCGGGAAAAATGCGCTCTCATCAATACGATCTTGTTTTTAACGGAGTTGAACTTGCTTCAGGTTCCATCCGCAATCACCGCGCGGAAATTCAGCGCCGCATTTTTTCCTTAATGGGGTTTACGCCTGAAGAACAAGAGGAACAATTTGGAATGCTTTTGCGCGCCCTTGAATTTGGCGCCCCGCCCCACGGAGGCGTCGCTCTCGGCCTTGACCGTTTAACCGCGATTCTCGCGGGCGAGGATTCAATCCGCGAAGTCATCGCTTTCCCAAAAACTCAAAAGGGAACTTGCCCCTTAAGCGAATCGCCCTCTCCCATCAACCCTAAAAAACTCAAAGAAGCCCATATTCGCTTAGATATTCCGGCTCTCCAAAAAACCGCCGCATAGTTTTACTTTTTTCTCAAAAAAAAATTGCTTGACAAGTTCTCTTCCTTTTTGTAGTTTTATTTGACGCGCGAAAATTTTACGGAGGAAATTAAAAAATATGCGGCATAAAAACATTCTCGCAGACTCAATTCTAAAATCCGTTTTCATTTCTACTTTGATTGTTTCAACATCCGCTTGGGCCGATGGGGGGCTTTCCGGAAAAATCACCTATCCCGGTCATTCCTCAAAAGAAACCGTTGATATGAAGGCGGATCAAACCTGCGTCAGCATGCACCCCAAAGGATTTGAATATAAAGCGATCGCGGTTGATCACAATGGGGGCCTTGCCAACGTTTTTATTTACGTCAAAAAAGGTCTTGAAGGAAAAAAATTCTCCCGTGCCTAAAAGCGCCAAGGTTATTTTGGATCAAAAGGGCTGCTGGTATCACCCTCGCGTATTTGGAATCATGGCCGGACAAACCTTGGACGTTCAAAATTCCGATCCTCTCCTTCACAACGTCAACGCCGAACCCGAGTTCAACGCGCCCATGCCTCCGGGAACGCCCGATCTCGTGCGAACTTTTAGAGAGCCTCGCGTCATGTTTCCCATTCACTGCAACATCCATGCCTGGATGCACGGCTTTGTGGGAGTCGTGACTAATCCTTATTACGCGGTTTCCTCCGAAGACGGCTCCTACGAAATTAAAGATCTGCCGCCTGGGCACTATACGATTGAGGCTTGGCAAGAAAAATTGGGAACCATTTCCAAGGAAATTGATGTCGCTCCTAACGGCACAGTTCTTAATTTCCGTTATGACAAGGGCGGCGGCGGGAAGGCGGAAGTGGGGGGCGGCAATTCCGACATGGCAACGACATCGAGCCCATCTTCCCATCACGCGCATAAAGCGCATAAAATGGTCGCTATGAGCCAGCCCCATCACTCAAACCATCACCATGGAAATAAAAAAGTTCTTTTCTTGACGACTCCCGATGGTAATAAAACCCTTAAATGCCATGTTCTCTCAAATAATGGAGAAGGCAACGTATCTTTGGACTGTTCCGTGCTTGAATCTCAATGACCCCCATTAGCCTGACAACAAGCCCCATGGAGAAAAAAGAAACGATGACTGAAAATTCAAAGAGGAAAATCTTCTTAAAGGTTGCCCGCGTCGGACTTGTGGCCTATTTTGTTCTTTTCGCCCTTTGGCAACTTCCGCCCTTGATTCATGGTTTGAGACATCTCTGTCCCTTGCGCTCGGACGGAATTCAAGAAACGCTCGCCGTTCCCAGCTTCGCCCGCCAAACCGGATTCGCGTGCGAAGTCTGCCACACCGTGTTTCCGGAATTGACTCCCTTTGGAAGACGATTTAAACTTAATGGTTACACGCTGACGACAAAACCCGCGGATGTTTCCGACACCAGCGTTACCTCCAGCACGGAAGCAGCCAAAAGGAATCTGACTCTCAGCTACGTTTCTCCTCTTTCTTACGACGTTCAAATCGCTTATTCAAAATACAACGTAGCTCCGCCGGATAAAAATGCTGGAACAAAGGGCGGACCGCCCGCCGGAGCCCAGACCGCGGGAGACGCTTTCCTTTTCCCCGAGCAAATCAGCCTCTATTACGCCGGAAGAGTGACTGATGACATCGGAACCTGGATTCAAATGACCTACAGCCAACCGGCCGGCTCTTTGGGCATCGACAACACCGAACTTCGCTACACCCATCACAGTGCGGACCGAAAATGGTTATGGGGAACCTTTGCCAATAACACTCCAGGGATGGAAGACGTTTACAACACCGCATTATCGGCTTTTGGGGTGCCCATGTTCAATGTCCCCAGCCTGTACAATTTCGGCGCCGGAAGTAGCGCTGCATCCGGCGGCTTGCGCGGCCCTCTTTATCAAAGCGGAACTTTTACCAATTCCGCCGGAGGCGGCGAATACTTATGGTATAACGATTCCCTCTATGTGGAATTTGCCGGTTATCACTCCGGAGTCCCTGGAACAATCGCAACGGGCAATACAGCTCTCAATGCGACCGGAGCTCTAGGGGCCATCAGCGGAGTCGCTCCTAAGGCACGCGTGTCTTACGAAGAAGATTGGGGACGCAACGCCCTAGAAGTCGGAGCCATGGCCATGGATACGGAATTTGTTCCGCCCGCCATCGGAGTGGCCAGCATGAATTCTCCAACAACAGCCAATCAATACATGGACACCGGGTTTGACTGGCAGTATCAATATATTGGAGACGAAAATATCGTCTCCTTTATTGGAAGCGGGGTTAACGAAAGGCAATCTAATAATCCTCTATTTGTCGAGTCGGGCCTCTATTCCAATGCAATCGACAATCTCTACCAAACTTCGCTCACAGCGGAATATTATTACAAACGAAAATATGGGGCCTTGGTGAATTTTGTCAACACCACCGGCACTAAGGACGCCCTCATGAACGGCGCAAATGGCGCGCCCAACAATCAATATTGGGTTTTTGAACTCGATTATATGCCCTGGCTGAACACTAAATTCATCTTGCAATACGACGCCTATACCATCGTGGATGGAAACCAAAGCCCCTTTTACGGAACGCCCGCAGCTTCCAAAGCCTCGGCTAATAATACGCTGGTTCTCGGATTATGGATGGATTTTTAAGGAGGCAAAATGGAGAATATCATGAAAAAATTTAAAATTTTGACTTCCTTTGCGTTACTGGCTTTTATCGTATTTGGAACCAGCTTTAACTATTCCGCATTTGCCGATGACAACTTTTCATCCCCTGATGAAAAGCCTTTTAACCCGGCTTCTTATGACGCTCATTTGCTCATTGACCGCGCTTGTTCAGTGTGTCATGGGGTTAACGGCATCAGTAAATGGCCGTTCATTCCCAATCTTGCGGCACAAGACAAAACGTATTTGGAAAGCCAACTCAAGGCTTTTCGAATGCGCGCCCGCGCGGACCGTTACGCCCAAGCCGAGATGTGGGGCATGGCTCAGCCTCTCACCGATAGCGAGATTACCGCCATCGCCGATTACTTTTCAAGCCTCAAAGCTCCGACAGGGCGAACCTCCGAACTTTCCTTGGCTGCGACTTATTTTGGAGAAAGTATTTTTAAAACCGGATTTCCGAAGCGCTCAGTTCCGGCTTGCAATACCTGCCACAAACTAAACGGGGAAGGCGACGTTGATATTCCCAGACTTGCCGGTCAACACGCCGATTATATAGAACGGGAACTAAAAGAATTCCGCAACGGTTTTCGCTCCAACGATATCATGCATTTCATCGCTCAAAATATGAGTAATAATGAAATTAAGGCAATCTCATTGTACCTTTCCTCCCTCCACACCCCAAATCCGAATATGCCACCACAAACACAAGCAGCTTCAACAAACGCTCCAGCGATTGCAATGGCGGCTGCTCCTGCCGCCCAAGTAGCGGCAGCTTCTTCCACACCTACGCCGGAAGCGACCCCTACGCCCTCTCACAAAAAATTCATGTTTTTTACCACCTCGAACAACCAGAACCTCAAATGTCAAAAGGTCTCGGGATCCGACAAAAAGATGAAGCTTAAGTGCTCCTTTTTAAAGAAGAGCGTCAATCTCTAATTTAGGGAACTAAAATACCCGGTTTTCATCTCTTTTTGTATAATGAGAGAGATGAAGCTGTTTCGCCCGCTTGGATATATCTGTTTAATATTCTCCTTTTTCGCCTGCAAAGGAAAACCGCCTTCTGTCTCCATTTATAAAACTCCCAAGGGAAATACCGAATTACAAGCCGCAAAGTTTGAGCGCATGGCGGCCATGCTCAAAGAAAAAAGACTCCATGGCCAAAATTAAATTCTTCGCGAAAGAAATTATCAAGCTTCTCTCTTCTCTTGAGCTGACCCTGGCGGGGCTCAGCGCGCTCGCGCTGCTGGTCTTCTTATGCACTTTAGGCGAGGTTCAGCTTGGCGTTTACGATTCCGTAAAAATTCATTTTAACAGCTGGTTTCTCTACTCGCGTCCCGTTCTTGGCGGATACCGCATTCCGCTTTTTCCAGCAGGAAAAATCGTGGGAATTGTTTTAATCCTGAATCTTCTCTTTGCGCATTTCAAACGTCTAACTCTGTCATACAAGAAAATAGGCCTTTGGCTGACTCATTTTGGGCTCATCATTCTTTTTGTGGGCCAATTTCTTTCCGGCCGCTTCGCGCGCGAAAGCCAGATGACTATAAAAGAAAACTCTTCCAAAAATTATAGCGAAGACCCAAGGCATTCGGAAATTGACCTTATCGATGCCACGAACTCTAAGACAGACACCGTCTATTCCATCCCCCAAGGGCTTTTAAAAACGGGACAAGTTATTTCTTTGCCGAACCAAATTACGCTTAAAATCAAACACTACGCTCTGAATGCGGCCGTTGATATCCGGAAAAATAGCGATGCCGCATTTCCAGATTATGCGCTGATCCAAGGCCCGGGGAAAAATCTTGAAATTATCGATATGCCTTTAAGCCATGACGATAATCAGCCCAATATGCCGGCGGCCCTGGTCCAGGTGTCAAGCAATGGAAAGGTTTTGGGCAATTGGCAGATGTCCGAGATGATTCCACTTCCGCAGGAAATTCCAGTCAAAGGAAAAGCGCTCTATCTCGTCCTTCGCCCTAAACGCTATTATTTTCCGTTTTCTCTCTTTCTCAAAAAATTTACCCATAAAATTTATACCGGGACCACCATTCCCAGCCGCTTTTCAAGCCTCATTCACATTGACGATCCGGCCTCTCCCACGGAAAACCGGAATACTTTAATTTCAATGAACCATCCACTTCGTTTTCAAGGCCTCACTTTTTATCAAGCCTCCTACGCCCAAAATGATACGGTTTCTATTCTCCAAGTCGTCCGCAACCCCAGCTGGACAATTCCTTATATTTCTTCTTTTTTGGTGGCATTAGGGCTCATTTTCCATTTTCTCATGCGTCTTAAACAGGCAAAATTTTTGTCATGAAAAAAGAAACAATGCGGGGAAAAAATCCTATTTCTTTTAATCTTCTGGTATTGGGAACTCTCACTTGGGCTTTTTTTCCGTTTTTTCCTCACTCTCACTCCGGCGTTGATTTAACCTTATTTTCCCAGCTTCCCGTTTTACAAGAAGGCCGCATAAAACCCCTAAGCACGGTCGCCCGCAGTTCTCTTTTAATTCTCAGCCATAAGGAAAAAGTCTCAACTCCGGGAGAAGAATTGCCCGCATCTCAATGGCTATTGGATTTAGTCAGCCGCCCTGAAATCGCGGACATGGAAAAAGTTTTTTGCATCGACAACTTAGATGTTTTGGGATTTCTCAATTTGCCGCAAACCGCCCAGCGTTATTTTTCTTTCAATCAAATTGCTCCTTCATGGGACCGATTGGAGAAAAAAGCGGATGCGATAGAAAAGGTTCCCGCTAAATCCCGATCTTCTTTTGAATCGGCCTTGTTGGAAGTTGAGGAACAAATGGTGGTCTATCAGCGACTAAAATTCAGCCTTGAAATTCCGGATCTTCCTGATTCTTTGCCGAATCTTCTTCTTAAAAATCCGCGAGCCATCGCCCAAAACAAAGGTCTTCAGAAAGAACTCTCCGACATTCTAACACGCTCCAATTTCATCGATCAATCGGCCTATTTCTGGGCTATTCCCATTTCTTCTGGGACATCCTATGCCTGGATTAGTTCCGGAAAAGCCATCAACCAACTGTTAATCCAAGGAACTCTTTCCCAACCGCTTCTCTTTTATCACCGGATGGAAGACGCCCGAAAAAATAGCGATCCGGCCGCGTTTAACTCCGCCGCTGACTCTTATCAGAAATGGCTGAAAAAAAATCTGCCATCTCAATACCGCTGGAGCCGTTATGAGGAAATTTTTAACGCCGTATCTCCCTTCTGGAAGGGAATTGTTCTTTATTTTCTCGTATTCCTGTCCTTAGCGGTTTCTTGGGTTATTTGGCCCGAACGTTTGACCCAACTCGCGATGCGGCTTTTAGTTGTCGCTTGGAGCGTTCATTCTTTTGGAATTCTTTGCCGCATCGTCATCCAAGGGCGCCCGCCCGTGACCAATCTTTATTCTTCCGCCGTGTTTATCGGTTGGGTCGCGGTTTTACTTTGCTGGATACTCGAAAGAAAATTCCCGAAAGGTTTTGCCGCGATGACCGCATCCATCATCGGTTTTACGACCCTCATTATCGCTCATCATTTAGCCATGACCGGAGACACCATGGAAATGATGCGCGCGGTGCTCAATTCCAATTTCTGGCTTTCAACGCACGTGTCATCCATCACCATTGGATACGCCTCGACGTTTGTGGCCGGGACATTGGGAATACTTTATATTCTCAAGGGCGTCCTGACGCCTTCTCTGGATAAAGAAGCGGCCAAGGCCTTGGTCCAAATGACTTATGGAATTATTTGCTTCAGCCTTCTTTTTAGTTTTGTCGGAACCGTTTTAGGCGGAATTTGGGCGGATCAATCCTGGGGAAGATTTTGGGGATGGGATCCGAAAGAAAATGGAGCCCTCTTAATCGTTCTCTGGAACGCCATCATCCTTCACGCGCGCTGGGGGGGGTTTATTCGAGAACGCGGGTTCATGGTTATGGCGGTTTTAGGAAACGTCATCACCAGTCTTTCATGGTTTGGGGTCAATATGCTTGGAATTGGGCTTCATTCTTACGGCTGGATGGATAAAGCGTTTTTTTGGCTTTCCATTTTCATCCTCAGCCAACTCGCCATCGCGGCTTTAGGCGGCCTCCCTTTGCCTTATTGGAAAAGCAAGTTCCAGTCTTAATTTCTCATTTTTTTACTTACAAAATTTCACAATCATTTCTCTTGACAACCCTGGGAATAGATGTTATATTCATTAGGAAACTAATTGAGTAAATAACTCCCTATTTATGGCGAAAATATTAGTCGTTGATGACTCCAATCTCATGCGCCAATTAGCCATGGGCTATTTACATAAATTTGGGCACGAGGTAACGGAAGCGTCTGACGGCCAAGCGGCTTTGGACCTCCTAAGAAGCAAGTCCTTTGATCTCATTCTTCTTGATCTTAATTTGCCCCGCGTCTCCGGATTCGAAATATGTCAAACCGCTCGTAAAGAAGGGAAGTCTTGCCCTATTTTGATTACCAGTTCCTCCCAAGGATATAGCCCTTGGGTTCATCAACTGGCCAACGGTTTTTTGTTCAAACCTTACTCCGAAGCGGTTTTGCGTTCGAAAGTCGACGCACTTCTTGGTTCGGAAAATATTGCGCCCATTTTTCCAACTTCTGCCTGGAATTCTCCGGAAACCTTTCTCCACCATCTTCGCGGTAATATCGGCAGCATTCCAGGCCTCCTTGATTTTTTTTCGACAAAAAAAGAGGACAAAGCTCTTGGAGAAAGAACTTTTCGCTTGGTTAAACAGGCTGTCGAAGAAGCCATTAAACTCCTCGACAGCTATTCCGAAATCATGCGCCCCATCCTTTTGGAAAAATCCTCCACTTCTCTCGACGCTTATCTCAAAGACATCATCTCCCGACACGCGGTCTCCCAATTGCCTAAAATAGCATTGCGATGGGAAATGGATACGGTCGACCTTTCTCCCGTTAACATCGATACAAAGTGGATGGAACGCGCCATCAAAGAAATACTCAATAACGCTCAAGAAGCCCTGGAGGGATCTGGAGGAACTTTGAGCATCGGAGTTTACTCCGACCGCATGCACTCCTCGGTTTACATTTCCATTCAAGATCAAGGCGCCGCCATCACCGCTTACGCCCAAGAACACTGCTTTGAACCGTTTTTCACGCTCAAGAAAGACCACCACGGTTTGGGTCTTAGCTGGGCTGAAAAAATAATTTTGGCTCATGAGGGAGCAATTAGCGTCTCTTCTTTAGACAATGCCGGCACCTGCGTTCTCATTCGATTGCCTCATTCGCAGAATTTAAAAGCGCCGCCGAAAAAGCTTGAATAGCAGCAGGGAGGAATAAAATTATGGCTTGGTTTCAAAACAATCGCACAAAGCCCGTAGTCTTACATGTTGATGATGAACATATTATTTTGTCGACAGTAAAATTAATTCTAGAAAGCTTGGGGTTAGACGTCATTCAAGCGACCACCGGCCCCGACGCCCTTAAAATGGCGGAAAAAGAAGCCCCCTCGATTATTCTGCTTGACGCTCGAATGCCGGTCATGGACGGTTATGAAACCTGTATTAAATTAAAAAGAGAACCTAAAACCAAGGACATCCCGGTCATCATGCTCACAGGGCTTGATGCCGTTAAAGATGTTGAGAAAGCGATGGCCGCCGGGGCCAATAGTTATTTAGTCAAACCTATTGAAAAAAACCGTCTTAAGGCCAAGCTTGAAAATTTCATCAAACTCGCGCCTATGGACGAGCAAAAAAAAGTTTAAGAAAATGGTCAAGAATATAAGTCTTTTTGATAGAATTTGGCTAATCAAAGCGTAAGGGGAGGAAAACACCATGGCGTGGTTTGGAAGCAGCAGTCGCACAAGGCCCTTGATTGTTCATATTGATGATTCCCAGACAGTACTAGCCGTTACAAAGCTGATGCTTGAATCTCTCGGTTATGACGTCATCCAAGCGACCAACGGCCAAGAAGGCGTTAAACTCGCGGAAAAAGAAAAACCGGCTCTCATTTTGCTTGACGCAATGATGCCCGGAATCGACGGCTTTGAGACCTGCGTGTCCATTAAACGAAACCCTAAACTTCAAGGCGTTCCCGTCATCATGGCCACAGGAGCGGACGCCGTCAAGGACGTTGAAAAAGCAATGGCTTGCGGAGCCGACAGCTACATCGTCAAACCCTTGCAACAAGACAGGCTTAAAACAAAGCTGGAAAATTTCGTTAAACCGAAGCCTTCTCAGGCGGCATAAACCATGGCGGAGAATAAAGGCGACGGAGTTCAGTGGGTTCAATTTCGCTTGGGACATGAAGAATACGCCGTCATGGCGACCCAGGTCCAGGAAATTGTCCGTTCCGCTTCAATTACCTTAATTCCCAATATGCCGGAATTTGTTAAAGGCATCTGCAATCTGCGCGGAAAAATTATTCCGCTTTTGGATCTCAAGGAACGCTTCTCCGTCCAAGGCGAAACTGACGCCCAGCAAGCCCGCATTATCGTCGCCCACGTTGAGAACCAGATGGTTGGTTTTACCGTTGACGCGGTACTCGGAGTCGTTCGCATTCCACCCGATGTCATTGAAGCGGTTCCTGAGAATCTCCCTAAAATCGATGTCGAATACATCACCGGGGTCGCAAAACTCCAGGGACATCTGGTTCTTCTTCTCAATATGGACAAAATTCTCAAGAGTATCGAAAAGATGATTCTTGAAAACGCAGAGTGGAGCAAAAAATAGCCCCCGATGGATCTCGCTAAACTCCGCGCCCTCTTTGTCGGGGAATGCGAAGAAATTTTAGGACGCCTCGAACAAGCGACCTTAGCGCTTGAAAAAAGCGCTTCTGATGAGAACAACCTCCGCGATATTTTTCAAGCCCTCCATACTCTTAAGGGAAACTCCGCGACCATGGGTTTTGATAAAATGGCGGAATTAGCGCATCACTTGGAAGACGCGCTTGATGATGTTAAAAATGGAAAAGCGCCGTTTACCCCCAAGAGCGCTCAACTTCTTTTAGACTCTCTCGATATTTTTAGGGCCTTAGTCAAAGAATTTCAAGAAGAAAAGGATACGATTAATATTGATGAATTTTTGGCGCATCTTAAAAATTTTTCATCCGAGGAAGCCGCTCCCAGCACGACTCCAACGTTAGTCCCACAGGCGAGCCAAAGCCAAACGGAAGTGCCCCAAGAAATTTCTCATCAAACCTCCGCGGCGCCCTCGCCGCCAACACAGAAACCAGAATCCGAGCCGATGCCTCTTCCTGAAGCGATTTCTTTTTCTATTCAACCTACTGAATCCCAACCACCGCCCGCTCCCGCAAACCCCGCGCTTTCACCCATGGAGGCTTCCCAGTCCCAACAAGAGACGAGGGGAGAAACAGCCGTTCTCACGGCGGAAAAAGCCGAGCAGCAACCCGCGCATTCCGATACCCTCTCAAAAATGACCGTCCGCGTTCAACTCTCCCATTTAGACGCGATGATGAATTTAGTGGGGGAACTCGCCATTTCAAAAAGCCGTCTCATTCAATACAGCAAGGAACTAGGCGCTTCCGCTTTAGAAGCGGAAGTTAAATTCGTCGAACGCCTCAGCGGACAACTTCAAGAAGAAGTTCTTCAAACTCGACTGGTTCCCGTTGACGACATATTCCAGCGTTACGGACGAGTCGTCAGAGACGTCTCCCATGAATTAAAAAAAGAGGTCAATTTCATCATCCAAGATAACGGCATCTCGGTTGACCGAGTACTCTTTGAGAAAATAAATGAAGCCGTTGTGCATCTCCTTCGCAATGCCATCGATCATGGAATTGAATCAAAGGAAGCGCGCTTAGCCGCCGGTAAAAACCCCGCCGCGACCCTTTCGTTGGTTGCGCGCAAAGAAAAAGGCTACGCGGTGATTGACGTGATTGACGATGGCGGCGGCATTGACGTCAACAAAGTTAAAAATAAAGCGCTTTCCATGGGCATCATTACGCCCGAAGCCGCGGCAAAGATGGAGGATCAGGAAGCTCTTTATCTTATTTGCCGTCCCAACCTCAGTACTAAAGAAGAAATAACCCAATATTCCGGCAGAGGAGTGGGCATGGACGCGGTGCAAGAATCCGTCGAATCAGTCAACGGACATCTTGAGATTGAATCTACTTTGGGAAAAGGCTCTCGTTTCTCCCTATTTCTGCCCCTAAACCTCGCCATCGTTCAAGCGCTTCTTTTTGTCGTGGGAGAACAAACTTTTGCCATTCCTCTATCGGACGTGGTTGAGCTCATTTCTCTGGAAAATATAAAGCCCATCGTTATCGATAAGAAAGAAGTCGTGGTTTTGAGAAATGAAGTTTTACCGTTGGCCCGTTTGCGGGATATTTTTCGGATTAAAGCTCAACAACTTGTTTCCAATGGCCGCGTTTTGGATGAACATGCCCTCATCGTTCATTCCCGTAAATCCAAATTCGCATTGGCGGTCGATCATCTCTTGGGCCGACAAGAAATCGTGCTTAAGAACTTAACTGGGTTTCTCAAACAACTTCAAGGAATCGGCGGAGCAAGCATTCTGGGAGACGGACGCGCCATTCTCATTTTAGACGTTCAAGAAGGATATCTCTAAATGCAGAAAGAAACTCCTTCCGAAATTTTCGCTCTTGACATTGGAACCCGCAAAGTAATGGGGCTCATGGCCCATATAACCCCAGTGGCGGGCCAAAATCTTGAAATTGAGATTCTGGATGCGGAAATACGCGAACACCCCACGCGTTCCATGAGCGCAGGACAAATTGAAGATGTTCGCGCGGTCGCTGAGACTACCGCCCAAGTCGTCGATTCTTTATCCCAACGCCTCGGCAAAAGGCCTCAAGAGGTCGCCATCGCAGTTGCCGGACGAAACCTCAAAACCGCCAAGGGAAAATTCGTCGTCAACTGTCGTCCAGATGGAAGCCCTTTTGGAAAACATGAAATTGATGAAGCAACCTGGAAAGCCTTGGAAGAAGCTCTTTCAAAATTTTCTCCAAAAGAGGAAGATGTCCGTCCTCAGTATTCCTGCGTTGGATATGTCGTCAGTAAGACTTCAATTGATGGGGAAATAATTCAAAATCCTCTGGGACATTATGGCCAAGAACTCGAAGTGGAAGTTTTGGCGAGTTTCTTGCCTTACCGCATCCTTGAAAGTCAAATTGACGTTTTGGAATCATTAGGGCTTTCGGTCTCTTCAATCACGCTTGAACCGATTGCAGCTCTTCAAGCCGTTGTCAGCCGCGATTTAAGAAGGCTGAACTTGGCATTGATAGACGTCGGAGCTGGAACCTCGGATATCGCTTTTGTCTCTCAAGGTGTAATCCAATCTTTTGGAATGGTACCCCAAGCAGGTGATTCCATCACGGAAAAAATCGCGGATTCATTTTTGCTTGACTTTCTACACGCTGAAGACATTAAGCGAAATTTCTCTATCGAGATGAAACGACGCGATGAATATTCGGATAATGTTCTCTCTCCTTCTCGCGTTCAAACTATTGATTCTTCTGATATTTTTGGAAGAAATGTTAGCATTCCAATCAAAGATATTCAGACAGTTATTAATCTTGCTTTGATTGAATTTACAGCCCGTATCGCAGGGGCGATTCTCGAGGCAAGCTATGGCAAAGCCCCACAAGCAGTACTCTGTGTTGGTGGAGGAAGCTTGTTGCCAGGGTTTACGCAAATGTTGGCAGAAGCCTTGGAGATATCTCCACTCAAGGTTGGAGTCTCACGTCCTCTTTGCGAACATTATATTCAAAAGCAAAAATCCAATTCATGGGGGCCGGAGACCGCAACACCTCTGGGAACGCTTGAAATTGCCGCCGCAAACCGAGGGCTCCGATTTAAAAAAGTTTTCGTAAATGGGAGAAGAACCTTTGTTTTAACATTAGGAAATAAACATCCGACTATTTTTTCCGCGTTGGTTGCCGCAGGAATTCCTCCTAAGAAAATTTTCGGATGGCCTGGCCCTTCCAAAACTTTTACGTTGAATGGAAAGTTTCGCATTTTCAAACCGCATAACAACCCTCTTCCGGAAATCACTCTCAATCAAAGAGCCGTCTCCATCGAAGAACCAATCAATGAGCTATATTCCATTTCTTTTAAAACTCCAACCAAGAATCAATTCATGGATGGAACGGTCGGCGAAGCGATAGGATTTTCTCGAACGACGGTTCTTGTTAATGGAGTCATGAGGGAAATTCCCTTGCGCGTTTTTTCGGACGGCATTCCTATTTCGCTCAACACTCCGATTAAAGACCGTATGCGTCTGACCACTTTGCGCGTTCCCTTAGGAGACATCCTTACTCCCGCCGAAAAGACACAAGGTGGATGGCGCGTCAACGGAGAACTCGCCTCTTTAAACCGAGTCGTTCAAGACGGGGACAAGATTACATTAACTCCCATTCCTCCTCTTGCGCATTTATCAACTGGAAAAGTTTTACCCTCCTCTACCTTATCAACTCCCAATGAACCTTCAAACACAAAAATTCACGGCAATTATTTTACAATTCCACTTGAAACCCCGGCTTTAAATAAAGCCTCAAAAACACCGCTCAATCCAGGGACGCCTGAGTTGCAAAAAATTGTTCCCGCAATGAATCAAAAAATAAATATTTGGGTCAATGGACAAGCAATCTCTCTTGATAATACTCCCTCTCATGCGCCTCTTTTAGCCGACGCGCTGAGATTTGTTGAAATTGACACTTCTTCCGCGTCTGGGAAAAAACTTCACATTCTACTTAACGGGCAACAGGCATTCTTTACGTCTTCACTCCAAGATGGCTCAAAAATCGAGGTCTTCTTTGAATAATTCATCCTCAGCAACTCCTCAGCCTATTTGGGGCATTAAAGAAAAACAAAAAGTCGAGGAAAGGTTAAGCCACGCCTCTCTGGGCGGATGTTTGGCTCTTTCAGATTTGCTTAAAACCTCGGTGAGAACCGTGCGCCATGGAATCCTTGAAGCGAATTCTTCTTCTTCATTACCCCTCGGCTTTTTTCCATCGCATGAACTCGTCTATAGCGTTTCCGTCTTTATTCAAGGCGACCTCAATGGAATCGCGACTTTCGGATATTCCCAATCCCAAGCCAAACCTCTTCTGGATTCCATTCTAGCGGCCAACGGTCTTGCTGGAAACATCAACAACGACGCGATGAGAAAATCTATTTTAGAAGAGGCGACCAATATATTCGTCAATGCGCTTTTAAAAGATTTTGGGGCTTTATTTAGAATGGAGTCCTATTCTTCCGTTCCGATCTTGGAAGTCCTTGAATGGCAAAAAAGCTGGGAAAAACTCTTGCGGATTCAAAGTTTCGATAAAAAAGGGACCATCCTGTATTCCGATCTTTCATGGGGACTTTCCCAAAAATTCGGTTACTTTCTATTCTCTCTTTCCCATGACGCTTCAGAGAATTTAAGGTTTTGGGCGCAGGAAGGGAAATCCGCCTTGGTGCCTGTCTCTATTGGCAGTCTTGAAATCGCGACATCCCCCACGGTGCTTCGGGCCAGCGATCTCGGTTCTTGCGTGGCGGCAATGGTTTACGATCCCACCCAAAAAAAAGGAGGAATGGCCCACGTCATGCTCGCCCAAAACCCCTCCAAAGACGCCGTCATCCTCAGGCCTGGAAAATACGCCGATACCGCCATTCCAGCGCTGGTCAATCAAATTCGGGCCAAAGGAAAATTGTCCGCTTTTATCGCGGGGGGAGCGTCCATGCCGATGGCCAGTTCCGTCATCAATGGAACCATCGGCCCCTCCAATGCCGAGGTATTAAAATCGGAAATTCGGAAGGCGGGAATTTTTTTAGTCGGAGAAGAGATAGGCGGTTCGCAAGCGCGAACTGTCGAACTCTTAACTAACACCGGAGAAGTGCGCATCACTCAAGGCTCTAATCAACGCATAAAAAAGCTAATATAAATAAAATATAGAAATGGGGGAAAGAACTAAATGAAAAGTGTTCTCTTAAAAAGAATTATGCTCGGGGTTTTCGGACTCATGGCTTTTATCATTTTTGTTTTAGGCTTTAACACCATGATGTCCATGAAGGTCAAATCCGTCGTCCAAGACATGGATCGCGTCATGGTTCTTAGAACGGAAGTAAGTACTCTCATCAACCAAGTCACTTCTTTCCCCATGAGCTGGATTAACGACAAGGAAAAAGTCGATCCTCAGGTTCAAGATATATCAAAAATAATCTCCGATTTAATGAATCACTACCAAGGGAACATGAACGTTCTTCCCAAGCTCAAAGAAATGAATCGGCTTTTCCAAAATTTCCAAACACAAGGCCAAGCGATCGCCGAAGCTTATTCAAAATCTGAAACCAACATCGGAAGCAGCTATGCCGACAATCAAAAAACGACCGATCAGCTGTCTCAAACTTCCAGCGATCTCATCACGATCTTTGACCAGGAAACGGCCAAAGCCATTAACAGAGGGATCTACGCTTCAGCGGCGGCTTTGATTCTGGTTATTCTTATTGTCACTCTCCCTACTTATTTTTTCACGACCGCGACCGTTCAACAAATCAAGGAGCTCATCCAATTCGGCAACGAGCTTGGAGAAGGCGACTTAACGAAGGAAATCGCAATTTCTCGAGACGACGAGTTAGGGCTCTTAGGCCGATGTTTTAATGATTTCACCCATAAACTCGGAAGCGTGGTCGCAAAGCTTGTCGACGCCGTCTCCCTTTTGTCTCGCTCGGCCCAAGGCATGGGACAATCGGCCACGACCATTAAAGACAGCGCGATTAAACAATCTAATCAAAGCGCACAAGTCGCAAAAGCCTTGGTCGAACTCAATAAAACCGTCGCTGAAGTCGCCCGGAATTCTCAAAGAGCGGCGGAATCCGCTCAACAAGCGGCTACGGAAGCCCGCTCGGGAGGAGAAATCGTCGATCAGACAGTGCATGGAATGCAACTCATCAGCCAAACCATGCAAGCTTCCACCCAAGTGGTTCACACCTTGGGAAAATCCTCGGATCAAATTGGGGCAATTATCAAGGTCATTGAAGACATCGCGGATCAAACCAACCTTTTGGCCCTTAACGCAGCCATTGAAGCCGCCCGGGCCGGAGAACAGGGACGCGGTTTTGCCGTCGTCGCCGATGAAGTGAGAAAACTCGCCGAAAGAATTACTCAAGAGACTAAAGAAATTTCCCAAATGATCGGGAAGATTCAGGCCGACACTAAGGGCGCGGTCAAAGCGATGGAAGAAGGCGGTCTTGAAGTGACCAAGGGAGTGGAACTCGCCAATAAAGCGGGTGAGGCCCTCAAGCGCATCGTCCTTGTCGTTGGACAAATGACGGATATGGTCAGCCAAATTGCGGCCGCAGCCGAAGAGCACTCGGCAACAACCGAAGAAATATCCGCCTCCGTTGAACTCGTCACCAGCCTCAGCCAAAGTTTCGTGGAAGACGCCCAAAAAACCTATTCATCTTCTCTTGAACTTCAAGAAATGTCTGATACGCTCAATAACATCATCAAGACCTTTAAACTCAGAGGACAAGCTGGAGAAATGGAAACTGCGCGCGGTTAAACGCTCAGGGCCGTCCTATGGCGACTTCAAGCCAGGATTCTTCAGAGCAAATTCTCCTACGGATTTTAGGGCGCCTTCAAAATAAACGCGGGCTTGATTTTAGGGAATACCGTTCCACCTTTATCCAACGACGAATTCAATCGCGCTTTCTCTCTGTTAAATTAAAAGAAAATGATTACGCCGCTTACGAGTCATACTTAACGGCTCATCCCGAGGAATGGGACATTCTCTTTGACACCCTCACCATCAATGTCACCGAGTTTTTTCGTGATCCGCCTATTTGGGACTACATTGAAAAAAATATTTTTAGGCCGCTTTTCTCACGTCCTCACCCTTTAACGATTTGGTCGGCCGGATGCTCTATTGGAGAAGAGCCTTACAGCTTGGCAATTTTGGCCTATGAGATGAGTCTTTTAAGCACAAACCCGCCGCCCATCACGATTTACGCTTCTGACGTGGACCCCATTGCCTTGGCTAAAGCCAAGGCCGGAATTTATCCCGAGAAATCAGTTCTATCCCTTTCCAGTAAACGCGTTAATTTATTTTTTACTCAAGAAAAAAATGGGAGTTATAAAATCTCACCCAAAATAGCCGCGATGGTCCGTTTTCGCGAACACAGCTATATTAACGAGCCTTTTCTCACCAACTGCCAAGTTATCTTGTGCCGGAACTCCATGATTTATTTAGCGCAAGAAGCCAAAGACAAGGCTTTGCATAATTTTCATAAAGCTCTCGAAGTGGGGGGCCTTTTAATTCTAGGGGCGTCGGAAGTCCTGGTTGGAAACACCTATGATCGCTTATTTGATACATCAGGAATTCACCCGGGAGTGCTCAGAAAAGCAGGGCCCACGTAATGTATAATATCGAAATCAAAAAGGATTTTTGTATCTCGCTTAGATAATCGCCATGGGTCCAGAGGGTCTAGAAACTTCCCCACGAGTGGCTAATCAACCATCAAACGAAATTAGCCAGCCTCGAGTTGCGATCGCGACCGAAACGCAGGAGTTTCAAAATAAATTATCCCAAGCTCTTCAAAATTTAGGAATCTCGGTCGTCGCACGAATGAGTAGCAGTTCTGAAATCATGCCGATGATTCTTAAATATTCTCCGCAAGCAATCATTCTCGATTTTTTTCTAAAACCGCATGACGCTCTCTACATAACCGAACAAGTAATGAGGGAAAACCCCATCCCGATTCTTCTTTTTTTACCGTCTAATTACCCGACGTCATCGGAAGTTTTTCAAGAAGCCTCTCGAATTGGGGCCACAGTTCTTTATTCAAAACCAGCCAGCGATTTATCTCTTGGCTGGCTACTTCCGGAATTAGGAGAAGCTATTTTCCGATTGGCCAAAAGTTCAAAAGAATCGCTTCTCTCCCAATATCAGAAGAATCGTTTCGGACATGCGCTGAGTCAAGCCGCCCTTCCATCTCAAAAGGCCTTGGGAATAGTGGGTTCTACCGGAGCCGTTGAGATACTTAAAGACATCCTTCTTAAGCTTCCCAAGAATTTTAACGCAACCACTCTCGTCAGCCAGCACATGAGCGCCCCGGTATGGGACGGATTTAAGGATTTCTTATCTAAAAGTCTTGGCAAACCCGTCGCCATGGCCAAAGGCGGAGAAATCTTAAGAGAAGGCAACGTGATTTTATCTCCGGTCCAGAAAACATTGATGTTTCAAAGAAGCTATATAGGAAAAATCGCCATTTTGGAAAATGCCCGAAAATTTAAGCCTGGACAAGTTCCGCTTCAGCCCAATCTGGATGAATTTCTGATCTCTCTTGCGGAAAATTTCAAAAGAAACGCTTTGGCCGTCATTTTATCCGGTATGGGACTGGACGGAACCGAAGGAGCCAAGGCCATTCTCGCCCAAGGTGGAAAGGTCTTGATTCAAGACCCCAAAACCGCCATTATTCCGTCCATGCCGGAAAACGCCATCCATGGAAACCCTCAAGCGATTGTTTGTAAGGCGGAACAAATAAACGAAGAAATCGCGCAGTTTGCCAAGCAGTAATACAAATAAAAATCCCAAAGGATTAGGAGGGTTTCATCAACTTATCAATCGCGGCGTTGAGATTATCCCATTCTGGAGGCTTCCCGACGTATTCACAGGCTTTCCATGCGGTATATTCATCATGAACCAATTTTTGATCCACCGCGCTGACAATAATGAACCGGGCATTAGGATCTATCTTTTTAATTTCCTTAATGGCTTCTAACCCCGAGCGGCCCGGCATATTGAGATCCATGGTTGTCAAATCAGGTTTTTTGGCTTGGTACTGCTGAACTGCTTCCTCGGCGTTACCCGCCTCGGCGATCACTTCATGGCCTTTTCCTTCCAAAAAACCTTTAATATGCATTCGCGTAAAGACGGAATCATCCACGACTAAGAATTTATATCCAGCCATAAACGCCTCCCTTTACTTTTTCTTTGGAAGGATACGGTCAAGACAATCTTCCCGCACCATGAGTATCGTCTCGCAAGACGCATTCCATTCAAGACACGAAAAACGAATATGAGCGGCCAATATTTTTTTCGCGACATCGCTAATTTCAGAAGAAGCCTTGCGAATGGCTTCTTCAACCGAGGAATCAACCACTTCAGGAGGAGTGCTCATAACCGCATAGCCCAAGGCGTCAGCAAACGTATTTAAAAAATTAGTAATGATGATATTGGCCCATTCCAGAATCATGAGTTTAATGGCGCTGTCTTTATCCGTCAAACTTGAAAAATGGGCTTCCAGCATTTTTTGCGCCATTTTCACGAATTGATCATGGGGAGCCCCAAAAAGCCCAATAACAGGAACATCCGTAGATACAGACATCTGAACAAAAACGATATCCTTGACTTCCGGAGGAAAAGCCTGCATATCATAAGATGTTCTTTCATAGACATCCATTCCAGTCATGACCCACTTTGACTGAGATAAAACATTGAGGGCTTCCACACATTTTTCCGTCGCGGGTTTGAGCATATCACGAAAATCATTCCAGCCCGTATGGTTTCCGTTGCCATTGACGGGAGGGGGAGGCGGAACAATTTTTGAGGATTTAAACGCTGCGACATCGGTCTTAGCCAAAGCTTCCGTGATCTTTTGAAGCGTCACCGGTTTATTGACGATGGTCCTAGCTCCGATGGACATTAACTCCTGGGTAATTTGATCTTGGGAAACGGCGCTGATGATAATGACGTTGGCCTTGGGATTAGAAGTCATGACGCTTTTTAGAACGTCAATGCCGGACCCTCCCGGCATGACTAAATCCAAGGTCATAAGATCCGGCTTTAAATCTTGATAGGCTTTGATTCCGCTCGGCACATCCACGGCTTCGCCAATGACCTCGCACCCCGCTTTTTCAAGAAAATCTCGAACCAAAACCCGCATCATCATGGAGTCATCCACAACCAAGGCCTTGGGCTTGGCTCCGGAGACGGCTTCCAGACGCCCCTCAATGGCCGCTTTGAGAGAATCTTTTCTGACCGGCTTATAAATGACGGATGCGGCTCCCGCTCTAAGAGCCTTTTCGACCACCGGTTCTTGCCCGAAATCAGTAACGATTAAAATTTTAGTTTGATGCTTTTGAGGCGAAATCGCCTCTAAGACGTTTATTCCCGATTCTTCCGGCATGATGATATCGAGAGTCATTAAATCCGGCTTATGTTCATTGAAAGCCGCGATGGCTTCTTTAGCGCTGGCCGCTTCCACAATTTTTTCAAAACCTTCGTTTTGGAGAAGCTCTTTAAGATAGGTGCGAACCAGACGAGAATTGTCAACTATTAGCGCCGTTTTACTCATAATATTCTACTCTTGAAAAGTATAACACAGAGAGAAGCCTTTGTCTAGGCCTCCTCCATTTCCGTTTTTCGCGGCGGGCGTCCGGCCGCAAGCCAGGAAAGATAGGCCTCAATAAACGGATCAAGATCGCCGTCCATGACATTTTGGATTTGAGAAGTTTGATACCCGGTTCTTAAATCCTTGACCAGTTGGTACGGCATAAACACATAACTGCGAATTTGATGACCCCAGGCGATGGAACCCATTTCGTCATAGCGTTTTTCGGCGCTTGAGCGTTTTTTGTCAAGCTCGATTTCATAGAGCTTGGCTTTCAACATTCTCATCGCGTTCAGCCGGTTTTGCATTTGACTTCGTTCCGTCTGACAACTGACGACAAGCCCCGTCGCAAGATGAATAAGCCTTACCGCCGTTTCAACCTTGTTCACGTTTTGGCCGCCGTGCCCGCCGGCTCGAAAAGTTTCAAGCCTTACATCAGAATCAGAGACTTCGATTTCAATATCATCTTCGATATCGGCTAAAACATCCACCGAGGCAAAAGAAGTATGGCGGCGCTTATTCGCGTCAAATGGAGAAATACGCACTAAGCGATGAACCCCGATCTCTCCTTTTAAAAGCCCATAGGCATTGGTTCCACGGATAAAAGCGGTCAAACTCTTCATTCCCGCGCCTTCGCCTTTAAGAGAATCCGTGACCTGCATCGTAAACCCGCGATTTTGCGCCCAGCGGGTGTACATCCGAATCAGCATTTCATTCCAGTCGCAAGCTTCAGTTCCGCCCGCGCCGGCGTGAAAGCTGATAATCGCATCAGAAGAATCGTGTTCTTCGGAAAGCTTTAAAGTCGCGTCTAAAAGATGAAACCGCCCTTCTAATTTTTTAAGATTTTCTTCGATTTCCAGAAACTCGGAAGAATCCTCCGCTTCATGGGCCAAATCCAAGTGAACCTCAAGGTCTTCCAACCCACGTCGAAGAGACAAAAATTCCTCAAGCTTTTTTTTAAGCTCGTTAAGTTCTTTTGATTTTTTTTTAGCGCGTCCGGAATCGGACCAAAAAGCGGGCTGAGAAGCTTCCGCCTCACGGTGAGAAATCTCCGACTCTAATTTCCGAGGTTCGACTAGTTTTTCAAGATTAGAAAGCCATGTTTTAAGTTTTTCGACTTGACCTTTCGTTTCTTGAAACATGGTTTTACCTTACGCGCTAGTCATTCTACAAAACATAAAAGGGTCTGGACATGAAGAGAAGCCGTCTCTTCGATTTCCCGGGAATAACCGCCGCCCAAGGTCACAGCCACGGGAACCTTGAATTTTCGGCAAAAATCGCGAACCATTAAGTCTCGCTTTAAAAGGCCTTCTTGCGAAAGGTTGAGAGAACCTAAAATATCTTTTTGATAGCAGTCAACGCCCGCTTGATAGACAATGAATTCCGGCTGATGCGCAAAAACAGCCGGCAAATTTTTTTCTAATAAACTGAGATATTCTTCATCTCCGGTCCCGCGAGCGACAGGGATATCCAACGAACTTTTCTGTTTGATTTCCGGATAGATGTCTTCTTGATGGATTGAAAAAGTAAAGACCTTGGGAGTTTTCGAGAAAATTTGAGCCGTGCCGTTTCCCTGATGGACGTCCAAATCAATCACCGCCGCCCTTTGAATTTTGGCTTCTTTGAGCATCTTGAGTATTCCACAGGCGAGATCATTTAAGACGCAAAAGCCTTCCCCATGATCGGAAAATGCGTGGTGAGAGCCGCCGCCGATATGAAGCCCCGTTCCGCACTCCAGGGCATCACGGCAAGCGAGAATAGTTCCCGAGACGGAGAGTTGATGAGACTCAGAAACTTCCCGCGTAAACGGAAGTTCCATAAGCGTCTCATCTTGGAGAGTCATCCGAATTGAGACCACTTTATCCACCCAATCTTCAGTATGAGCTAAAAGCAAATCTTCTCGAGAGGGCATTTCCGGCTCCACAAAGGGCAACCATTTTTTGAGCTTCTCCGCGGTTTCGGCAAATTTTTTCGTTGGAAACACATGCCCGCCCAAATCCACCACATAACGGGAAGAATAAACGAAGCGCATATTATGAGAGGGAGAAAAGAACGCTTCTAAGACGGCTAAGAACCAATAAAAGTCCAAGGCCCAAACAAAGAACCCCAAACCAATCTCCAAAGCGGGCATAAAGTGAACGCTGCGGAAATGGATCAGCGAGGGGGAGTTTCACCTCGAGTCGCCCGCGAAAATTTAAAGGCAAACGACCAAGAATGCGGCCCCAAGGGTCTATTTCGGCGGAAATGCCGGTGTTGGCCGCCCGAAGAACATAAAGGCGGTTTTCAACGGCACGAAAACGGTTGATATAAAAATGTTGATAAGGACCCCAGGTTTCTTTATACCATCCGTCATTAGTGATATTGACAATCGCACGCGCCCCTTTTACGGCCTCACTCCGGGATAAAAACGGAAACACCGCTTCATAACAAATAGTACACCCAATTTTCCCAAAATTAGTTTTAAGTAAACGCGGAGAAGAAGGCCCGGGAGTCATATTTCCCAACTCATCTAAATACCCAATAAATTTTCGTAAAAAATCCCAGGGAACATATTCGCCGAAAGGAACTAGTTCTCTTTTGGCGTAAAAACCTTGAGTTTCGCCTTGGGGATTAAGATAATAAGCGGCATTGTAGAGGTGAGTAGAATTTTGAACGACCGCGCCAATAACTTGATAGCTTTTCCAACGAAAGCCCGCGGAGGAAGCCTCCAGAATTGTTTTCTCCTGACCCAAAAGTCTCGGTAAAGCCGCTTCCGGCCACAGAATTAACCGGGGTTTTTTTGCCCAAGGCCCTAAGAGAAGATTTTCTAAATTAGCGGTAATTTCCGAAGCGGAGTTGGAACTCCATTTTTGATATTGGTCTATATTGGGCTGCAAAATAGCGACTGAAACCGTGGATGTTGGCTCTGGCCCTTTGGAAAGACTGAGAGCTCCGTATCCCCAAATTCCAATGATGAAAAACCCGCTCATGATGACCCAGGTCAAAGCCCAACGCCGTTTTGACTTTTCGCAGTATAAAAAGTAGGCGACAGCGGCGTTAAAAAAAAGAACAAAAAAACCAAGTCCCAAGGGCCCCAACACGGAATCAATTTGAATGAGAGAAAGATAACGATATTGAGTGTAGCTCAGAAGATCCATAGAAAGCCGCGGAGTTTTGAACCATAAAAACTCTAAAGCCGACCATACAACCCCCCAAATCCAGGGAATGAATACGTCCAGGGGTCTTAACGAGACCCAGGAGGTCAAGGCGGAAACAAAACCCCAATGGATTCCTAAAAATCCAGCAAGCAAAACCCAGGATAAAATCGCGAGAAAAATATTAATTCCGGCAAAACGGCAGGTCTGGTAAATCCAGAAAAGAGAAACCGCATGAAAAGAAAAACCCGCCACCCAACCAAGCCCAAAAGATTTTTTAACCGAGGAACCCGGACGGCAAACCAAACAAAGCGGAATGAGAGAAATCCAGCCTAGAAAACACATCCCCGGACGAGGAAGGCAAAGGGCGGTTAAAACGCCGCTGGAAAGGGCAAGGAAAAGTTCTTTTAAGCCCCGTGACACTTTTTATATTTTTTCCCGGAGCCGCAATAACAGGGATCGTTACGGCCTATTTTTGCGACTTCAGGTAAAGAATCATCGCCGGATTCTTGTTCAAGAGCGTTTCTAGACGATACGCGCTCGTTTTTCGCCTCCTTGGATGAAACTCCCTCTTGGTGGTTTAAGGTCACTCTCTCTTCGGGGTGCGGGGGGGGAATTTTAGGAGCCTCAACTTTAAAGAGGTATTCAATGACTTGCTCGCGAATTTTAGCCAGCATCGCCTCGAAAAGAACGAAGGACTCTCTTTGATATTCGATTTTCGGATCTTTTTGTCCGTAAGCGCGAAGGCCGATGGATTTTTTGAGATGATCAAGATCATAAAGATGCCCTTTCCAGGAGCGGTCGATCATCTGAAGCAAAATCATACGCTCAATTTCTCTAAAATCAAAACCGGCAAACTCTTTTTCCCGTTCAAGATAAAGAGCCTTAACGGCTTTGAGCGTCTCATCTAAAAGGGCGGCTTTGTCGTATTTGAGAATCTCATCTTGGCTCACGCTCCAATTAACCCCAAACACCCGCTCGAGATAGGCTTTAAAGGTGGGGATGTCCCAAGTTTCGGCATGAGAGTCTCCGGGGGCGATTTCCTCGATTTTATCCCGCAAATCTTCTTCCATCATCAAATGAATTTGAGGGGTGATGGTTTCATTGTCTAAAACATCGTTGCGGAGGCGGTAAATCACTTCCCGTTGCTTATTCATGACGTTGTCATAATCTAAGAGTTGCTTGCGAACGTCAAAGTGATGCGTTTCAACGCGCCTTTGGGCGCTTTCAATTTGGCGCGAGACCAAACGCGATTCAATGACCTCGCCTTCCTTCATGCCCAATTTTTCCATGATGAGGGAAAGACGATCGGAACCAAAAAGCCGCATGAGTTCGTCATCTAAGCCTAAATAGAAACGGGAAGAACCGGGATCCCCTTGCCGGCCGCATCTACCGCGAAGCTGATTGTCGATTCTTCGGGCTTCGTGTCTTTCAGTGCCTAGAACGTGGAGACCTCCGAGATTTTTGACCAGCTCATACTCTTCTTTGTCTTGAGGGTTTCCGCCCAGCAAAATATCCGTTCCGCGGCCCGCCATGTTGGTCGCAATCGTCACCGCGCCTTTTCTGCCGGCTTGAGCGATAATATGGGCTTCCTGCTCGTGATACTTGGCGTTTAAAACCTGATGCGGAATACCCTCGTTTCTCAGTATCGCCGACAATTTTTCCGATTTTTCAATCGAACGGGTTCCAACCAAAACCGGGCGACCTGCTTTCCACAGCTCTTTTATTTCATCGGCAATCGCGCGGTATTTTTCCCGTTCGGTTCGGTAAATTAAATCGGGAAAGTCCTGCCGAATCATCTGCTGGTGAGTGGGTATCTCGTAGACGGGAACGCCGTAAATCTCCAAGAACTCGTCTTCTTCCGTCATCGCGGTTCCGGTCATGCCGGCCATTTTCTTATAAATCTTAAAGAAATTTTGGAACGTAATCGTCGCTAAAGTCTGATTTTCTTCTTTCGGGGGCAAATGTTCCTTGGTTTCAACCGCTTGGTGAAGCCCATCCGACCAGCGGCGTCCCGGCATCAAGCGCCCAGTAAATTCATCTACAATGACGACTTCGCCGTCTTTAACCACATAATCAACGTCTCGTGAATACAGGTGATGAGCGCGCAAGGCTTGGGTAATGTGATGAACCCATTCTCCTTCCAAATCATCATAGAGATTTGGAATACTCAGAAGCTTCTCGCATTTTTGTACTCCGTCTTCGGTCAAAACCGCGGTATGATTTTTCTCATCCACAATCGCGTCATAACCCTTGCTCAAATCTTCCCCGGTGTATTTAGACTGAATCTCTTCTTCCTCGGTAATTTTTCGGACCTTAAGGGCGGGAATAATACGGTTAATGATGGCGTAGCGATCGGTTGATTTTTCAGCGGCTCCAGAAATAATCAAAGGCGTTCGCGCCTCATCGATAAGAATAGAGTCCACTTCGTCGATAACCGCATAATGAAGGGGACGAAGAACACGCTCATCTTTTCTGACGACCATATTGTCACGCAGATAATCGAAACCAACTTCGTTATTGGTGACGTAGGTCACATCCGAAGCATAGGCCGCTCGCCTCTCTTCATTGGGCATATCATGCTGAACATATCCGACCGTAAGCCCCAAAAAGCGAAAAACCTTTCCCATCCATTCGCAGTCGCGCTTGGCCAGATAATCGTTGACCGTCACAATATGGGTTCCACGACCGAGCAAGCAATTGAGATAAGCCGGGGCCGTGGCAACCAAGGTTTTTCCTTCGCCGGTTCTCATTTCGGCAATAGCCCCATGATGCAAAACGATGCCGCCCAAAATTTGAACGTCGAATTGACGAAGCCCGATGGAACGCCGGGAAGCTTCTCGAGTCAGCGCAAAAGCCTCGGGAAGAAATCCGTCTAAAACTTCCTGCCAAACGGCTTTGATCATCTTTTCTTTCGATTCCTCGTCTTCTGGCAATTCTCGCGGCATTTTTTCTTCTACGGCCAGCTTTACTTTTTCTTTCAGTTCAGCCGTTTTTTGGGGAAATGCGCTATCGGGAAGAGCCTGAACCTCTTTTTCAAGAGCGTTCACAGCGTCAAGCAACGGACGATATTTTTTCAGCGTCCGCTCGCTCGGCGTTCCGATAAGAGAATAGATTAAGCTCTGAATCATAGAAGGAGAATAAGAATAGTTTAACAAAAAAAGAAACCCGGGCGGACACGAAGCCCAACCCGGGTTTTTGTTTAATTTAGAAGTAGTAGCGAAGTCCGATGGTGAAGTTCATGATTCCGCCCAAAATCCCCAAGCTGGTATTTGTGGAAGCACCGCCGCCTGCGGAATATATATCAATGGACAAAGGTTCCCATTCGGTGTAGAAACTAACGGGCATATCCTTCACCGCGTGTTCAAGGCCGACTCCGCCTTGAATTCCCCAGAAAGAAGTGCTGCTTCCGGAACCGGAAGTAAACATGGGAAGAATTTCCGCATCGGCATAGAAAATATTCTGACGGGTTTCCTTAAGCGCCATCATTCCCTCCGCCCGCAAGGAAATCAAGGTCGAACTTTTAGGGCTGATCTGCGGAAAACCCAAGCCGTAACCTCCGTCAAATCCGAATTTATTGTTGACCCAATAGCGGCCATCAAGAGTTCCCCATTGCACGGACTCGCCTCCTTCGGTCGTTAACGGAACCAAGGCCGAATCCATGGAAGGTCCGAACCCGACCTTCCCGACATTGACATAGGTGTCTCCGGAACTTTGACTTTGAGACGCGGGCGCATCGGAAGACTGCGCGACTTGGGCTTTATGCTTTTTCTTATGCTTGGCCGCATGAGCCTGGGATGCGTTGACAAAAAGGCAGAACGCGCCCATCGCGGCGACGACCAACCAACTATTTTGTTGTTTCATTGTATCTCCTTTTTTTGAATTTTACGTCCCTAGAATTTTATTATCAATGCCGCATCTTTGTCAATGAGAAAAATTGGCGGTTTGTTTTTCTTTATTTTTCCGCACGGCTTCCTTAAACAATTCCTTATTGCGCATATGTTCTTCATTGGTCGCGGCAAAACGGTGACCGCCTTCCCCGTCCGAGACAAAATAAAGAGCGTTTGTCTGGGCTGGATTTAAAGCCGCAAGAAAAGAACTGAGTCCAAAGCTAGAAATCGGGCCGGGGGGAAGACCGTAGTAAAGATAGGTGTTATAAGGCGAATCAACTTGCAAATCTCTCTTAGTCAATTGTTTTTTCCACCGCCCCAGCGCGTACTGGACGGTGGGATCGGCCTCAAGCTTCATGCGCAACTTCAAGCGATTAATATAGACCGCCGAAATCATCGGCCTTTCTTTGTCTAGGACCGCTTCTCTTTGAATAATGGACGCCAAAATTACGGCTTGACGAAAGTTTAAATAAGGCTTTGGATTTGCTTTTTGATAGGCCGCCCCAATCACGTGAAAAAATTCATCTTCCATTTTTTGGGCGATTTTAACGGGGGGAGTATTGGGATCAAAATAGTAAACGGAAGGAAACAAAGAACCTTCCAAATTTCTAGTCGCCACGTAGTTCTCAAAGTCAATCGCCGGACAAATGCCTAAGGCTTCTAATCTTTCCGCAATCTGCCGGGCAGAAAACCCTTCCGGAATAACCACCTTGATGCCCCGGGTTGAACCCTCATCTAAAATTCTTAAGAGAGAAAAAAGCCACATATGTTTTTGAAGCTGATAGACCCCGGCTTCGATATGGCGGTCCACTCCCGTGAGCTTTGCCGCCGCGCGAAAAACTAATTTAGAGGTAATAATGTCATTCTCTTTAAGAATGTTCGCGGCCTGGGAGGCGGAAACCCCTTGAGGAAGATTGACCAACACTTCTTCTTTGGGTTTGCGAAAAACAAAAAGGAAAAGGGAAATTAAAACTAGGATAACGGCAAAGCCGACGAGAACTCTTTTATGCTCTCTCAAACCTAATTCCCAAAAACAGGACATTCTCCGAAGGAATCTTTAAGGGCGGAGACAATTTCACCGACCGTCGCATAGGCTTCCACCGCCTCCATAATGGATGGAAGAAGGTTTTCCGTTCCCTTGGCCGCGTTTCTAACTTGAGCAAGGTTTTTTTCAACCAGCGCATTATCCCGCGACTTTCGCAATTTCTTTAAAGACCGAACCTGGCGAGCCTCGACGGAATTTTTAATTTCTAAAATTTTCGGTCTTTGAGAATCCGAAGCGAAAACATTAACTCCCACGATTTTTCTTCTCTTTTCGGACAAATCTACTTCAAAACGATAAGCGGTTTCGGCGATTTCTCGGTGGAAAAACCCTTTTTCAATGGCAGGCACCACCCCACCCAACTCCTTGATTTTTCGCATTAAAGCGGAAGCGCGAGAAAATATCTCATCAGTCAAGGATTCCAGATAATAAGATCCTCCGAAAGGATCCGGGGTGTCGGTAGCCCCGCTTTCAAAAGCCAGAATTTGTTGGGTTCTTAAAGCCAAACGCACCGCCTGATCGGTCGGCAAGGACAACGCCTCATCATAAGAATTGGTGTGCAAGCTTTGCGTTCCACCCAAAACCGCGGCCAAAGCCTGGTAAGCCACGCGCACGATATTGGTTAGCGGCTGTTGCGCCGTGAGACTCACGCCTGCCGTTTGACAATGCATGGGAAGCATCCAGGAAATTTCCTTTTGAGCTCCAAATTCTTCTTTCATCATCGTCGCCCAAATCCTACGCGCCGCCCGCAATTTCCCAATTTCCTCGAAAAAGTAATTGTGAACATCGAAGAAAAACGAAAGGTGGGAGGCGAAATCATCTACCTGGAGCCCTCTTTTGATCAAGCGTTCAACGTATTCGCGCCCATCCGCCAAGGTAAACGCGAGTTCCTGAACGGCGTCAGCCCCAGCTTCCCGGATATGATAACCGGAAATGGAAATAGGGTAGAAGCGCGGAACTTCCCTCACGCAAAATTCAATCGTATCTAAAACAATGCGCAAAGACGCTTCCGGGGGGAAAAGGTATTCGTTTTGAGCGATATATTCCTTGAGAATATCCGTCTGACAAGTTCCTCTAACGCGCTTAAATGGAACGCCTTGTTTTTTAGCCACCGCCAAATACATACAAAGAAGAATCGGAGCCGGCAAGTTAATCGTCATGGAGGTCGAAACCTTAGCAATGTCAATGCCGGAAAATAAGGCCTCCATATCGGCAAGAGTATCCACCGCCACGCCTTCCCGTCCGACCTCTCCCAAGGAACGCGGATCATCGGAATCAAGTCCCATCAAGGTTGGTAGATCAAAGGCCGTGGAAAGACCGGTTTCACCATGCGCAAGCAAATATTTAAAGCGCTCGTTCGTATCTTTGGCGGTCTTATGTCCGGCAAACTGCCGCATCGTCCAGTGTCCCGTGCGATACCCTCCGCTCTTAAGCCCCCGAGTATAGGGATAACGTCCGGGACGCCCAATAGCCGTCTCAAAGTCAACCTTAGATATATCTTCCGGCCCGTAAACTAAACGGGCCGGAATTCCCGACAAGGTCGAAGGAGTGAAAGCGGCTTTTTCTTCTGTTTTTTCCAAAACAGGCATAATTATCTACTGTTGATGCCGCATTCTTGGATGACCTGGATTTCCATTTTGGAACCGTTGAAGACGACGCCGTCCAGTTCTCGCCAATTTTTTCATTTTTTGCATGAGGTTCTTACGAACTTGATTGCGATTAGAACCTTGCTGTCTGAAAACGTTTTTATGTTCTTGTTTCCAAGTTAAACGTACCGCCGCCAAGGATTTTCGAAGCCCGGACATTTGCTTGTCGTATCTCAAAAAATAGTGAAGAGAACGCACATGAGGCAGTTTTCCGTTTTTCGATTTCACCGCTAATTCTTGATGCGGCTTTAAGAACTCATGCCCGGAATGGTTCGTCACTTCGACTTTTCCCTCGTCAAAAACTCCAACCTTCGCTCCGGAGGATTTGGAAAAGCTCACGCCAAACTCCGTCCCGCGAATAGCGGCGACTGCCATCGGAGTCTGAACCTGGAGGTTTTCACCGGATAAGAGGTGATCAAACTTCGCGATGATGTTCCCCAGTCCCAGAAAAAGAGAAGTTTTAGATTGACTGAGCGCTTTGACCGTAAAACTGGAATTGGGAGTCAAAGTCAATACTCCGCTTCCATTAAAAGCGATTTGGGCTTGGCCGCCGGCATTGGTCACAATTCGATCACCAGATTTAAGCGGAAGACCGGCGACCGCGACATAGCCTTGCTTGGGAGAACTAGCCGGATAGAAGTTGACGCTCCCTTGAAGAAAAGTAATTCTCGCATCCCAGGAACTTGGCTGTCCCTGAGCGTTTGCCTTCACCGAAAGAAACGAAAGCCCCATCACCGCGACAACAATTAGACCTATGACTCGTTTTATTTTCATTTTATCTCCTGTTTTTCCGACATAATTTCAACCGACAAAAAATGACGCTTTCCTGCCTGCAAGGTAAACTTTTGCGGAAGATGCAAAGGTCGTTCCTCCAGCACCTTGGTCCCGTCTATTTTAACGGCTCCTTGATCCAAAAGGCGTCTCGCCTCATTTTTAGATTTGGCCGCCCCGGATTTCAAAACCATTTCGATAAGGCTGGCTGAAGGGGAGAAACTGGCCATGGGGATGTCTTGAGGAATATTCTTTTTTGAAAACGTCTCCTCAAAAAAAGCCCGCTCCTGTTTGCCCGCATCTTCCCCATGAAAGCGAGCGGTTAAGATCTGAGCCAGATTTTTCTTGGCCTCCATGGGATGGAGAGCGCGAACTTCGTCTAAATTCAGAGCGGTCAAGAGTTCATAATAATTCATCATTAATTCATCCGACAAAGACATCGTTTTTCCAAAAATATCTCGCGGAGTGTCGGTCAGCCCAATTGCATTTCCATAAGATTTTGACATTTTTTTGACCCCGTCAAGGCCGAGCAAAAGAGGAACCGTCATAATCACCTGGGGCTTTTGCCCCGCCAACTCCTGCATTTTTCTTCCCATCAAAAGATTCGTCAGTTGATCGTTTCCGCCCAGCTCGATGTCGGATTTCACCGCGACAGAATCCTGGCCTTGGAAGACAGGGTATAGGGTTTCCAGCATCGTCAAGGGGGAATTGTCCTTAAGTCTCTGTTTAAAATCTTCTCTCGCTAAAACCTGCTGAACCGTAATTGATTTGAGCGCAGAAAGAAGACCTCCACCCATAAAAGGTTTAAGCCACTCGGAGTTGTAATAAATTTCCGTTTTGTTTCGATCTAAAATTTTAAAAGCCTGGGATTTATAAGTCTCGGCATTTTTTTTAATCTCGCTCGCATCCAAGGAGGGTCTGGTCGAATCACGCCCGGAAGGATCTCCAATTGAAGCGGTAAAATCTCCAACAATCAAAACCGCCGTATGGCCCAAATCTTGAAAAGCCCGCAATTTTGACAAAGCCACGCTATGCCCTAAATGGAGGTCGGGAGAAGTTGGATCAACTCCCAGCTTAACGCGCAGGGCTCTTCCAGAGTCAAGCAAAGACTCCAACTCTTGAGCGTCAACTAAAGAGACACAACCCCGTGTCAAAGTCGCCAATGAATCTTTGGGTGACATTACGCTCATTTTAGCATTAAAAAAGATCGTAGGGATCGCTGTTAATTTTCAGATAAACCCCTTTGGGAACTTTCAAGTTTCTCGCTACGGTCAAAGCCTCTTCCCAGCGTTCAGAGGGAGATTTAATTAAAAGGTGTTCGCGGTAAAGTCCTCGAAGAGTCGACAAGACGCAGGGAGACGGGCCGACGCATTCATGCCCTGAAACCTTAAGAGCTCTCAATATTTCAGCGGCCTCCATCGCCGCCTGCCTGGCGGCATTTTTTTCCTCGGACTCCCAAACAAGCCGGGTCAAATCGCAATAAGGAGGATAACGCAGTTCTTTGCGTGTTTTTAACTCTTCCTTGGCAAAGCGCGTATAATCTCCGGAAATCGTTTCAGAGACAGCCGGATGAGAAGGAGAAAGCGTTTGCAAAATGACCTCTCCCGGCTTATCGGCCCGACCCGAACGCCCGGCCACCTGGGCCAAAAGTTGCATCGCTCGTTCCGAAGCTCTAAAGTCTGGCATCGACAGCATAAGATCCGAATCGACCACTCCCACCAAGGTCACTTGAGGAAAATGAAAACTTTTGGCGATGAGTTTGGTTCCAACTAAAATATCCGCCTCTTGATCTAAAAACCTTTCGTATATCTTTTTTTCTTCTTTCGCGTCCTCGCTTAAAGAATCTCGGTCCAGGCGCAAAACCTTAGCTGCCGGTAAAACCGATTGAAGCTCGCTGACAATTTTCTGGGTCCCTGCGCCCAGGGAACGCAAAACGGCATGGCCGCATTTCTCACAACGCTCCGGCAAAGGACTTTTGGCGTCGCAATGATGGCATTGGAGAATCATTGTTCCGCTTGCGCTTTCGTGGGCGATTTTAGCGACCCCGCAGGAAGCGCACCGGGCGGCCCAACCGCATTTGGCGCATAGAACCAAAGTCGCAAACCCCCGTCTATTAACCAGCAAAATGACTTGCTCTCGCCTAAACAAGCGTTCTTGAATTTTGGAAATAAGCGTATTTGACAAAGTCTTTCCCTGACTAGGGGGGACCGTCATAACCACGGGACGCTTAACCCACGAAACGCGCCGGGACATCTCGATAAGCTCCATTTCTCTTTTTTCGGTTTTACTCCAAGATTCCAAGGAAGGCGTGGCCGAACCTAATACAAGAAGAGCCTGTTGGGATTTCGCCCTCACAAATGCCACGTCGCGGGCATGATAATAAGGAATCTGACCTTCCTGTTTGAAGGACTCGTCTTGCTCTTCGTCAATGACGATAAGCTTTAAATTTTTAAACGGCAAAAGAACCGCCGAACGCGCGCCCACAATAAGACGAGGCTCTCCTTTTCTAAGTCCCATCCACGCCTCCCGTCGTTTGCTCGCCAAAACTTGGCTGTGCCAAAGATCCACGGGAAAATCAAACAAGCTTGAAAATTCTTTAAAAAAAGGCCCCGCTAAGGATATTTCAGGAACTAAAAATAAAGCCTGAGCGCCGGAATTTAAAGTCTCAAGAATCAAGCGCCGATAAACCTCGGTCTTACCCGAAGCGGGAACTCCATACAAGAGAGCGGCATGGAATTGATTGAGCTTAAGCCTTTCGGAAAGTTTTGAAAAAGCCGTTTCTTGGTCCGGAGTCAAAACAAACGCGGAACAAACTTCCGGCGTTTTTTTCTCGGGTTTAAGAATCTTCTTTTTCCCTCTGGATCTTGAAGTCGGAAACTTAATAAAGCTCGGCAAAACCGCTCTCAGACACTCTCCCAACGGAGCCCCGTAACGTTTGGACATCCACAAGGCGCAATTAAACCCCTCCGCGTCAAGAAGCGGCTCTGGATCCAAAATTTCTTCAATGGGTTTAAGCGGGCGAGCGGGTTCTCCCTCAAATACGGAAACGACAAAGCCGATCAGTTTTCGAGGCCCGAAAGGGGCCCTCACCCGCATTCCTGGCTTTAAAGAATCAGAATCTCCAATTAAGTAATGGAAGGTGCGATCAAGCGGAATGGGAAAAGCAATTTCAGCGATACGCATTGCCACCTAAAAGAAAACGACGACGCCTCTTTTCAGCCTTCTACTTAAACGCGGTAAAGACGAAATGAGGGGGAATATTCCGGATTTCAAATTGGATCTTAACTTTCTGGAAATGGTTTTTAAGAATGGGAATTAAGTGCGTGGTCACTTGGTAGGCCACGAAACGACCGCCGGGTTTGAGGAGAGCGGAAGTTTTCCTCAGCAATTCCGCTCTTCCCTCGCATCCTAAAAAGGCGAACGGAATTCCGGAAACGATGACGTCGACTTCGCCCATGGAAAACCCATGCTCTTTCGCGATAGAATCAATCTGACGGACATCTCCGTGATAAAGACTCATCCTGGAATCGGATTTCAGAGACTTCAGTTTTTCATAGAAACCATCATTGAGCTCAATGGACAGAATTTTGCCGTTTTCGGGCATCTCTTGCAGAATTTTCCGCGTCATGACTCCGGCCGCGGCGCCGTATTCAATGATTCTTTTAGCGTGCTTGACATCCATCGCCCGCAGGGTTCTCCCTACCAAATAGCGGCTGCTCGGCATCACGGCCGCGACGCCCTTATCATCCGCGAAGGTTTTAATGTAGGCAAGGCTGTTTTTAATTCCCGCGGCAAACGTCGTTTTCGTCTTCGTCGTTCGTTTTCTGTCCATAAGAATACTCAAGCTCCTTTTTCAAGTTCAGATCTAAGATTTTTCATATCCATCCATACAAGTTTCTTAAGATCAGGGTTGCGTAAAAGCGCCGCCGGGTGAAATGTGGGCAACAATCTCACCACGTTCCCCGATGCGGTTTTGTATTCGCGCCAAATACCGCGAACTTTCGAAATAGGCTCTTCATTATGAAGCATCGCTTTTGTGGCAACGCTTCCCAAAGTCACGATAAAAGCGGGGGCAATCAAATCAATCTGTTCATCCAAATAAGGCCGACAAGCATTTATTTCTGTCTCATCGGGGGGGCGATCATTAGAGCGAGCGTCAGGAGTCGCCGGATTTTTCATCGGATGACATTTAACTGTGTTAGCGATATAAACCGTTTGGCGAGAAAGGCCGATGGATTCAAGAATCTTATCCAACAGTTGTCCCGCCCGCCCCACGAAAGGTTCGCCTTTTCTATCCTCAAAATAACCCGGTCCTTCTCCAATAAACATAATCTTGGCCTTTGGGTTACCCACTCCAAAAACGGCTTTAATGCGGCTTAACCCCAACGGGCACCTCCGACAAGATTCAACTTCTGATTTTAATTCTTCAAGCGTCCTCCGGCGATTTTCTCTGAAATTCCAGTCCGATTCATCCGCTAAAACGACCCGGCGACGGAGCTCCGTCGAAAGACAAGCAAGTTCGGCTTTCTCTGACTTCATAAAAAATTCTCCACCTCTTTTAAAATTTTCCTCGCGCAAAGCCTTTTGGAGAGAACCGGCAGTTTTTTCTTGGCGCCGTTTTTTAGGAACAGAGTCGCGCGAATTTTCTCGGACGCCAAGGAGGCGGGGGAATTGGCCACAATCATATCCAAATTTTTCTCCCGCATTTTTTTCAAGGATGAACGTTCAAGGCCGTCGGTTTCCAGCGCGAAGCCGACCAAGACGGGAAATTTCCGCGCTTGGGCGTCTTTCTTTTTTTTAATTTCTCCAATCTCCCGGATGATATCCGGATTAGGGACAAGCGTTAAGCACGCTTCGCCTTTTTTTCGCTTAATTTTAGAGGGGGAAAATTTTTTAGGGCGCCAATCCGTCACCGCCGCCGCGGAGACGATCATATCCGCCTTTTTCGCCAGTCTCAAGACTTGACTTCTCATTTGAAGAGCCGTCCCAACCCATTTGACCGCGACTTTTCCGGGCGCGGGGCTCGAAACCGGCCCGCTGACCACCGTGACCTTGGCGCCCAAGCGCCGAGCCTCCTCGGCCAAGGCCCACCCCATTTTTCCGCTCGAGGCGTTCGAGAGAAAACGCACCGGGTCAAGAAATTCCCGCGTCGGCCCGGAAGTGATTAAAACGTGAAGGCCGTTCCAAGAAACGCCCATTACCGGGATTTCCTCGCCCGCGTTTTTTCGGAACCCCAGAGACCCTTGACTCGCTCAACCATTGTTTGAGGGTCAACCATTCGGCCAATTCCTATTTTTCCGCTGGCCAACTCTCCTGTTTCGGGGCCCCAAACCTCATAGCCGAACCCGCGAATCGTCTCGACGTTTCTTCGCGTCGCCGGGTGTTCCCACATCCCGCCATCCATCGCCGGACAAATAATCACTTTACCTCTAAAAGCCAAGGCAAGCGCCAAAAGCGCATTCTCTCCAAACCCCGCGGCCAACTTGGCGATAAAATCCGCTGTCGCTGGAGCAATCAGCAAAACCGGAGCCCAATCCGCCAAAGACAAATGGGCCATCTCCCAAAGATGAGAATCATTCTCGTTTTCAACGGGCGGATAATGAGACAAAGTCGCCAAGGTCAAGGATGAAACAAAATCCTTAGCCTTCGGAGTTAAAACGCAACGGACCTCAAAACCAGTTTTAGTCAGACCCCGGACAATTTCAGGAGATTTATAAGCCGCAATGGATCCTGTCACGCCCAAGACGATTCGACGCGGACGCGGCGGGAAATATTGATTGCCTGACTTATTTAGACTTATCTGCGCCGTTAAGGAGGGCATCAGGCGACTCTTCCGGAATTTCGGCGCTCGCTTTGCGAACGTCTTTCCAGGTAATTTTCCCGCTCAGAACATCGCGCATGGACATCTCAAGAATTTCATTGGGAGTCATGTGTCGATTTTCTTCTTTACGCCGAAGTATCTGCCCCCACTCCGCCGCCAAGGGAATGGCCTCGTATTTGCTCTTTGGGAAATCCAAGATCAAAGACTCAATGGGTCTATCAGCGCTTGTTTCTCCCTTTTCGGATTGAGCGCTCACCTTTTCTTTTTCCATTTAAGACACGCCTCCTCTTATCTAAGTGTAAGCCGGTAAAATCTTAGACAAATCATCCTGTCGTGAAACTTTCAGTTTCTCGGCTGAGATAATCAAATCTATCTGCGAAACGGCTTTGTCTAAATCATCGTTGACGACGATATAATCGTAATTTCCCGCCGCCAAAATTTCATCCCGAGAATCGGCCAAGCGTTTGAGCATATCCTCCTTAGCCTCATTTCTTTTCTCCAGCCGAACCTTCAAAGATTCCATCGTGGGAGGAGCCAAAAATATCAAAACCGAATCCGGCATTTTCTTTTTAATGGATGCCGCTCCTTGGACATCAATAGCTAAGAGGGGGCAAAGCCCCTTCCCAAGAAAATCATCAATCATACGACGAGAAGTTCCATAATAATGGTCGTGCACCGTCGCCCATTCCAAAAATTCCTGGGCTTGAATTTTGGCCTTAAATTCATCCACGCTTAAGAAATAATAATCTTTCCCCGATTTTTCTCCCGCCCTCGGCGCGCGCGTCGTCGAAGAAATGGATTGAAAGACATCTTTTCGCTTCTCCATTAATTGGCGGCAAACCGTGGATTTCCCCGTTCCCGAGGGCGCGGACAAGATAATCAAAAAAGGCTTCACAGATGTTTATTATATCAAACACGACACGCGGGAAACTCAAAAAATTGTAAACTATGCCTCTTCCTCGTAACTCCTAGGGACGGCATTGTCCCGACCTTAAAGATTGTGGCGAGAGAGGACTCATTCAAATAAAATGCGACAAAACCGGTTTTTAACTCCTTCAAGACTATCCTGGGTCGTTTTTTTTATTTTAAGTCTCACCCCCATCTTTTTTTATTTCGGCTATTTGGCGGCTTACGGGGTTAATGTCCCTCTCTGGGATGATTGGGAAATTGTCTCCCTGATGGGACATTTCTATGCCGGGAACCTCAAATTCGCGCACCTTTGGGCTCAACATAACGAAAACCGGATGCTGATTCCTAATCTTATTTTTATCGCCCTCTACCGTCTAACGGCTTTTAACGTCAAAGCGGCCATGGTGGCCAGCGGGATATTTTTAACGCTCGCTTTCGTTTGTTTTACTTATATTTTTTTAAAACGACATTCCTTGAACTGGAAGTTTGTTCCCTTGGCGTATCTGTTTTTCAACCTCGCCGACACACAGAACATCCTCTGGGGATTTCAAATGGCCTGGCAATGGATATCTTTTTGTTTTTTTGGGTGCATTCTCTGCCTTGAAGAATCAGGAAACAGTCAAAAGGCTTTTGCCACCGCCGTCCTATTTGCCATCCTTGCGTCTTTTTCTTCCCTTCAGGGACTTTTTGTTTGGCTCGCGGGATTTATTTATCTTTTGTTTAATGATTTCAGTCCACGACAAAAAAAAATTTGGATATCCACCGCCCTCATCTGCGGAATCATCTATTTCACCGGCTTTAATTTTCACTCAACCGGGGGACCTCCGATTTTTTATGCCTTTAACCATCCCCTCTCAATGCTTGAGTATCTTTCCATGCTCTTGGGCAGGATTCTCCTGTTTCCAAATCTGTATACGTATGCGGGAAATACATTTTTTATCGCCAGAGAGTTCGCCGGTTTTTCTCTTTTTTTAATCGGCTTGTTCTCAACTGCAAAAGCGTTCATGGAGTCGAGGAGAAACAAAGCTCTCCTTCTGCCCGCGTCCCTTGGGACTTTTTCCCTCCTTTTCTGCGTATCGGCGACCATTGGACGCACTGGATTCGGCCTCGAACAGGCCCTTGAAACGCGCTATGCTCTTTACGGAATTTTCCTTCTTATTTCCATCTACCTAACTTTACTGGAAATGATTAAGACCCGTCGCGAAGAGTTGAAACTTATTTTTAGATTTTTCTTGCTTCTCCTCATAATTCAAATTGGATATTCTCTCCAGTGGGGAATTTTCGTTGGGCAAGGATATCTCAATCGAGGACTCAAAGGGCAGGAAATACTCATCAACTATAAGGCCGCCTACCCAAATTTGATATCACATTATCTCTATTATCCGCATCCTCAAAAAGTTATTCCCCGAGCAGCCATTCTCGAGAAGCATCGTCTAAATATTTTTGCAAACTGGAAAGCGCATACGCTTTTGCCCGCGCCAGAATCATTAAAACGCTTATTTCAAAAGCGTCCAACCGATTGGCTGATTTGGAAGCTCCTCTCGACTATTTATTTTTATCGCCCAGACTTGCAAGAAAAATATCCGCCGATTCCGTCAGAGAAAAAGTTCGCGCAAGAAATCGCGTCATGGGCCGATCGTCGTGGGATAACAGACGACCAAGATAGGATATTTCTAATACCCTGGAAAGCTCAAATTCTCCAAATCAACCGCGCACTTAAGTAACAAGAGAATATATTTTTTCTCAGATTATTGAGCTATTTTCCCGCCGTTTAAGACCGCCT
>JAJYOT010000031.1 GCA_021796015.1 bacterium
CTCCGCCGAAGGCCAGGGCTTGAGATTGTTGCGAATGCAGTCAATCCAATGAAGATGTTCGCTTTTAAGAGGCTCGACCGAAGAGAGTTTGGGTCTTAATATCTCGATGTCCTTAAGATTTTTGATGGTTGCCGATTTTTTCTTATAGATTTTCAAATCGGAATTACCATAATCAAGAGAAATATAGCCGTCTTTTTGAAAAAGGCGAAGCTTGCGGCTTTTGGCGAGCGAAATGCGGCTGGCCGTCAAATTAGCGACGCAACCGGTCTTAAAGCGTACGCGAACGTTGGCAATATCCTCGTAATCGGACAAAATATGGGCGCCCAAAGCTTCAATGGATTCGACTTCGGACCCAACCAGAGTCAGCAAAATATCCAAATCGTGAATCATCAGATCCAAAACGACTCCGATGTGAGACATGCGGGGGTCATAGGGACCCAGGCGTTCGACCGTAATAAAACGCGGTTGATCAATATGCTTAACGGCTTCCAGGACGGCGGGGTTAAAGCGTTCGATATGTCCGACTTGGAGAACAAGATTTTTTTCTTGAGATAAGGCCAAAAGCTTTCGCGCTTCATCTAAAGATGAGGCGAGAGGCTTTTCGATGAGACAATGAAGCCCGCGTTCAAGGGCTTCTTTTCCCACTTGATAATGGAGCGGGGTGGGAACGGAGATGACGACCGCTTCGGCGCGGGAGAAAACGTCGTGGTAATCTCGAACCGGAGTCGTGTTGGCTTTCCAGGCGGCCAACTGCGCGCGCCAGAGGTTTAAGTCCGAAATGGCCACGAGATCCACTTCCGGGATTTTACTGAGGACCCGGGCGTGATGACTACCCATGGATCCCGCGCCGATCACGGCGACTTTAAGTTTGTTTGAGTTCATAGAGTTTTTTCCGAGGGTCCCTCGGGAGAGAAAGAAATCAGGGCCAGTTTTTGTTGATTCGCTTCTTTAATAAATTGGTCCTTATCAAAAATCATAGCGGATTTCGCTTCCAAGGCCAAGGCCGAGACGGAAGCTTGAGAAAAAACTTTGAGCGTTTCAAGACCGATAATCGGAATATCAAAACGCAGGTCTTGTTTGGGTTTTGCGACCTTGACGACCACCAGAGAAGGTTTTTCCCCGCGCGCCTGAACAATTTCTTTGGCCCTGAGAATGCAGGCGTCAGTCCCTTCCATGGCTTCAACCGCGACAATCGCTTTTTCCTTGGCGACGACGGTTTGGCCGATGTCGAAGGCGGCGACGGCCTTGGCCGCCTTCCAACCAATGAGAATATCCTCCCATTCTTCCCGTGTCGGCTTTCGCTGACTGAGGAGTCCTTCCGGAACAAGAAGGTGAGATAGAAAAGTAGTCGAGGGCAAAAGTTCGATGCCTTCGCTTTTGAGTTCGGAAGCGATTTCGCCAAGGAGGGTATCGGTTCTTCGGTCCTTGGCTCTCCATAATATTTTGGCCGCGCGCAGATCAGGGGAAATGCCGCCAAAAAGAGAAGCGTGTTGAACCTTTCCCGCCATCACGGCTTGGCTAATGCCTTCTTTCTTAAAGGTTTCAATCGGCTTTGAGATTTGACCGAGCTTGAAATAATAAAGGCGCGAGACCAGGGGTTCAAGTTTAGGATCGGTAATTCCGGGCATGGCAATGGCGATAACTGAAACGCCCAGACGTTTGGCTTCCTCGGCAAAGAGAATAGGGAATCTCCCCGAGCCGGCGATAAGCCCAATTTTTTTATATTCGCTCATGGGATGTCGAGATATTATAGAAAATGGGCGCCGGTCCGTATTTCATGAAATTTGAATTATGATAGATATTCTTCTTCTTTTAACTTTTTGTGCTATACTAATGCTATCATCGTATTATTGGTTAAAGCGGTTCAAAATAAGTAAACGGAGAGATAAATGAAACGGAAATTAGACTTAAGACGCAAAAGCCAATCCGGCTTTACCTTGATCGAACTCTTGGTCGTTGTTCTGATTATCGGAATCTTGGCCGCCATCGCGATTCCACAATACTTTGCGGTCATTGAAAAAGGCCGCTTGGCCGAGGCGATGCAATGCTTGGATATTTTACGTGGGGCGGAATCTCGCTATTATTTGGGTCAAACCCAGTACGCCAATGCCACTATCTCAAACGCCCCCTCGACTTATAATAGCGCTTATCCCATGGACGCGACCTGTACTCAGATGAAATATTTTTCCGGAACGGCGACCGCTTCAGGTGGGACCCAATATGTCATCAGTTTGACGCGGAGCGCGGCTGGGAACTCTCCTTGTCCGTCCAATAGCACCTACGGCTGCTATACGCTTACTTATACCCATATTCAAGGATCGGCCGATGCGTCTCCTTCCGTGACTTGCACCTCGGCCGGAAGTCAACAATGTCAACCCATCGTTCCTGCGGGTAGTTGACAAGGTTTTGAGTATTTCTGTTTGAGGACCGCCCAAACGGCGGTCCTCGTTTTTTTAGGAGTGAGCGTGGAGGTAAACTCAAGATTTGATTTAGCGCGAAAGACGGCTAGGTTTGGAACCCGGGTTTTCGTTTTTTTTGCCGTCCTCTTATATTTTTTCGCGGCTTATCACCACTCCTTAGGGGGCTTTAGCGATGAGCCGCTCTTTATTCTTCTGTCCAAATCTCTCTGGCGGGGAGCATTTCGCTTACCCTTAATGGGAATACCTATGACGGATCCCCTTCCTGGGTATCCTCTCCTCTTGGCTTTGCCGGTTCATTTCCTGGGCTCGCGCTGGAGTTATTATTTTCTCATAGGGTTTTTTCAGACAGCCGTTGCGCTTTATTTTTCCTGGCGCTTGGCGCTTGACCTTTTAACTCCCGCGGCGTCTTTTGGGGCGTTTGTTTTAACTTGTCTAAGTCCGGTTCTTCTCTTTTATTCTGGAGTCGTTTTTTTAGACACAGCTTATTTAGCTGTCTCATTGATTCTTTTTCACGCTCTCTTTCACGCGACGGGAAAGTCGGTTTTTTATTGGGTTCCATTGGCCGCGCTTTCTCCATTAATTAAGCCCCATGGAGTCATTTTGATTTTCTGTCTCGCAGCCTTAATTTCTTTACGGTTCAACTGGAGAAAAGCTCTTGTTTTTAGTTCTTTGTCCTTGATTCCCGTGGGCGTATGGCTCTTGAGAAATCATTTACTTGCGGGCTCTTCCACGGGTTATGTAAGTAATTGGCTTTCGGAAGCTTCCCTTCCGCAAAATAAGGGAAATCCTTTTAAGCATATAACGGAGGTGGCGTCCGCTTTGTGGGGAGCGGGGCCTCTCGGCGCTCTCAATCGGTCTTGGGCCTCGTTTCCACTTTGGATGAGTTGTTCGTTAGGACTTATTCTCATATTTCTCTTTTCTACGGGTATCGTTCAACTGATGAGAAAGTCAAGACTCCAACCGCTTGTGTTTTCCATCGCCCTTTACGCGATTTTATTGACCTTACTTCATTCTTTATGGCCTTCGGTTTCTGCTCGCTATTCGATTCCCTTAATCCCTTTAATCTGGATATTTGTCGTGGCGAGTTTTTTAGGAGAGGCTAAAGGTCCTATTCGGAATCTGGCTTTTGTCTTGGGCGGCCTTGTCGTTTTTCGTTTGGTTGCCTTAGACCGATTTTTAGTTGAATCTTTTCCCAAAAAAACTCCTCTTGTTTTTGCCGACATCCTTGATTGGACGCGGCGCAATACCCCGCCGTCCGCTCGGATTGATACCTACGACGGGAGCTTGTTTTTACTGGGGGCCCGACGTTATGCCATAAGCGCGGTGGCGAATAATCGCGATAATTGGATTCGCCTGCTAATAGCCCAGCATTTTGATTACGTAGAAAATGCGCCTTTTACTCCGGATGGTTTCTATTCTAAATACGATAGGCTTACGTATGCGAAAGAGAAACAGTGGGCCAAGAGCAGCCCTTATTTCAAAAGAGTCTATTCCAATCTTCGGGAAGGCTCATCTATTTATTATTTCTCTCATCCGCATCCGGATAGATTCTTAAGAGCTTATCATGATTTTGAGGAGGCCAAAATCGCGATGTTTTTAGGGTATTCTCAGCGGAAAAATTTTGTCAGAAAGGAACTTTTGGAAGCCGTGAGACTTGAGCCGACCTTGGCCTATGCTTGGGCGGCTTTGGGAAACATTGAAAATTCGCCTCAAAAGCGGCTTTATGATTTTGAGCGCGCGGCGAAAGCCGATCCGACTTCAATGGAGATTGCGGCGGACTTAGCCCAAATAAAGGCGGAAGCGCTTAAACGTCAGCAAAAGCCTCAAAACCGCTCTTAATTTATTTAGGGCGTTGAAAACAGCTTCGGCATCTGGCCTCGTATTTGTCGAGAGCGCCGACCTCAATAAGCTTTTTAGAAATGCTGGTTCTTTGAGTCCGATTGGCGAAGTTGCCGCAGACGGAACAAATGGCGAGATTTTTAGTCACAAATTCAGACAGGCTCATCAGGCGAGCCGTCACCATGAAAGGTTCGCCTCTAAAATCCTGATCGAGCCCGGCGACGATGACGCGAAGGCCTTTATCGGCTAAGCTTTCACAGGCTTCAACTATTTTATCGTCAAAAAACTGAACTTCATCAATCCCCACGACTTGGGTCTCGGGTTTTACGCTTTTTAGAACCTCAGAAGCTTTTTTAAGCGCGAGACACGGAATTTTGTGTTTATCGTGGCTGACGATATGATCCTTGGCATAGCGATCGTCTAAAACCGAACTAAAGACTTGCACCTTTTGCTTGGCGATATCGGCTAAACGCAGGCGGCGAATCAGTTCCTGGGTCTTTCCGGAAAACATGCTTCCAACGATAATTTCAATCCATCCGCTTGTCCGTCCAAGAGTTCCGGTCATGACGGCCGGCGCGCTTTGAGGCTGAATCATGAGGCTTTGGAAAAAGAGGCGTTCCCTTTCTCATACTGCTTTTGGTAATAAGCCGCGTATCCGCCCGCTTGCTTAAGCGGTTGCCACCAGTCCTTGTGGGTTTTATACCATTCGATAGTTTGAGCGAGGGCTTCTTCAAAAGGATATTTAAATTTAAAGCCTAGCTTTCTTAATTTGGAATCGTTAAGCGCGTATCTTCGGTCATGTCCCGGGCGATCGGGAACCGGGACGACCAGAGAAGAAGAAATATTCATGATCTTGCGGACTCGGGCGACCATTTCTTTATTTTTTAGAGAGGTTTCGCCTCCGATATTGTAAATTTCGCCGGGGGCCCCTTTTTGAAGAAGAAAGGCAATGGCTTCCGCATGATCTTTCACATAAAGCCAGTCACGAACGTTCAGCCCGTCTCCATATAGTGGATAGGGCTTTCCTTCTAAGAAATTAGTGATCATTAAGGGGAGGGCCTTTTCTGGATACTGATAGGGCCCGAAATTGTTCGAGGCGCGAGTGATGATGACGGGAAACTGATGAGTCACAAAAGCGGCGCGAGCCAGGCAATCAGAGGCGGCTTTCGAGGCGGCATAAGGGCTGTTGGGAAAAAGCCCGTCTTTTTCGGTTGAGCGGCGTTTTCCGGGAATAGAGCCGTAGACTTCATCGGTTGAGACATGGATGAATCTCTTGACCTTTTCGCCCCGGGCCGCATCCAAGAGAACCTGGGTCCCAATGACATTGGTTTTTAGAAAAGGGCCAGGGTCTAAAATTGAGCGGTCCACATGGCTTTCAGCGGCGAAATGAACGACCACGTCGCAACCCGCCATGGCCTGGGCCGTGATGACCGGGTCGCTGATATCTCCGCGAACCCAAAAATAACGCTTGTCTCCCGCCATATCCTTTAAATTTTCCGGGTTTCCCGCATAGGTTTTTAGATCGAGATTGACGATGTGGACACCAGTCTGGGACGCGAGAATATGCCGGATGAAATTAGACCCGATAAAGCCGAGACCTCCCGTGACGAGAATTTTCATTGTTTGGCGAAATAATTTTGGACGAAATAATTCCAGGTATCTTTAAGGCCTTCTTCAAAATTCATTTTAGGCTTGTATCCTAAGATGCGCTTGATTTTGGAGATATCGGCCTGGGTCTTGCGGACATCCCCCTGCCTTTTGGGAAGGTGTTGGATAGAGAGCTTTCGCCCGACGATTTTTTCGATGACATGAATCAAATCGAGGAGAGAATAGCTGTTTCCATTGGCGACATTAAAAACTTCTCCCGCTCCCTTTTTGGAAAAAGCCGCGAGCAAATTGGCTTGAACGACGTTTTCGATATGGGTGAAATCCCGGCTTTGCTTTCCGTCCCAATGCACTTCCAGGGGTTTTTTCATCCAGGCTAGTTCCATGAATTTGGGAACTACGACCGAATACTGGGATTCCGGGTCTTGACGGGGACCAAAGACATTGAAATAACGGAGGCTGACCGTTTCAAGGCCGTAGGTTTTGGAAAAAAGAACGCAGTAGTGCTCTCCCGTGAGTTTCGAGGCTGCATAAGGGCTGACGGGCTCGGGTTTATAGTCTTCTTTTTGCGGAAATTTCTTGCAGTCTCCATAGGCGGAAGAGGTGGAGGCGTAAACCAAACGCTTAACCTTGGCGTCTCTGGCGGAGACAAGCAAATTGAGCGTTCCTGTTGCGTTGTTTTCATGGGCGTCAAACGGGCGATCGACTGATTTGGGAACCGAACGCATGGCCGCTTGATGAAAAATAAAATTCACATTTTTAACCGCGCGGCGGCAATCAGGGAGAGAACGGATGTCTCCTTTAAAAAACTCAACTGAGCTTTTAAACCCCGCGATATGGGAAAGTTTTCCGGCCGAGAGATTGTCGATGATGCGAACTTTTTTTCCTTTTTTAAGCAGGGCTTCGCAAAGGTGAGAGCCAATAAACCCGGCGCCGCCAGTGACTAAACAAAGTTCTTTAGGCATAAAATTCGTTTCGAGCTATTTTGCGGTCGCGGAAGCCGGGGTTTTTGTTTCTTTCTTTTTTGGCATGAAATAGCTGTCAATTCCGGCGACGATGTAGCGGGTCATCATATCCCAAATGACTCCTTGGGCTTGCTGTTCGGTCATTCCGCCCGGCATATTGAAAGCCGCGTAAGGCTCGATTCCCGATAAATTGTTGTTTGACCAGAGAACCTTCCCCGTCTTGGAGTCTTTGAGAACCGCATGAGCGGTAATAGTCAGCTGATAGGCGGTAGGGACTAAGTTGGCGCCGGTCTGAGTAGGAATTAAAAGATAAGTCTCAAGCGTGATCGTTAAAATTCCCTGCGATTTTGCGTGAGTGCCGATGGTGTAGCCCTCATCGAGCAATTGATTTTGCATGGCGGTTTGAAGAGCGTCTTCAAGGCCGAACTGCTGGGTTTTGTTGTGAACCGTGTCTATAAAAATGGAATGTCCATTGGGCGGTTTGGGCTTATGGAACAAACACAAGCAACCGGAAAAAGCGAGAGCGGAGACTAGGGCGAAACTAACGGCGAGAATTTTTTTCATAACGGCTTATTATACAACAAACATGATAAACTGAAATTGTGAAGGTCCAACCAATAAAAACTATTTTTGTCTTTTTGGTTTCTGTTTCTCTTCTTTTCCTCTATCAACGTCAAACCGGCATTTTTTTGACTCCCGGGCAATTTTTTCGCTCGTTTTCCTGGTCTCCAGTGAGCGGGCCTTTTTCTTTTCCCTCGTTTATGGGAGTTTTGATGACGAGCCTTTTGTCGGTGTTGGTATTTTTATCTTGGATGTTTGTTGCGGGTTTGCTTGGATTTTCCTTTCTCAAACGCATGAAAATGGACCGGTTTTCCAGCGTTCAAAGATTATTGATGAGTCTGGGTTTGGGGCTGGGGGCTTTGTCTTTCTCTGTTTTTGCCCTAGGCGTTTTCCATCTTCTCTACCCGGTTTGTGTTCTTGGACTTGGCTTGGGAGCGTTGATGTGGAGCTTTCTTGAATTGGATGGCGTGGGTTTGAACTTAAGTCTTGAGAATTTACCCAGAATTTCCTGGATTACTCAAGAGCCCGCGATTTTTTTTCTTTTGGCCTTGAGCGCGCTGGTTTTGATGTTTCATTTTTTTGGGGCGCTTTTGCCCCCGACTTCTTTTGATGAGATGGATTATCAACTCGCCCTCCCAAAGCTTTATGTGATCAATCATGCCTTAGTCAACACCCCGTTTAATCATTTATCCTATCTTCCTAAAAATATGTCTCTTCTTTTCACTCTGGGGCTTTTGTCCGGGGGCCCGATTGTGTCTAAACTCTTTTCTTTCGCATTCGGGGTTCTGGGCGTTCTGACCCTCTATTTCTTCGGTCGGGATAAACTCGGTTCGCGCGCGGCTTTTTGGGGAGCTTCTTTCTTTTTTCTGATTCCCGTATTCGGCAATCAGATGCGAAATGCCGTCGCCGACTTGGGAACCGGTTTTTACGAGCTTTTGGGAATATTTTTACTTCTTGAATGGGCGGATTCCAAAGACCGGCCTTCTCTTTTCTTAAGCGCTATTTTCTGGGGGCTGGCCTTGGGGTCCAAATATACGGCCTTACCGGGTTTTGGGGTTGCTTGCTCATTTGTCGTGTTTTACTCTTTAAAAGAGAAGTCTCACAAGTTTGCGGAGGCGTTTGTCTTTATTGGAATTGTTTTATCTCTTTTTTTGCCGAACATGGTTTGGAATTTTTGGTGGACCGGAAACCCTTTAACGCCGCTCTTAAGTCGTTTTATCCGAAGCCGGAATTTTTTTTTCCTAGGGCATTATAAACCGCTGGTTGATTATTCGGTGGGGCGGGGAATCGTGGATTATTTTCCTTTGAAGAGTTTGAGCGATGTCCTAAAACTCCCGTGGCGTCTATGCGTAAGATACAACGATTATAATCATGATTTGGGCGCGGCTTTTCTTGTCGCTTTTCCGCTATCCTTTTTAAGTCTTAATAAAAAAATTTCTTCCGGGCTTGTGCGGGTTTTTTTCTTTTGCGGCGCTTATTGGCTTTTGTGGATGATAATTCCCATTCATATGACCCGCTATTTTGTCGCGGGGCTCGCTTTAACGAGTCTTTTATTCGGATGGATTGTGTCCGAGGCGCTTGAGGGGAGAAAATGGGGCTATCTTCTACTGATTCCCGTGGTATTCGCTTTTCTGGAACAAGGCGCGCGAATGATTTATATTCAAAACATCCATAAACTTCCCTGGGGATATTTGAGCGGGCGAACTTCTCAAGATGATTATGTTGACGCGATTTTGCACGATTCTCCCTATGATGCGGAGATATACGCCAACGGGCATATTCCCAAAAATTCAAAAATTCTAGTTTTCGATGAATTTCGGACTTTCTATCTCAATCGGAAATTTATCGCTTCCACTCCTTGGGACCATGAATTATGGCACGAATTGGTCGCTCAAAGCCGGGATGGTCAAGACTTGGCCCGGAGGCTTCACGCTTTGGGAATTACGTATTTTATGGCCAATGACACCTATTTGAGAGGAACTTCCGGATTTTCTTGGGCGGACCCCTGGAGCCCTCAAGAACGCCGTCTTTCTGCGCGGTTTTTCGCGCACCGGATGAAGCGCATTTATACCGACGGAAACGAAGTTTGGATTGCCCAAATTAAGTAAACTAATCTTGAAGAACATTTTAGAACCCATGGCTAAGATACTGATTGTGGATGATGATTTTGAAATTATCAACGTTGTCAAAGATATCTTGATTAACGATGGGCATGTTGTAGAGGCCGCCTCCGACGCCGCCCAGGGGATGAAAAAAGCGCGAGAAATGGCTCCCGAACTCATCATTCTTGATTTCCATATGCCGGGAGCCAATGGAGCGCATCTTTTTGAGAACTTGAGGAGAAATCTCTCAAGTTCCAAGACTCCCGTCATCTTCATGAGCGGCGAGGCTTCTCAGGCCGATATTTTTTCCGAGACCTGCGAATCAGGTGATTGCTGTTTTTTGCCGAAGCCCGTTGACATTAAGGAGCTTAGGCGAGTCATTAATAAGATGCTAAGAGAAAAAAGTGTCTAGGCTTCTTTTCTCAATGATCTGATTATGAGTCAAGGGGCTAAATTAGTCTTGGTCCGGCATGGAGAATCCTTGTGGAACCTGGAAAATCGATTTACCGGTTGGGTGGATATCGAACTCAGCGAAAAAGGACGGCAGGAAGCCCATTTTGCCGGTCGGCAACTTAAGAGCCTTCATTTCGAAGAGGCTTTTACTTCGGCTCTTAAACGCGCTCAAGAGACCCTGAAAATTATCTTAGAAGAAATCAAATTAACGGATATTCCTACATTTAAAGACCAAGCCCTCAATGAGAGGCATTACGGCGACTTGCAGGGTCTCAATAAGGCGGAAACCGCGAAAAAATACGGAGATGCTCAGGTGCATCTTTGGCGGCGGTCTTATGACGTTCAACCTCCCAATGGGGAAAGCCTCAAAGATACGGCGGCAAGGGTACTCCCTTATTTCCAGTCTAAGGTGATGCCGGAAGTCCAAAAGGGAAAGAATATCTTAGTTGTCGCCCATGGAAACAGTTTGCGCGCGGCGATTATGTTCTTGGAGAATCTATCACCTGAAAAAATCATTTCCATTGAGATTGCGACCGGGCAACCTTGGATTTACGAAATCAACTCTGCCGGGCAAATTGTGTCCAAGGAAATCAGTCCTAAGAACGATCCGGATTGATTTCCACTGGCGCATCTTCCCAAACCGCGTTTTTAAATCGCCGGTGAACCCAAAGCCATTGGGCTGGGTTTTTTCGAATCCAGCCTTCTACCTTGAGAGATAGAGATTGGGTAAATTCCTTGGGGTCTTCCGGGATATCTTCGGGGTGAATCGCGGGCTCAAAAACGACATGGATGATCCCTTTTTCATCGCGAGTTTGAAAAACCGGCACAATGGGGGCTTTGGCCCGTTTGGAAAAAAGCCCAAAAACCCCGAAGGTGTGAACCTGGGCCGTAAAAAATTTAACGGCAATTCCGGCTGGCGGAGCGATATATTGATCTAAGACAAAGCCGATGGATTTTTGATTATGGAGTCCTTTTAAGACGGCGGTGAGGCGTTGGTCTTTATACGCCGAACCGCATCCAGCCGAAGATCGTAAAGAGGTAATTTTTTTATCCAGCCACTCGGGTTTAAGTTGCCGAGTAATGATAGTGACCGGCACGCCTTTAAGAGCCGCGATAACAGCCATAATTTCCCAGTTGGCCAGATGAGCGGAAATAAAGAGAACTCCGTGCCCTTGTTCATGAGCTTTTTGCCAATTTTCAAGACCTTCAACGGCCGCAATCTTTCGAACATACTTTAAATAGTGATTGGGGAACGGAGAAAACATGTGTAAAAGTTCTAAGGCTAGAATTCCGTAATGCTCAAAATTCTTTCTAAGGAGTTCCGCTTGCATGGGGGGAGACAATTCCGGAAGACACCGCTTGATGTTTTCAACGGCGATGCGTTTGCGGGCGCCGCCGATTATGAGCAGAAAATGCCCCAGAGCTTTTCCAAGTTTTATTTCCAGCGTTCGCGGTAAAAATGAGACGACGAAGCCCGCGCCGGTCAAAATAATCCAAAGAAGTAAGGAAAGAATTGGATTCATGAAGATTATAAATTCTATAAAATAAGGCTATGGACTTTTCCCGTTCGTCTTCCTTCCAGTCAAGGCGCGGGCATCAGAGGTTTCCTTGTCATATCGAGGCTTTGGTTTATAAATCCATGTTGCGGCCGCGCCTGGGAGAAGCGACGATTCTTGACTTGGGTATGGGCGGAGCTCGTATTTCATCGTCGGTGAGCCTTCAGGTTCGAGAAAATTATCAAATTAAATTTTCCCACCAGGATCGAAAATTCAGTTTTGACGTTCGGGTCGCCTGGAAAAAGGATGGGAATTCAAGCTCGAAGGTTAATTCCTACGGACTGATTTTCATTCTAGGGCACCGAAAAGAAGAGGCGCTTAAGACTCTCATTGACTCCTTGAGGGTCGAAGAAAAAGCGCCGAAATCAGGCCTTGATTTAAAGAATTACTGGAACTCTTGAATGTCCTAGGCTTTGGGTGCTTCCGAAAGAGCAGGCTTTTCTTCCGGTTTCTTATCCACGGCGTTGAGCGGTTCCATTCCTTCCCGGAGTCCTTGTTTAAAAGCCCCCATGGACTTTCCGAGAGCTTTAGCCGCCTCGGTAATGCGGCCCGGGCCGAACAGAATAAGACCGACCACTAAAACGACAAGAATCTCTCCAAAACTAAGATCAGGCATATTATTTCCCTCCGATGGGTTGGAGAGAACCGTTTGAAACCAAGTGCTGATAGTCCTTGGGGTAGAGCTTTTTGAAATTATTCAAAAGCTTCGTGCGATTGGAGATCCAAGACTTAAGGTTCTTTCCCATTTTGCGTTGTTTGGAATCGAAAACCAAAAACTCCCAAATTTTCTTTCCATCTTGTTTGACGGGGCAACCGGGCTTGGCCATCATCCGATGAACATAGCGACTCCAAATTTTGGGTTCTGCTTTAATAATATTGGGTCCCACTTTAAAAATTCCTGGTTGGGTTTTTTTCGCCGCCGCTATTTCGGCGTCGGTTAATTCCAGAAATTGAGAATTGATGGGGCGAGCAATCGTGTGGCAGGCCTGGCATTTTTGAGAGAAAACTTTGTAGTAAAGCTTCATCTTGGGCGGATAATGGGACACGTCAATGGTGGTCGGCCCAAAGTCGTTGGGGTAAATGCCGACATCGGCTTTGACCGTCGGCTTATATTTTGCCGAGGCGGCCGCGGCAACGGCGAGAACGGCGATTAAAGACATGGCGAATATTTTTAAGCGATTCATGTATCCTCCTGTGTATTTCCTCTCTATTTTACATTTTTTGAAGAAGATGGTAAAGTTAGGAATTTCAAAACATCCTTGGGCTTCCATTGGTTCTCATAAAATTCCTTCAAATTCTTCATGGCGGGGCTCAACAGAACGCTTTCGATGTTGTGATTGACCATCCCGCCTTCGGGAATGGCGATCACGTCAAAATAGGATTCGAAGTCGGCCAAGGTTTGCGGTTTTCCGGTCGCAAAGGTGATGAGGTTGAGGTCCGCCCCATATTGATGAGCGTAGCTTTTGAGGGCGGAGGGGGTATCAAATTTTGGATCAAGAGTGACGATTAATAGGTGTAAGGGCGGTTTGTGTTTAAATTTCTTCCATTCTTGGGCAAGTTCGATCGTGAGTCGCGTGGTCATGGGGCACATACTCTTCATGGGACAACGAGTATAAATGAAGGAAACAAAAACAAATTGACCTTTAAAATCATGGAGGTGAAAAGTTTTTCCATCTTGATTGACCAGTTTGAAGTTGGGAATTGTCTTGAGAGTAGTCGCGAGAATTTGCGGTGCGTTAGTGAGGAGAGCGAAAAATAATATTAGGATGAAGCTCTTGCGAACCTTCACTAAGAAATTTTACTTAATTTTCGGAACTTTGAGTTTGTGTTTTCTCGCGGTTTTTTGCGCTTGTTGATAGCCTGCGTCTAAGTGACGGACAACACCGAGGGCCGGATCATTGGTTAAGACGCGCTCAATTCTTGCGTCCATGTCCTTACTCCCATCGGCGACGGTGACTTGCCCGGCGTGAAGAGCATATCCCATCCCGACTCCGCCGCCGTGGTGAAAGCTGACCCAGGAGGCTCCGGAAGCGGTGTTTAAAAGAGCGTTAAGAATCGGCCAATCGGCGACGGCATCGGAACCGTCTTTCATCGCTTCTGTTTCTCGATAGGGGCTTGCGACAGAACCCGTATCGAGATGATCGCGTCCCATGACGATGGGGGCTTTAACTTTTCCTTTTCGGACCAGAGCGTTAATTCGTAGCCCCATTTCCGCTCTTTCTCCAAGTCCCAGCCAGCAAATGCGCGCCGGAAGACCTTGGAAGGCGATTTTTTTGGAAGCGAGATCCATCCAGCGCATGAGAGATTGATTACGCGGAAAAAGGCGCCGCACTTCCGCGTCGGTTGCGGCGATATCTTGCGGATCCCCTGAGAGAGCGGCCCATCTAAAGGGGCCTTTCCCCTCGCAAAAAAGCGGGCGGATAAATTCCGGGACAAACCCTGGAATATCGTAGGCATTTTGAACGCCGCCTTGAGTCGCTAATGTACGGATATTGTTTCCGTAATCAAAAGTGACGGCTCCCTGGCGCTTAATTTCTAACATCCCGCGAACATGCTCGGCAACCGATTCTCGCACGCGTTTGCGATAATCTTCCGGGTTTGATTTCCTTAAGGAGCTCGCTTCATCAAGATTTAAATTTTTGGGGATGTATCCAAACATCGGATCGTGGGCCGAGGTTTGATCCGTGAGGATGTCGATGGGAACTTTGCGCCGGGCCAGTTCCGGAATAATTTCAGCGGCGTTTCCTAAGAGCCCGACGCTTAAGGCTTCTCCTGCTTCTTTGGCTTTGAGAATTCGCGATAAAGCGCGATCTAAATTGGTTTCCGCAACATCTAAATACTGAGTCTTCAGCCTCATTTCAATTCTTCTTGGGTCCACTTCAACCGCGAGAATGGCGCCTCCGTTCATGGTCGCGGCCAAGGGCTGGGCTCCTCCCATCCCGCCAAGCCCGGCAGTGACAACAAGACGATTCTTGAGGCTTCCGTTAAAATGTTTTTGCGCGGCGGCGGCAAAAGTCTCGTAAGTTCCCTGAATAATTCCTTGGCTTCCTATATAAATCCAGGAACCAGCGGTCATTTGCCCAAACATCATCAGGCCTTTTTTTTCAAGAGCGTCAAAAGTTTCCCAATTGGCCCAATGTCCGACTAGATTTGAGTTGGCGATGAGGACTCGCGGGGAATAGGGATGGGTCCGAAAAACCCCTACCGGTTTGCCGGATTGAATAAGAAGGGTTTCATCATTTTCGAGGGTTTTGAGCGAGCGGACAATGGCGTGAAAAGCCGGCCAATTTCTCGCCGCTTTTCCCCGCCCCCCATAAACAATTAATTCTTCCGGCCGTTCAGCGACCTCGGGATCAAGATTGTTGTGAAGCATGCGGAGAGCCGCTTCTTGTTGCCAGCCCTTGCAGGAAATTTTAGATCCATGCGGGGCGCGCAAAGGCTTCAAAGGCGGAAGGCTTTGATTCACTGTCTGTTATCTTTAGAAAGAGAGTTCAAGGTTTTCTTGGTCGTTTGATTCATGCGTTGAACTCCGTTTGGAAGCGTGGTAAAAGTTCCATTTCCTCCGCGGATCATGGGCGGATTTTTTAAGACGGCATGGAAAGCGGTTTTGGGAGTTTGAATAGAAGAAATTTTTCCCTTGGTTAAGGAAGTCAAGGCCGGGGTGAGGGCCTGGGCGAGTGTTGAGGGATCATTTTGATTAATGAGGGCTGTGCCGCTGGAGCCTTGGGAAAAAGATTCAAGAGGAGTGAGAGATTTATCTTGAGTCTTGAATTGAGCGCAACTCGCTTCTCCGGGGACGGAACAAGGCTGAGTTTTTTGAACCACATCCCCCCACGCCTCATCATTAGGGATTAAAACAAGAGTTTTCCCCACGGCGGAATTTTGAGCTTCGGCGGAAGCAACAAACGCAAGTAAAGGCAACATCGCGGCGCTAAAGAAAGAGAAAGCTTTGCTCACTTTCTTAGGGTATCCTTTGGCAAACTTAGCCGCAAGGGCCAAAAGGCCTAGATGTCATCTAGGCCCTAGATCCCGCTTGGCCCTAAAACTTATTTTATATACTAAGAGTATGTCCCTATTTAAACGAATACAAAATATTTTCTCCAGCAAGGAAAATGTCTCTTCCGCGACTTCCACGGAGGTTAAACAAGCGGAAGAAACCAAGGGTTCTTCCGCTCAGGACGAGGCTCCGGATATTCTTTCCGGGAAGGGAATTCCCGCCTTTTTTTACCGCAAATGGAAAGACCCCGCTTTCATCAAACAGATGCGGGCCTTAGCGACCCAGATGCAAAAAGAAGGGGTTGATCTTAAAAGTATGTCCGCGGTCAAGGCGTGGATTGAGAAAAACAAGGAAGCCATTGAATCGGGAAAAATCGGCGTTCAGCCCGACGCTTCCGCCAAAGCCGCTCCTTATATTAAGAGTTCTCCGGATGTTTCCAGAAATGATCCTTGTCCTTGCGGGTCCGGTAAAAAATACAAAAAGTGTTGCGCCCTTAAAGCGGCGAAGGCATGAATTTGGAGCCGCTGAAAGTCGGCCAATTTCGACTATTTCCCCTCAAGGACGGCTCTTTTCGCTTGGATGGGGGCGCGATGTTTGGAGTGATTCCGAAAACTCTCTGGAACCGGGAAATCCCTGCCGATGAACTCAATAGAATTTCCTTGGCCTTGGGAGTTTTGCTGATTCAAACTCCTCGTGGACGATGGATTCTGGTAGACACAGGACTGTCTTCTAAGTATGAGAATAATCCGAAGTTTAAAAAGCTTTACGCGGTCAATCGTTCAAGGACGTTAAGAGATGAATTTAATTCCCTGGGAATATCCCCCAAGGATATTTCCCTGGTCGTTAATACGCATCTTCATTTTGATCATGCCGGAGGAAATACCGAATTTTCAGAAGGCGGTATTCCTGTCCCGGCTTTTTCCAACGCGCGGTATTTAATCCAAAAGGAAGAATGGGAGGATGCGTCGCATCCCCATGAGAGAAATCAAGCCAGCTATTTTAAGGAAAACTTCGAGCCCTTGGATTTGGCGCGGTTGGTTGATTTAGTTGAGGGAGAATACGAAATCGAGCCGGGGCTCAAGGTTCTTCGTTCTGGAGGACATACCCGTGGCCATCAATGCGTTCGAATCGAGTCGGAGGGAGAAATTGCCGTGTTCCTCGGGGATTTGATTCCGACCTCCGCTCATCTTCCGCTTCCATGGGTTATGGGTTATGACTTGTACCCCATCGATACCTTGGAGATTAAACGGGAGATGCTTAAAAAAGCGGTGAACGAGAATTGGACATTGATTTTTCAACATGATCTTCGTTTGCGAAACGCGAAATTAGATTTTCAAAATGGACGCTATGCGGCAAAAATTTCTAATTAGAACTGGGTGGTTTATCCTTGTAACGGAATTCGTTTGCTTATTTTCAGCTTGCGGAATTACACATTTTAAATCCCCTCCTTCCCAGAGCGCATTTTCCCCATTGCTGCCCGTGGCCTCATCCCCAACGATTCCACCCAACGCCGACATCCTCATTCAATCCCAAGAACAGATTTCCTTTTTTGAGGTGGACGGGGCTTCTTATCTTAAAATTTATGTCGATCACCATTATGCAGGGCGCACCAATATCGCTCCTAAAAGCGCTCTTAAAGAATGGGGAGAGGTCTTGAATCCGGGGCGGCACCTTTTTCGTTTTGAGAAGTGGGATTTAAAACCCTCCGGCAACTGGCGGACCTTAGCGCCTAAGTATCAGCCTCGCTCCCGCTGGATATCCATTGATTTGAGTTCTCAAACGATTATCTCCGTTAATTTTTCTAATCATGAGTTGAGACATTCCGTTTCCATCCAAATCCATCCCCTTCCAAAGACGAAATAACGGTTAGAACTGGAAGATCATTTGGGAACCCAGTTGAAAGGAGATATAGTTGTTGATCGCTAAGACGGGGTTTTGAAGCATGGAAAATGATCCGTTTAAGGTCAACCGCAAGTTTTTAGCGAGAGTATAATCCGCGACTGTCGTAACCGAGGTCGTGCGCGTGTCATTGGCTTGGATAACTGGAGATTGACTGTAAGCATAAGAAAGAGTATTGGTCCAGATCAGGCGGTTAACGAAATAAAGGACCTTGTGAAGAAAAGGAAGTTTTAGCCCTCCCGGCATTTCTAGGTCGCCCCGGATAAGGATGCTGGGGGTGATGACGGTGGTGTTATTGGTTTGGATACCCGTTCCCATGGTCGTGACGTCATGGGTGTAGGTTGTTTGGGGAGTCCAGGTGAAACTTCCCCACCGGAAGCTGGTTTCAAGGGTTGCGTCTTGGTGGGCGGTTTTTTGGGTGTTGGCGTTGACCAAAAGATTATCCGAGGCCGAATTATTGTCGTCTATCGTCAAGGTCGTGTCGAAATAGTTGCGGATCAGGGTGCGGATATTGGTTTGAAACTCGGAATCGGTATTGATGGTTTGCCCCACGTTATTAGTTCTATGCGCTTGATAGCGAATATCTAATTGGGTATTACTCATCCAGCTTTCGGTATAAAGAAGTTTTTCCAATTGTCCGATGGAGAGAACGATGTCCGGGAGCGTCGTTTCTACGGTTTCGGATTGGGTTCCAGTGATGTCATTTTTCTGACGGCTCAAAACCCAGTTATTGGTAAAAGAGAAAGTTCTTAATGCCGACAAGCGTCCTTGAAGATTATAAGCCGACATCGGTTCCCAGCGTTGAGTGGAATTATAAGTGTCTCTTTCGGTTAAACTGGTCAGAGTTGCCCCGACATTTCCCGGATTAATCTCACTACGAATCCATAAAGCCCCAAGATCGTTAAAATTAGAGGCGACGTTATTCCAGACGTCTCCATCTTGCAGTTGATATCCGTTGATGATGGATAAAGTTCTTAAGAGCCTGTTTTTTGGAAATATCTGCCCGAAATTAATAGGGAGAGAAATTGAGCCATTGGACATACGGCTAATTGATTTCGTTTGGCCTGGCTGATAAACGACGGTGGATAAAACGACAGGCGTTCCACCCGCAGTCGGCGTGCTGGTGACGACAAAAGTAGAAATTGTCATATCCGCGTTTTCAATAGTGTTAATCGAGTAGTTGACGGAAGGCGTCAGCCAGGACAATAAACGCCAGCTGGAGGCGAATCCAGCCGTTTGGTTGCGGCTCAACATATAATTTCCGTTGTTGACATTGTTTCCTCCCACGCCTTGGCTTTGTTGGTTGACGGTAGTCAGTTGATAATTGGGAGTAAACGAAGCGCCCTTCCAGGGGGTCATTGTGAGATTGAGCGCGCCGCCTTCGGTCGTGTCCACGGTGTTGGCGGCGTTTAAGCTCGCGTCTTCAGCGAGATTGGTCCCTTGCCCGTAGTTAATTTTATAGACCGAGTAAGTTCCGTTGGCGTTGATGTTTCTAGGCAAAAAGTCGCTTTGGCTGGGAACGGTGTACTGGAGCGTTCCCAGATAGGTATTGGTGTTGTCCGTTCTGTCCAAAGAGGCGTACTGAATATTATTTTGCGTATAGTTAATCCCAAGATGCGGGATATTGGGCAAATTAAGGTTAGCCTGGAAACTGCCGTTGGTGGTCGTGACCTTGCCCGTTTGAAGGATATTGATTAAGTTGGAAAGGTTTCCGGTCAGGGTTTCGTTGGGCGTGTCGGTGATTTGTTGAGAAACGTTAAATGTCATTGGGAGATAAGAAAGTCTTGTGATATTGAGAAACGCGCTATTTTGTTCGTTGGATTGGTTTGAAACTACCGTGACCGGCGTTTGGAAATTCTGACTGACCGATCGAGTTTGAAGACCAAAGCTGGCCCAACCGGGAATAAGAAAATTAGCTTTGATGTCATCGGCATTTCCAATTCTTGAAATAGGATCGGCGAGATAAATTTCATCCAAGTAGACGATTCCACTGGTCGGAATATTATCCGGCAAAGGGTTGGGGCCGAAATTAGTACGCCGAATGCCCGTGACGATCTCACCCACCTGTTGGAGGCTCGGAATTCCAGAACTGACTAAAACCGGCTGGTTGACCAAACCAGGCGGACCTGTGATGGAAACAGATTGCCAGTTGTAAGCAATTTGTTGGGAATTAGTCGCTTGGGTGACCGTGATTTCCGCCCAACCGACGAAATTAATATTGACGTCTACTTCAAAGAAATTGGTGTTGTTCCCTACGCGCAAAAAGAAGGTGTTGTCGTTGCAGTCGGCGGCGGCGTCATTACAATTTCCATTTGCATTTTGATCTTGCGCGTTTCCGTAGAGAAGAAAATTAAAGGTGCGGTGCTGGCTGATGTCGATTCCATTGGCGAAAATTTCCTCGGTTGTGACCACCGCGCTGGAATAAGGAACGACAAAATTGTTGATGGTCATGCTCGAAAAATCGAGTTCCAGGGATTGTTCTTGAACGTTTTGAGTGTTTGATTGTTGCTGGAGATTTGAGACGCTTCCGTAAAGCTCATCAAAGACTTGTCCGGCAATTCCAGGTTCGTTATAAATGGGAACGTACTTGGGATCTTGAACATTGTTGATAGGGGCGACAAAAAGGCTTTCGTTGGCGACCGGGGGCGAATTGATCGCGGGATCGGTCGCTTGTCCGGGAAGCCAGGTATTTCCCACGACCGCGATAGAGGCAAATTCAAGGACCCCTGAGGTTGCACAGGTGACTCCGTTGGCGGTGCTGCAGTTCGGGTTTTTTCTGACGGAAATACGGAGTTGCCGAATGGCGGTCCATAAACTTGTGGTGGCGCTTGAGATGTGAATGGGAATCTGGAAAGTTTGCCAACAGAGATTGCTGTTGTTGATGCATTCTTTTGAACCGGTTCCAAAGTTAATTCCCGTGTTGACCATGTCATGGTTGAGTCCATCGGTGATGCTGGGGAAAATGTTGTTAGTGGGATTGTTGGGATCGGGAATGTAGCCAAAATCTCCTCCGGTGAAATCTTGGGAATAAATGAGCATCTGATCCTCGTTAAAATCTTCGCTGTCTAAAATTCCGTTGTTGGCGCCGTATCGGGTGGAAGGAAGTCCGGGCGGAGAATAAGACCAGCCGATGTCTTCTCCCGGGGCTAGGACTCCGGTGCAGTCTAAGTCCTCGGTTTTCGCGGCGTGGTAAATAATGCGTCCATCGGGACAGGTGATAGTCATTCCCCCGGTATTATCCATATCATCGCTGATGCGTCCTAAGTGAAAATCGATTTGATTTCCGGAATTGTCTCCCAGAACAGTCACCTCAATCATGATATCGTGCGAGAAATCGTTGCCACCCAAGGAAAATGCGTAAGCGAGAGATTCTTCAGTTGAGGCAGGATTTGAAAAATTATAATTCATATATAAAACTGGCTGAGTGTCTTGAGGGTTTGAGGGTGCGCTGGGATTAATTTGGAGAGTGCCTACATTTTCAGTAATCCAGCTAAATTGCGTGGGGTCGGTGGGTTGTCCGCCGGGGTTGGAAGCGATAAACCAGTCAAGGTTCAGTGTGTTGAGGGCCGTTTGTTGGGCGATTCCTTCCATGTTATCGACAATCGCGTAGGGATTTAAATTCATGTCTTGTTTGCTTTGAGCGACCTCCGCCGATAGGGAAGTGATCTCGAAGTGTTTGCCGAGGTTGATATCGTGAAGATCCGCGTTGGCGTCATAAACAAGAAGACTTTGGCTCAGATCGGTGACGTTAGGGGTAATGGGAGATTTGGTTCCCGTTTGATAGAGAACCGTGGATCCAATTTTAAAATGCGGGTCAAAGTGATAAGAGGCCCGCGCTCCTAGTAGGGCCACGTCTCCGGCGGTGCTGCCGCCCGGGGCCTCGACGTCGTAGGTGATGTCGATTTGGGAGTTTTGTCCGATGCGGCCCGGGTTGAAAAAGGTCACAAACCCCGCTTGATAGTCGATAAAGTAATCGACGTTCCTGGTATATTTGACATTGTCGACGAGAATATTTTCGCTCATCGGG
>JAJYOT010000072.1 GCA_021796015.1 bacterium
AGAACTCAACTCTGGTGGGAAATTCCGGCCCAGGAAACCTTTCGCTTAAATCAAGCCGTTTATGGATTATCGGATAAGCAGTATCAAGAAAGCCTAGGTGAACTCGTTGAGATGCTTGAATTGAAGGATTATCTCGCGGTTCCGGTTAAAAAGCTTTCTTTGGGACAGCGGATGAGAGCGGAACTGGCGGCGGCGCTTCTTCATCGTCCGAAAATTCTTTTGCTCGATGAGCCGACTTTAGGTCTTGATGTCGTCATGCAAAAGAAAGTTCGTGAATTTATTCTCGAATACAATAAAAAATGGAGAGCCTCAATTCTTTTGACCAGCCACAATATGGATGATTTGACGGCCTTATGCCCCCGCGTTTTGATTTTAGAAAAAGGGAAATTAATTTATGATGGAAATCTTGAAAGTTTGATCCGGCGGTATGCTGAAAATAAGATTATAAAAATCGTTTTTGAGGGGGATGTTTCTGCGTCTAAAATTGCCGCTTTGGGCGGAACTTTCGATTCCCAAAAGACCACTATGTTGGTTTCGGTCCCGCGCGCGGATGTGTCAAAGAAGGCGGCATTTCTTTTGTCTTCGTTTCCAGTTGCCGACCTGACAATAGAAGAACCATCGGTTGATGAGATCGTGCGTAAGATTTTTTCAAAAACATGAAGAAATATTGGCGCGCCTATCTGATCTCTCTTCAAGAAACTCTTCAGCGGCGTTCGTCTCTGGTGATGGACCGTCTCGGTGGAATTGCGGTAATGCTGAGCCTTTATTATTTCTGGAAAACTCTTTTATTGGGAAGAACGTCGTTTTTGGGATACTCTTATTCTCAAATGTTGACTTACGTTTTGGGAATGAATATTTTAAGATCCTTTGCCTTGACCGGGCGCGGGTGGGAACTCGTCGGAGAAATCTCTTCTGGAAAGATTTCATCTTATCTTGTTCGTCCCCTCAGTTATCATGGGTACGCCTTGGCCCTGGATTTATCCCAAAAAACCGTTCATCTTTTTGCCGCCTTTTTTGAAATTGGCGCGCTTCTTATTTTTTTCCACCCGCCTTTTTATTGGCCTAAGTCGATTTTGAGTCTCTTTTTGTTTGCGGGAGCCCTTTTGACGGCCTCTCTTCTTTTCTTTTTTCTTGAATTTATAGTCAGTTCCCTGGCATTTTGGACTTCGGAGTCGGGCGGCCCACTTTTTTTCTTTGAGCTTTTTATTCAATTCGCGGCCGGAGCCTTTTTCCCATTAGACGTTTTGCCGCGTTTCCTTCAGAAAGTCTTATCTTTAAGCCCGTTTCCATATCTCGTTTTTTTGCCGATCAACATCTATCTCGGACGAGTAGGGGAAGGGAGGGCTTTTCAAGATTTATTGATTAGTTTTGTTTGGACCGCAGTCTTTGGGGCGACGTCTGTTTATGTCTGGCGAAAAGGGCTTTTAAGTTACTCGGCGGAAGGCGGATGAAAAAATATCTGTTGGTTTGGTGGAAAATGTCGTCCATGAGCCTAATGGCGCAGGTGTCCCATCCTCTGGGCTCAATCGGTTTTCTTTTGGGAAAAATTGTGCGGGTTGTTTTTTTCTTCGCTTTCATCATTGCGATATTTCGCCACGTTAAGAGTCTAGCCGGATATTCTCTTGAAGAAACGGCCCTGTTCTTTTTGACTTTCAATATCGTCGATATATCGGCCCAAATCCTTTTTCGCGGAATTTATAACGCAAGAAGGGCCGTCACCGAGGGGGATTTTGATTTTTACCTCATTCAACCCTGTTCCGCCCTTTTTAGACTTTCATTAACCACTTTTGATTTTTTGGATGCGCTGACCCTGTTGCCAGTTTTATGGATGACTCTGGATATTCTTGACCGTCTTTCTGTTTCCCTTTTTTCTCTTCGCGCTTTTCTCTATCTTTTATTGACGTTAAACGCCGTGGCGATTGCCTCCTCATTTCATATTTTCGTCGCGGGGTTGGCCGTCCGGACCCAGGAGCTTGAAAACACGATTTGGATTTACCGGGACATTATGTTCATGGGAAGGTTCCCAAGTGAGGTTTATGGGCCGATGTTTCAACTCTTTTTAACTTTTGTTATTCCTATTGCCGTCATGACGACTTTTCCCGTCCGGGCTTTTTTGGGGCTCTTGTCTTGGAAATGGATGGGCTACTCGTTTTCCCTCTCAACTATTCTCATGGGAGCGAGTTTTTGGTTTTGGAAGAGCTCAGTAAGGCAATATACCTCATCGTCGAGTTAATTTATCTGATATCATCTAAAAAGCGTTCATCTATGGCATTAAAAAATCAGGCGGTTTAAAAAGCTGTGAACGCTTTTGTTTCCGGTTTGTTGTTAAGTTTCTCTTGGATAACAGGGCCGCTTTGGGCTCAAAGTATTCCGTCGGTCTCAACCGTGACGGTTCCCTATTCCAAATTAGACCTTCCCAGCCCGGTTGATTCCAGTCTTGTTCGTTCGACCGCTCCAGCGCTGCCCGGTCTAGCGGGATTTAAACCCGCTACGGCTTCAAGCGCGCCCGTAGTTTCTGTCTCAAGCGCGAGCGTCTCATCTTCCACGGCCGAGTCCTCTTCCGATGATGAGGATTCTGATTTACCTCCTCCCGAACCCTGGGTCATTGGAGAGATCGATATTTCTGGAAATAAAAACGTGCGAAAAAGCGTGATCTTGGATGAGGTCAAAGCTCGAAAAGGCGGTCTCTATGAGAGTTCGGACTTAAGTCAGGACATCCAGAGCCTTCTGGATTTGGGAGATTTTGAAAGAATCGGAGCCGATATCACTGCGCTTAAAAAGCCGGTTCCGGCGCGCTATAAAGACGTTTCGGGGTCTCCCAATGAGGTCAAATTAACCTTTCTGATAACGGAGCGTCCGGTCATCAATACCATCGTCTTTAAAGGCGCTCACGCGATTTCCGCGGTCGTGCTGTCGGAAAAGGTCGCTTTGAAACACGGCGATCCGCTTGACCTGGTCAAACTGGACAAAGGCAAGGCTAAAATCCTCAAGCTCTACCAAAAAAAAGGCTATCTGGACGCCCAGGTTTCGGATACGGTTCAAACCGACACGGCGACGCTTAAAACCTATATCGTGTTCCATGTTTCGGAAGGCGAAAAATCTAAAATTTTCTGGGTTTCCTTGAAGGGCGTTCATGCGTTTAAGAAAAGTAAAATCAGGGGTTTGATGACCAACAAGCGGGGAAAACCGTTTTCAAGCAAGGCTTTGCCCCAGGATATCGAGAAAGTTAAGGCCTATTACGAAATTCACGGTTACAGCGATATCAAGATCAGCACCCCGGTTGTGTGGCATAGTTTGGATCGCCTGAGAATTTATATTGATTTCAAGATCAAGGAAGGACCTCTTTATCGATACGGAGGAACTACTTTTTCGGGGAATTTGGTTTTTACCTCAACGGATTTGTTTAAAGTGGTGGAATATAAACAGGGGCAGGTTTTTAATGAAGAAAAGTTTATTGATACTATTCGGGCGATTCAGCAAAAATACGCCAATAAGGGATATTTAAAAGCGCGCGTTTTCCCCATAAAAACCTATAATAGTGAGACGAAGGAAATGGACGTTCATTTCAGCATTTTTGAGGGAAATGTCATCTATGTTGAACGAGTGCGAGTCGAAGGAAATAAAACGACCAAGACCTATGCGCTTAGACGCGAGATTATCACTAACCCAGGAGATCCCTTTTCCGCCAAAAAGGTTAAGCGCAGCCGCGAAATGCTGATGAATTTAGGGTTTCTTGATAGCGTGAACGTGGATATTCAAAGCCCGGACGACCCAAATGAGGTGGATTTGACCTATGACGTGGTCGAAGGCAAACCGGGAATGATGACGGCGGGAGGAGCTTATTCTTCCATCATGGGATTGTTCGGGACGCTTTCCTTGACAAATATGAACTTTTTAGGCCGCGCCCAACAGCTTTCAGCGAACTGGTCTTTTGGACAAAGAATTTTGATGTATTCCGTCAACTGGAGTACTCCCTTTGTCGGTAATAGCCCCACGAGCTTAGGCATAAGCCTCTTTGACTCAATGCAGATTAGCCCCTTCGGGGGTTCTCTTTATGCCTATACTCTTTACTCCAAGGGCGCGACGGTGACCGTAGGCCCGCGTTTTGAAGACGACCAATATATTCTAAACTTCTCCTACACTCTTTCCCAAATGCAGATTGCCGGAGTTCAAACCGGTTTTAATAATTTACTGACTCAAGGAACCAGCATTTATTCTTATGGGACGGTCAGCTTTTCCCGGGATACCCGGGATAACATTTGGGATCCCCATAGCGGAAGCCAAAACATGATTTCCTTGGAACTGGCCGGAGGCCCTTTCATGGGACAGGTTAATTTCTTTCAGCCAACCTTGAAAGACGCGATTTATTATCAGATGTTTTCCATAGACGATTATCCCTTTGTTTTGGGAGCCTTGAACCGGGCGTCCATTATCACGCCTTTTGGGAGCACGACCGTTGTCCCGGTCTTTAACCGGTTTTTCTTGGGGGGCGAAAACGATTTGCGCGGATATGAGCCCACGGGAGAAGTTGGGGACCCGAACGGAGGCACCGTTTTTGACGTTTCAACCTTAAGCGTTAGTTTCCCAGTCGTTAAATCCCATCAGCGAAGCATCGCCGATTTTGAAACTTTTTTTGACGCCGGTTCCGCTTGGGCGGGGGCTCGGCAAATGAATGTGGAGATTGGAACAGGCCCCACCGCGATCAAAACCGACGCGGGCGTCGGAATTCGCTTCGTGACTCCGGCTTTCCCTATCCGGCTTGACTGGGGGTATGGTTTCGAACATGCCCCCGCACAAGCGAAATCGGTCGTGACTTTTGGAATGGGACAGGCCTTCTAAATGATATTCCCTCTAGCGTTTTTGTTTCTTACGCCCCGGCTTCATGCCGCCATTGAATTGTCTTTGGAGTCCAATCGTGTCGAGCGCGGCAATATCGGATATGTGGACATGGAAAAGCTATTTGAAAAATTTCCGGAAACGATTACTGCTAAGAAAAAATTTAAAAAGGACCTTCAAAAAGCCGAGGACAAGATTAATCTTGAAAAAATTGGCATTCTTCATCTAAGACAAGACCTTTCGGATTTGAGAATGGAGCGGAAATACGAGCTTGAGAATAAGTCTAAGCCTGCGGCCGTAAGCGTTTCTGTTTCATCCGCGTCCTCGCATCTTACACCCGCAATTTCATCTTCTCCTGTTGCGGCGGCTCCAGTCGCTTCCGCTGTTATTTCCACAAAGGCGACAAGCTCATCTCCCGCTTCGGTTGCGGCAAGCTCAAACACCAACGTCGCAAATCCCCTGGATAAAAACTTAATTTCAGCGTTGCCGGGTTTTGGGCCGACTTCCATGAGCTCGGGGACTTCTTCCGCCTATGCCGTTTCCGCTGGAAGTTCCGCGGTCAAAACTCCTGGCGCCGTTTCGGTATCATCGGCGGTTGTTTATCATGCGCCGCCCGCTATTGCTTCTTCCACCGCCAAGGTTTTGGTCTCTTCCGCTCCGGTTAAAGT
>JAJYOT010000073.1 GCA_021796015.1 bacterium
TAATATTGGATGAAAAACCACCACCCTTTATTCCGTCTTAAATACCATTAAAACGCCGGAGCTTAATTTTATGACTATTGAGGATCCGGTTGAAATTAAGCTCGACGGTCTCAATCAAGTTCAGGTTCGCTCCGATATCGGGCTTACTTTTGCCGCGGCCTTGCGTTCTTTTTTACGCCAAGATCCGGATGTGATTTTAGTCGGAGAGGTTCGAGATCAGGAAACCGCCCAGACCTGCTTAAGGGCGGCCTTAACCGGACACCTGGTTCTTTCGACTCTTCACACTAACGACGCGATGTCAACAGTCGTGCGTTTAATTGATCTGGGAATCGAGCCGTTTTTGCTTTCCGGAAGTCTTCTTTTGGCGGCGGCTCAGCGCTTGGTTCGCATTCTTTGTCCCCATTGCAAAAAGCCTTATAAACCGGACCCCGCTCAATTGGAGGCTTGCATCAAGGAATCCATGTTGCCGCAGGCTCAAATTCCGAATCCGGCCAATATCGTTTTTTACAGAGAGCATGGCTGCGATAAATGTTCTCAAACCGGTTATATGGGCCGACGGGCGATCTATGAAATTTACCGTATTATTCCGGAGATGAGAGAAATTATCTACAAATACGGCGGCGATTTGGCCCGGCTTCGAGAGGTGGCGGTCAAAAGCGGCATGTGGGATTTAAGGGCGAGCGGTTGGAGAAAGGTTTTGTCCGGGTTGACGACTTCTGAAGAGGTGCTCTCGGTGACGATGAAGGAATAGGAGGCCTTATGTCTCAATTTTCATATGTCGTTCAAGACGCTAGGGGCGAGGCCATTTCTGGGACCCTTGAAGCGGGAGATGAAAACGAAGCGGTGGCGGCCCTTCAATCAAAGGGCTATTTTATTTTGTCATTGTCTTCTAAAGACACAAAGACGACCAGCCGACAAGGCGCATCTTCCAAATCGCCCAAGGTCGCCCAGCAGGATCTTATTTTCTTTTCTGAACAATTGTCGACGCTTTTAACCGGTGGCGTTCCTTTAGTTCGAGCTTTGTCCTTGCTTGGAGAACATACCAACTCCCCGGGGCTTCACGCGGTGGTGGGAGCGGTGACCCAAGACGTGTCCCGCGGAACGGCGCTTTATAAGGCTCTGGCGAAACATCCCGCCATTTTCGATACCTTGTGGGTTTCCCTGGTTCAAGCGGGAGAAATGGGAGGACAACTCCCCAAGGTTTTGCGGCAAATCGCCAATTATTTGACGGCTCAAGCGGAATTAAGAGGAAAAATCATCACGGCTTTGGCTTATCCCGCGGTTCTGGCTTGTATGTCGGGAGGGGTTCTCGCTTTTTTCGTCATCCATATCGTCCCGGTTTTTGCCGATATTTTTAAGCAATTTCACATTAAACTCCCGATGCTCACCCAAATGGTTGTTTCCACTTCGGAACTCATCGTTCATCACTTAGGCCTGATTATTTTTGTCGTGGTGGGGGGATACATGGCGTGGAAATCGTATACTTCCACCGATGCCGGCAAAATTGCCAAATGGAATCTGATATTTGGAATTCCTTTTTTTGGCGACTTCATCAAACACATTATGGTCGAAAGACTCTTGACTACTCTTTCGACTTTAATTGAAAGCGGCGTCAGTATTCTTAATGCGATTGCGGTTTTAGAAGGCGTTTTTTCATCCAATATTATTTTCCAGACGGCTCTGAGCGCGATTAAGGTGGACGTGGCGGCGGGAAAATCAATATCGGCGGCCTTTAGAAAATCGGGGGTTTTGCCTTCCTTGGTAACCGAGATGATGTTCATGGGGGAAGAATCGGGCAAGTTGCCGGATATGCTTCAGACCATGTCCGGGTTTTACAGGCTTCAAATTGATCAGTTTACTCGCAGATTCACCGCCATTATAGACCCGATACTGGTGGTCGGAATCGGCGGACTTGTCGGCGTTATTGTTTTAGCGGTCTTTATGCCAATCTTTAAAATGTCGACGATGGGAGGAGGACATTGATGAACGGAGAGGAGAAGAAAGTAAAAGAGAGTAACGGAGAGTCACGGAAAGTAGAAGAAAGTTACGGAAAGCGACAGAAGCAACGGAAACAGCCTTTTTCCGTTTCTTTCCGTTTCTTTCCGTTTCTTTCCGTTCCGTTTGGTTTTACGCTCATAGAGCTTTTAGTGGTGATTTTGATTGTCGGAATATTGGCGGCTATTGGATATCCTTCCTACATCCGTTCGATGGAAACCAGCAAGGCCAACGACGCCGTGGGGTATTTGACCATGGCTGGGAACGCCGATCGGATGTACGCCGTGGATCATAATGGGATATATGTTGCAGCGGGACAAATTACTGATTCCTGTGATAATGGGGCTACTTGTCCTCAGAACAATGCCTGCGACTTGGTCTATTGCGGCTATATGCCGGCGGACAATTACAGTGAAAAGCCCTACAGTATTACCATTAATGCTTACGCTCCGCCTCCATCAGCGCTGGTGACGGTTCAGCGTTGTACAGGTTCTTCTCCTTGTACAAATTCTTCTCCTTACACCGGTTGGGGATATAATATTGATGCCAATGGAAATGTCACGCCATTTGGTAATCAGACGCCGCCGCCGCCACAATAAGAAAGAAGAAAGCAAATGAAAGAAACGGGCGCGACGCTTATTGAGGTTTTAGCCTCCGTTCTCATAGCGGCGGTGATGACTTCCGCTGTTTTCAGCGTGACCTTGGGGGCCAAGGTACAATCAAAAATTACGGAAGAACACAATGCGGCGTCTGAGTGCGTGACCCAGCTGACCAATGAACTTCACTCTTTCGTCACCGGTTATTGGGATTACAATACGAATACTTTCAATTCCAATATGACGGAAATCTGCGGCCCCGCTGATTCGTCTTGTTACCCGGGAACAAGTGGGGGGAATTCCTCTCAATGGACTTGGGCAGATCTGGGAGTAACGGATAACTGCGGGAGCGGCTGTTACGTTTTAGCTACCGGAACTCACGTCCTTTCAGTTGGGCCCAATGGCTTGACGGCTTTGGGCCAACCCTTTTGTCTTCCTCCCTGGATGTGGCAGCCGCCTTATAATCCTAGTGGAAATCAGCTCTTGTCCTATACCGTTTCGGCTCCACCGATCGTCTCCGGTCAACAAGTGGGAGGGCCAGGGGTTCAAGTGACGGTGAATTGGTATAACATCAATGGGTCCCAATGAATAAAAATTTTATCGGAGTTTCGATGAGAAATGGCGGATTTACCTTGGTCGAAATGATTGTCGCTCTTCTTTTAAGCTCTCTTGTCATGGTGGGCTTGATTGATATTACCGCTAGCATCATCGCCCAGCATTTTGAGGGAATTCGTAGAGGAAGAGTAGACAGTGAGACCCTTTATTCTCTCGATCAGATGAGGCTGGAGCTTGAAGCCGCGACCTATTACTCTTATCCCAATACGTCAAGCCCGGCTACCATGTCCATTCAGGGCTGCGGAAATTATTTTTCAGCGACAAGCCCTGGTACGCAAATTTACACGGGGCCCGGCGCAACAATAAGTTCTTTTGCCTATTGCCTTGAGAACAAGTGTACAGGGAGTAATTCCAATTTGTGCGATCCATCGGGTTATACGGGGCCCTATGATTTAATTCGCTATTATAATCCCAATGGTTGTCCTATTTCGTGCGGAGGAGGGACGCCTCAGACCTTGGTTTATCAGAATGTCTATTTAGAACCAATATCATTAAATCCTTCGGGCCAGCCTTTTGTCTTGAACCGGCCGCTCGGCGGGGTCGATGTGCATATGATTATAGGCTATCCTGTTTTGGCGGGAGAAACCCCCACCTATTATCAAATTGATACAACCTATATTCCGGATACGGGGCGCATGCAGTGATTAAAAATTCCAGAGGGCAGATTTTAACCAGCACCTTGGTGACCGCCATGGTGGTAGTCCTCATCGCGGCCGGGCTCATGCATTTAATCTTGATGAGGTATACCGCCGCTAATAGAGCGACGATGGAGGTTAAATACACCCGCTGCGTTCAACTGGCCGTGGGTCAATTTTTTTCTACCTGGGACAGGCTTAGTTCAACTGCGGGGGTCACCGATCCTGTTTGCAGTAGCGCGTCGCCACTGTTTACCTGTGCTGGGTCAAACCATGGACATTGCCATTGTACCTGTACATTTAACAGTGGATCCTTATCCGGCCTCACGGTGAAGGTGAAACCTGGTACAAATGGTGCAAACCCTCCTTGCACTTTTGAGGCTCAGACTACAACGAATACGTCCTCGCCCTTTGCCTCGGTTACCCCCGTTTGCCAGTGAAACGCCTAATTGTTACCGCCGACGATTTTGGGGCGAGTTCTTTTGTCAACGAGGCGGTCATCCGCGCTTTTAAAGAAGGCATTTTGCGCTTTGCAAGCTTGATTGTTGACGCGCCCGCGGCCGAAGAAGCGGCGAAATTGGCTAAAGAAAACCCTGGCCTTGGCGTCGGGCTTCATTTGGACTTGTGCCATGAATTTGGAAGCGATTCTTGCTTTCCTCGTCATTCCGGCGAAAGCCGGAATCCAGACTTTCGCGCGGAGCTAGACTCCGGCTTACAAATTGCCGGAGTGACGAATCGAGCGGTTTGGGCCAATTCTCCAGCTCTTTGGGGCTTACGGTATTTTTTTTCTCCATATTGGAGAAAACGGATCGCTTCAGAAATTTCCCGGCAACTAGAGAAGTTTCTCTCGCTTGGAATTAATCCTACGCATGCGGACGGGCACACTAATATCCATATCCACCCCGTTATTTTCCCCGCCCTTTTGCGGGCCTGCCAAAAATACGGAATTTCCAGGATCAGGGTTCCCGCCGGAGAGTACGATTTGGGCCGGCGCTATTTAAAGAAAATTCCGTTTCTAAACAAGGTAGAATACGCGGCGTTTGGAGCGCTTGGCCCCTATCTCAAAAAACAAGCCAAGAAAATCGCGCCTCAAATCGAGATACTTCCCCGCTGTTTTGGACTTTTGCGCTCAGGGCGCATGAGGGAAGACTATGTTCTAAGGCTTTTAGAAAATCTGCCCGAGGGAGACAGCGAAATTTATTTTCATCCCTCGCTGGATCCAAAAAGCCGAGTGTTCGGAGATTCTCCGACAAAGACCCATCAGACCATAACGGAATTTGAAACCTTGACTAGTCCGCGGATTTTAGAAGCTCTGGGGCGTTTGGATATCGCGTTGTTTTCGCCCGGTGGCTTAGATAAATCAAAAAGCCAAACGAAGACCACAAAATCTCCCGAATATGGCGGATAATGGCAAAACTAAGTCCCTGACCTGCGGTATATCCAAAGGCCTTAAAGATCAAAACCTTTCCGGCTTCTTGAGTTCCGAGCTTGGCCGGCACCATAAAAAACACCGCCTCAAAGGCGTTTGAGAGAGCTTCGATGACCAAGGCCGTAAAGGCGTCAATGGGCAGATTCATAAATGAGCAGATGACTGCCACT
>JAJYOT010000003.1 GCA_021796015.1 bacterium
AAGCCGTTGTTCTCCAGAGCGTCGCGGAGTTCCGCCAAAACTTCCGCGATTGACGCCGAGACAGAAAATGCGTAGGAGCAATTAAGATCGGGATGCTGTTTGGCTTGAGCGCCGGGTAAGCGAAGAATTCGGCCTACGATTTGTTCAATCGCCGTGGCCGAGCGGGTTTCTTTCAAACTGCACAGCACATAGGCAAAGGGACAATCCCAGCCCTCTCGCAATTTTTGGACCGTAATGATAAAACGCACGGGGCATTTCGCGGAATTAATGTTTCCCACGTCTTTTAGCTCATCAAGCGAGCCGACCGAAATTTTAATCTGTTCTTTCGCGATAGCGAACTCCGAAACAAGACGCTCCCGCAAGGGCTCGCAGCCTTCGACTTTTTCGGCCTGGAGCAGAAGGATCGGCCTCAAATACTCGCCGGTCTTTTGGGCCTCGATTGCCGCAAGGCGCTCAATGTCCGCGCGAACGCTGATAGCTTCTGAGAGCAATTGATCGCGTTGACTTGGGTGGCGAGACACGACTCGCAGCGGCAATTTAACCATGTCGGCGGCCTTGAGTTCCGCCGCCGAAACGCGGTGAAGAACGTTTGACGGATGCTTGGACCTTGCGGGTGTCGCCGTGAACTCGACAATGCAAGAAGGCGCGACATTGCCCAGCATCTCAAAGGAGAGATCGGTTCGGGCGTTGTGCGCTTCATCCACGATTAAAACCGGACGCCGCAGGCGCAAAACGTTGACGAGCGACGGAATCGGCTTTCCATCGGGACCGGCTTGAAGTTCGGCCAAGCGGTCCGCGGGAATATTGAGGAAATGTTCGGCTAAAGCCCCGGCCTGGGCATAAACCTTGCGGCCCGTCGTGTCTTCGACGCGAAAAGACTGTATTGTAGCGACAATGATCACGGTTTGGCCGTCAATTGCGGCGCGCGACAAACGCAGCGCCTCTTCAATAGTCACGACTTCGACCGAGCCGCAGGCAAGCTCAAGCGCGCGCCGGTAAGGATGCCGAGGATCGCGCAGAGCATCGGCGGTTTGATCCAATATCGTATTGGTCGGGACCAGCCAGAGAGCCGCGGTTTTGTCCGCGTGAAGAAGTTCGTTCATCGCAATGCCGACAGCATGGCAAGCCAGCAGCGTCTTTCCGCCACCGGTGGGAACGCGAAGACAAACATAGGGCATCCCCGGCGGCAAGCCTTCCGCGTTGACCGGCAGATACGGAACAGGCTCCGCGCTTCCGTTTTTGACTTGCACGGCCTGAAACGCCGCCTCGGGCCGTCCGTCCCGGGAACACTGGCGAAAAAAATCGCGCAAGGAGTCGAGAACTCGAACCTGATAATCCTTGAGCGTGATCATGAAACTTTGACCTCGTAGGGCGTTTGACGCACGATGATTTTCTCGGACCGCAGACGATCGGGAGCGAGAAGGTTCCCCGCGCAGTAGATGACTTTTTGGCCCTCAAATTTTGGAAGTTGGGCGAGAACCTGGCGAGTGAGAACGTTCCCCCCATTCGCGCTTTTGTCGCCAAGAATCCCGTTGTAAAGCAGGTAGATGCCGAGGCCGTGGTGGTCGCCAATAAGCGGCGACTTCGTGACGCGCTCGCGCGGCAAAGGCTCGCCTGTTTCCGTAAAGTAAACATGGCGCGCGAGATCGGAAAAACTGACCGTCTCGCGAATTTTTCCATCGCGGTCAAATAAAGGCTCCCCTAATTCGCAAAAGCGAAAACCGCCGCCGAGGCCCTCGACCTTTTCTCCTTTGAGATTCTTATACCCTTCAATGACGCGGCGCACGCGCTCGGCCGTGACTTCGCGGGCGATCTTTGGTTCCATCTCCACAAGAATGAAACGGCGATTTCCGCCATCCTCCTTGTTTAGGCTAAGGGTTGCGTGAGCGGCTGTTCCTGATCCCGCGAAAGAGTCAAGGATCATATCGCCGGGAACTGTGGCGATTTGGAGAATGCGCTTAAGTAGTCGCACTGGTTTTGGCGTATCGAAAACGCCTTGTGCTTCAAATAAATCCAGAAGCTCTTTCTTGGCTTCTTGGCTGTGCCCGACCTCGTCATTCGGCCACCAAGTCCACGATGAGACACCTTCGGATTCAGAAAGGAATGTTTTTCGGCGCGGCACTCCATTCCCTTCCTTACCAAACCAAATCCTATTTTCCGCGACGAGTTTATGGAACACTTCTTCGACATTTTTCCAGCATGTTCCTATCGCAGGCTTGACCTTCCTTCCTGATGGTGTCGTTATTTCATACATCTGACGTGGGCGGACACCTTGGGCCGAGTAGTCCGATGAAACCCATGGACCACGCGGGTCATTATCGGGATTCTTAAACGTTGCGCGTTGTTTTTCAGTCTGAGGCACCTTGTTTAGAGTCAGGCAATCGCGATTCATCGCGAAACAGAAGATATGCTCATGTGCGTCGCTTAGAAGCAATCGTGCGTCGGGAGAAGTGCGCTTTTGCCAAAGGATGTCTGCGACAAAATTTCTCGCTCCAAAAACTTCATCCATTAGTAATCGGCAGTGTCCGGCTTCGTTGTCATCGAGACTAATGAAAATCACCCCATCCTCGCGGAGAAATTGTCTAAGCATGGCAAGACGCGGATACATCATGCACAACCACCGGTCATGTCTATCAAGGGTTTCTCCCTCTCCCCCCACTACCTTGCCAAGCCATTCCGTGATCAGCGGGCTTTTCACGTTGTCATTGTAGGCCCAGCCCTCGTTTCCCGTGTTATATGGCGGGTCGATGTAAATGCACTTCACTTGCCCCGCATAGTAAGGCAGCAAGGCCTTAAGCGCGACGAGATTATCTCCCTGGACAATCAGATTCCTGTCCCCGGTTTTTCCGCAGCCAAGATCGGGAACATCCTTGAGTAAATGAAAAGGGACACGATGATGGTGATTGACAACCGCGTCTTTCCCGATCCAATTCAGCGTAGGCATCGCTATTTCCTAAGATAGAATTTTACTATTTTGCCGGTCTCTTATCGTTAACTGGGAAATGGAAAGAGGCTGTGGGCCACAATTTCAGGTCAGATATTATGCATCTTAAAAAAAATAGTCGCATATAATCTAGTCACTCCGATTGGTCTAGCGGAGGTCCGATGGGACTAAGTTGGAAATTCTTGTTTCTGCTTCTGCCCTGATGGCCTGCGATCTTGAATGAATGTAATTGTACAACCAAAAAGCTACAGCAACTAGGCACAATATCTTTAGAATCCTAGTAATAATTTTTTTAAAACGAGGTGGAGAATAAAGCCTCAAGGGGGGCATTAGCATAGTGCTAAATACTCCCCCAAGTATACCCCAAATTATAGGTCCAATTTTTTTTAGAACAACTTGCCAGACCGAAATTCCAAACAGTGAACGATTGTTGCCTATTTTACCAACTCCTTCGATCACGCCAGAAATAACGATATTTGATTTGGGATCTCCCTCATAAATTAATTGAAAGGCAGCGCCATCTCCCTGTTCTAGAATTTTGAATGTTAGTGAAAGCTCATTAGAAGATGTCTTCTTTAATTTTATGCCTGTTACTAAACGTGACTCCTTTAGAATTCCACTACTTAAAATCCGAGCAGTCTTATCTGTTAGAGAGATTTTAATTGGCTCTAAAACTTCTTCCGCTTTAATCGGAAGTTTCCCATCGTTCCAGAAATAAAAACGGGCGGCAGTGAGATCACTCTTGATCTTGATTTCCTGATTTGAGGAGGATCGATAATAAACAGAAAGAGCGTTTGTTTTTATTTTTTTGGAACTTAATATCTCTGCGCGGATAGGTTCAACAATAAAGATAGGATTTCTTTCTGCGAGTCCCTGCTGATACCAGTAGTATCCAAATAATAATCCTAATATCGCGAGGCTAATACTTAAAATATTAGCCCAATTTTGCTTAATCGAATTAATCACTTGATTTATATTATATGTATTGGCCAGTAACAAAGCGACCGACGCGCCGCCAATCTCAGTTAAAAAGGAAATCGGTATAAATTCCAGGAGTAGCGTGCGTAATTAAAGTAGCGTGGTGTTTCCTCGCGGGCGGCCTCTGATTTTTTAGTTTCCCACCATCGTGATGGAAATACGGCAAATCGAGGGCGCCGCACTTAATTCTTCTGCTTGCGCCAGAGCTCCAATTTTTGAGAACGAGAAGAACCCGCATGGCTTTCCGTGGGATATGGATTCCGGCTTTCGCCGAAGTGGCGGCGGCGGATTACGGGAGCTTGTGGGCCGCGGCGATCAAAACACGACTAACAAAAGCAATAAATTAATACAATACCATGATGATATTTAGGGTTCCCGAATCCCGTTCCGTCTCAATGGCATTTCCCGAACTTCGGGATATCGTTAAGATTCAACATGGCGGCTTTAAGGCTGTCTACTCAGTCATTGTGGAAGACAAGAAGGAAGCTCTCAAACTGGTATTTATTCCGCCGGTTTCCGATATCCGCAACGAGGAAGACCTTCCGCGCCAGAAAGAGATCAAAGGACGCATTCGCCGAGAAATTAATCTCCTCGCAAAACTAAAACGGCCTGAGATCGTAAAACTTGGGGCTCTTGCGCCAAAGGAAATTCAGATTGACGGACAGGACTTTATTGCTTACTCGGAAGAATTTCTTGAAGGGAAAAATCTATGGAATATTCTTCGGTCTGGCGGCACGAAACCGGACGAGAACGAGTTGCGGTCGCTGTTTACCTCCTTGCTCAACGCAATTAAAGAGCTGTGGGAGCATAAGACTGTCCACAGAGATATTAAACCTCACAACATAATAAAACTGGCCGATCCGGATCGGCCATTCGTTCTGCTTGATTTCGGAATCGCCTTCGTCATTGGAGAAACAGCCCTGACCGACGCCGGATTCCCAAGAACCAACCGCTACATGGCCCCCGAGATGATTCAGCCGAATTTTCGCGACAGCTTGGACTATCGAAGCGATCTCTATACGACGGCGTTGACCATTTATGAGTATGGGGCTCAGCGTCATCCGATTGCTGGAAATCCGGAAGACCCGATGCTTACGATCAGCCGTGCGATCAGGGAAATTCCCTCGCCATTAAAAGATCATCGGCCAGACTTATCATCTGAATTTTGTGATACGATTGATCAGTTGTTAAAGAAAAGACCCTCTCTGCGGCCCGCGAACTTAGAGACGCTTCTGGCCAAAGCCGGACTCTCATCATGAAATTATTCGCGCAACACGGAGCTCAAACGGGCCAAAAAATTGAAAGCGGTATTAAGCAGAACCTGCTTGATGGCGTTATTTATAGCCCGAAAGATATTGCGATGACCAAGCTCGGGGAAGAGTTAAAGAATCTCAATAAAAGCCACCCTCAGTTGGAGAGGCTCCTTGATCCGCAATTCTACGCTTGCTTCGCGGCCGCCAACGCAGAGGCAAGATTGGGATTTCTTGAGGATGAATACGCGGCTTATTTCGGCCCTAAATCACGAAGAGAGTTAGAGCGCGAAATGGCGGTCCGCGATATTCTTAAACGCTCCCTTCAGTTTCAGAAGAACCTAGATGTCAGCGCTTTTATCGCGCCGAACATCCTTATCCCTCGCTCGCTAAACTCTATTGAATCAGTTATCGCTAAAAATTTTATTCGGAGCGCTGCGGCGGAGCATGCGGAACTCAAAGACCCGCGCCGCTTGCTGGTTACTCTCGCCATATCGAGGGACGCTCTTATTGATAAACAGGAATTGGCCGAGTTTTTAAACGAGATTACCGTTCTTGAAAATCCTCCCGCTGGATTTTACTTGCTTGTGGCGGCCAACTCTTCCGAAGTCCGGGGCGAAATTTGCAACGCCGAAACGCTGTCGGCCTGGATGCTCGTAAACCATACGCTTAAAATCAATGGATTTGAGATTATCAATGGTTTTTCGGATGTATTCTCTCCACTCCTGGGCGCTGCGGGAGCGGATGCGGGCTGTACTGGATGGTTCTCCAACCTCCGCTTGTTTTCTCTTGGGCGGTTTGGGCCATCAAGCGGAGGGCGCCTCCCGATTCCTCGCTATCTCAGCAAAAGATTGCTTAACAGGATAACCTTCTCGGAACTGGATGCCATTCGAAATCGCTTTCCAGCTGTCCTCAATGGACTGGAAACCGATAGTCTTTATAAAACCGACGGTTCCGAGCCTCAGCGAAATCAGGAAGTATTCCAATCATGGGAAACGATCCGCGCGTTGAATAAAGAAATAGTGAAATCCAGCGTTCGAGACAGCCTTCTCTCTTGGAATAAGGCTTTGGATGAGGCCGAGAAGACTTATACCGAAATCAGACGCGCAAACTATTCCCTTGATACAAAGTCAGGCGATTCGCACCTGGAGCCGATTCGTGAAGCCGTGAATCTATTTGCGCGGGCCGCGGAGATCAAACTTTCGGCGTAGAACCTCAAGCGCGCGTAAGTGCGCAGAGGGGTTTTTGGGGCGCCTGGGTCTCGGAGTAAAAATCTTGGAAATTTTATCCATGTCCTTATGAAAAATCCAAAGGCCAATGCCAAGGTCCTTAAATAATGGTAAAGCCGGTTTGGCGGCATCCCCCGCTTTCTTTGGCAACACAATGATCGTTCTATCCGAAAAATAAGTGTAGCGGTAGGCTTGGCGAAGGGCACGGCGCCAATCACTCAGTTTCATCTCAAAAGCCGTAATAGTGTCAGGCAACTGACGACTATGAATAGCGTTCCCCTTACCGTTACGCGTACGATCTTGGGCCCAGACAAAATCCGCAATACCGTAGCCAGGCATGATGAACTCATGCCCTCCAATGCCGCGGGTTTCCGCCAAAGAAAGAAAAGCCCGCTGAAACGCCCTAGAGAAATGAGTCTCGCCGCTTCGTCTTGAGGAAATGCCTGGAAGATTGCGCTGCGGATGACGAACACAGAAAATCTTTATTTGCGGTGTCATCACTGGTAGTCATTATACGTACTTTCGGAATGCCCCTGCAAATTTTTTTCGAGAAACTCCAGGAACAGCATGCGCAATTCAAGTAGTGGGATATTCCCTCGCGGGCGGCCTCTGATTTTTTAGTTTCCCCCTCCCATCATGATAGAAACACGGCAAATCGGGGGCGCCGCGCTTAATTCTTCTGCTTGTGGGAACGCCGTTTTTAAAATGTGCAGTTTTGGCCGTTTGAAAGTATCCAGAAATGGCCGTTATGATGGTCAGATACCAGGCTGAAAACGAACGCAAGGGGTCGTATTGATTCCAACTCCTCAGAACCCGAAAGTTCGCCTCCTGGACCAAGTCCCGCGCCTCATCTAAACTTTTAGTCAGATTGCAGGCGAACGCCAAAGGCTCCACAAAAGGCCGAGTTCAACCGCCAAGTGGCCGCGCATAAATAAAGGTCCCATATTTACATATTGCAAATTGTAATATTTTGGTGTATACTATCCGTATATGGCGATGAGAGTTATGCGGGGCATCAAGCCGCAGGATGTCTTGGTTCTTCTTAAGATCATGCTTTGGGAGAAAAAGCCCTGGCGGCATATGGATTTGGCCGAGGAGCTTGGGCTTTCACAAGCCGAGGTGAGTTTCGCCCTGGAGCGCTGCCGCCGCGCTGGGCTATTGGACTCATCCAAGAAGAAAATACTGCGTTTCCCTATTCTCGATTTTCTGGTTTACGGCTTGAGGTATGTCTATCCCGCGCAACCGGGACCGCTCTGCCGCGGCATGCCCACGGCCCATTCGGCGCCGCCGCTCTCTCAAATGATCGTCTCGGACGAGCATGACCAATATGTCTGGCCATGGGATGAGGGAACGGTGCGTGGACAGGCCATTGAGCCTTTGTATGAGTCCGTTCCTTTCGCGGCGAAGAGAGACCCTAAACTCTACGAGTTCTTGGCCATGGTGGATGCTCTGCGTGTTGGCCGCGCCCGTGAGCGCGCCTTGGCGCTTCAAGAGATTAAGCGCCGATTTACTGGCAGCAAACGGCATAGTAATAATAATGAAAAACCTTGAAATGCTGGCCCTCGTGGCCAAGGGCCTGGGTCCTCTCAAAGAGAAAATCGTTTTCGTGGGTGGCGCGACGATCGAACTTTACATTGAGGATGCCGCCACGCCTACGGTCAGGGCAACCAACGATGTGGACTGCGTGGTGCAAATACTGACTCGCTCCGATTATTATGAACTTGAAGAAAATCTTCGCAAACTCAACTTTAAGCATCCGATGGGGAAGAACTCGCCCGTCTGCCGCTGGGATTACCACGGAATTCCGGTGGATGTCATGCCAACCGAGGGCAAAATATTAAATTTCACCAATCGCTGGTATCCCGAGGGCTACAAGCGCGCGGAGAGAATTAAACTCGCCGACGGCCAGGAGATTTCCATATTTTCGTTGCCGTATCTCATAGCCTCCAAGATTGAAGCGTTTGATGATCGTGGTAAAGGCGATTTCATGGGCAGCGCTGATATGGAGGATTTGATTGCCGTGCTGGATGGAAGTTTCGATGCCAGTGATAAAATCCAGGCAGCTCCCCATGAGGTTCGCGACTATCTTAAAGAAAAGTTTAACGATTTTCTTAGCAACCGCGATTTCCTTGACGCGTTGATAGGCCACCTTCAATCGCCGCAAGGCACGTCCGGCCGAGTAGAGCGTATTCGCGCGCTTTTAGAGAAACTATCGGAATCTCTGTAGAAAAATTTCGCTTTTTAGGGGAAAAAACTGGTGTCCAAAAAGTGTCCATACTGGGTCAAAAACGGCAAAACCGCAAAAAAGCCCGTCAAAACGGAATAATATGATTTCTCGTCGAGAAATCAAGCTGGAACAAGGAAAACAGAGGTGGGTCAAAACCCAGAGAAAAGGCCTTTTTCTCCTTAGGACGGAGTAGCTCTATCCATTGAGCTATCGGGGCTTTATATTGAAATTATATGTATTTTCCCCCATCTCGAGCGCGAGATTCAATCTTCAAGTATCGATACAATTTCGGCTCCACAACGTCGCAGCCAGTCGCGCCGCTTCTCATAGTCGGGCAAAAGCGACTTGACGACGCGCCAAAATCGGGGAGAATGATCGTGCGTTTTCAGATGGCACAACTCGTGAACGACGACGTATTCCAGAACCGATATCGGCATCATTGAAAGCCGCCAATTAAAGCGAATGTCGCCGGACTTGGAACAGCTGGCCCAGCGCTTGGATTGATCGCCGATTTTAAGCCGTTGGGGTTTTACGGCCAAGGCCTTCGCATATTTATGGACGGCGGCTTTCGCGGATTTTTCCGTGAGCTCGAAATACCATTCGCGCAAAGCCCGCCAAGCGGCGTCTTTAAGCGCCGGGCCGGTTTGACCGTCAACCCAAATCTCAAGCCCGCGGCCTTGGCGACGGCAATAAGGAGTTTTAAGGCCGGGTTCGCGCTTGAGCTTGAGCCTGAAATTACGCCCCAAAACTGGAAACGTCTCGCCGCTCTTTATTTCTTTAACAGGGTTCTTCAGGGTCAAGTTCCGAAAATAATCTTGGCGTTCCCAAATCCACTTCGCGCGGCGCGACACGAAGAGACGCAAATCTTCCAAAGACATCGCGCGCGGAGAGAGCATCTCCACCCGTCCGTCCGGATAAATTTTAAGCGCAGCGGTCTTTTTTCTCGGCGTGCGGCGCACGGCGTAACGCAACTGACGGCCTTGATGAAGGATGGTCGGCATAGTTACCTCGACATCCCCCGCTGGGCCAATTCCATCATCTCCCGCACCAAAGCCGGGAGGGCGTCCTCATCGCAGCCCTTGGCGCGCAAAAGCCGCTTAATCTCTCGGCGCATTTCCTTTTGGATGTCCTCGCGTTCGGTCCATTCGGCGACGGCGCGATCCTCGATAATTTCAATAATCCGCTTGGCCAAGGCCGCCCGCTCTTCTTTAGACTTAAGCGGGATTTGCCGGGCATGTTCGCCCAATAAGCCGAAAAAGGCGAATTCCTTGCCGCCGTTCAAACCATATTTTTTGGCTTCCGCGTCTTTTTGGGACTCGGCCTCCTTGATTTTCATTAAAGACAAGAGATATTGGGCCTCATCCTGCCGCGTGCGCTTTTGATCGGCCATCAGTTGTTTAAGTTGATCTTGAAGCGGGCGGTAAAACGCGGGGTCTTCCTCCACGCGGGAGTTCAAGGTGTCGCTCAGAGCGTAGGTCAGGTGCGCGGCTTTCGCCTTGTCGCTTCCCTTGGCGTTGAGCTGCTCGGAAAAATTGGGAGCGCTGATGGTCAGGGGCGCGAGGAGTTGCTCGATTCCTTCCGCGGCGATATGGGCGTGAATCAGGGCCTCTATTTTGGCGCTCAAATTGGCGGAACTCAGCCGCCCATCTCGGTAAAGATTTTTGGCGCCTTCACGAATAGAACCCAAGAACTTAAAGTCCTTTAAGAACGGATCGACGCGCAAATCCGGCATCAGAAAATCCATGCTTTTCGCGAACGCGCGGTAGGCTTTGTCGAACTCGCCGCGAAGGCCCTCGTCTTTCAAGGCTTCGACGCAATTTTGCAAAACATCCCGCGATTCCCCCGCAAGCGGAATTTTGGAGAAGAACTGAAGGCAGGTTTTTCGATGCTCCGCCAAGGCCTTGAGTTCCCGCTCGACGTCGTCGGTTCTAAACAAGCCCTCCAAGTCCTCCGCGTTGAATTTTTCAAGAGCGTTGGCCAACTCTCTGCCGAGACCCACGTAATCCACGATGAGGCCGAAATTTTTTCGCGGGTAGATGCGGTTGGTGCGGGCGACCGCCTGTAAGAGCGTGTGTTCCCTAAGGCGTTTGTCCAAATACATGGCTTGAAGGATGGGAGAGTCAAAGCCGGTCAGGAGCTTGTCGCAGACGATGAGATACTTTAAGGAGCTTTTTGGATTATTAAAACGTTCCCGGACGGCTTCTTCTTCCGACTCGCTGAGGTTATAGCGCTCGGCCCATTCCTCGCCGCGCTCGACGGTCATCACGACCTCGGAAGCTTGAGGATCCATGAGCCGGTCCAAGGCCGTTTTATAGAGATGAGCGGCGCGTCTTGTTTCCGCGACGACCATGGCCTTAAAGCCGTCGGGTTTGACCGCTTCGTTATAGTGTTGGGCGATATCCAGAGCAATGCGCTCGATGCGCGTGGGCGCCTCGCAGAAAATAGCGGGCGTGGCGTATTGTCTCTTGAGTTGGGCGAGTTCCTTTTTATTTTTGTCCGGAAACATCCCGGCTAATAGGGAATCCAAGGACGCCCCCACGATTTGAAGCTCGGCTAACCGGCTCATGTATTTAATGGGAACGACCGCGTGGTCCTCCTCGGCTTGATGGATGTCGTATTTGTGGAGATATTTTTCATTCTCGGGGCTAAAGTGCAGATAGGTGTTGCGATCTTTCTTGTCCAAGGGCGTGCCGGTAAAGGCGAAAAACATGGCGTTTGGAAGCGCCTTTCTCAAATTCAGGGCCAAATTGCCGTACTGCGTGCGGTGCGCTTCATCGGTCAGCACAATCACGTTACTTGCGGTGGAAAGGGGCTTGTCCAAGGGCGTCCTGAACTTTTGCACCGTGGTCAAGATGACGCGCCCCACGCTTTCGGAAAGCATTTGATAGAGTTCTTTTGAGCTTTCCGCGCGGATGGGATTGGGAAAGCCGCAATTTTGGAAGGTGCCGGAGATTTGCTTGTCCAAATCGCGGCGATCGGTGACTATTAGAAAATAGGGGTTTTTGAGTTTTTCCTCTTCCCTCCTGAGTTTTAAGGCGGCGAAAAGCATGGTCAAGGATTTTCCCGATCCCTGCCAATGCCAGATGATTCCCTTTTTCTCGGGTTCCTCAAGAACCCGCCGGCAAATTTTTTGCACCGCCGAAAACTGCTGGTAGCGGCAAATTTTTTTCTTGATTTTGCCTTCATCCGCGTCGAAGACGATGAAGTTTTGAATGATGTCGATTAAGTTTTTCTTGTTGAGAAGGGCCGCGATGAGAACGTCCTGCGCCGCGGGGGCCGAGGGCAGATCGCTTTTTTCAATCACCCCCTCTTTAATCATTGTCAGGACGGAGGGGTGTTGGGCCAGGTTGGGCAATTTCTCGCCGGGCTTTTCCTTCCATTCCTGAAACGCCTCTAAATCCCCTCCGACGGCCCCGTATTTGGCCCCGAACAAATTGACGCCGATGAGAATTTGGTTGAGTCGAAAAAGGGCCGGGATTTCCCTTTGATAGCGCATAAGCTGGTCGATGGCGTCTGCGACCCCCGTTTCCCGGGCGACCGGGCTCTTACATTCGATGACGACTAAGGGAATTCCGTTGATGAAAATGACGATGTCGGGCCGATCCGGGAGTTTCGGGCCCTTGACCCAAAATTGATTGACCGCCAAAAAATCATTTTTGTCGGGATTCTCGAAATTAATATAGCGAATCGTCAGACCTCGCCGTCCGCCTTTTTCCTCTTGATCGAGGCTGATGCCGCTCACAAGAGCGGCGTGCCCGGATTTGTTTTCGTCAATCAGCCCCGAACCCTGGATAGCGGTCAAGCGGCGCACGGCCTTGTCAATCGTCGATTCCGTCGCCTCGGGATTCAATTCCAAGAGCTTCTTCCGAAGCCGCTCGATCAAAATCACTTCCCGCCTGGAGGTTCGCTCGCTGTTCTCGTTTTCCTGCGGGTCCAGCGCCGCGCCAGGAACGAACTCGTATCCCATGCGGATGAGTTGCTCAATCGCGGGTTTTTCCGAGAGGGTGGATTCGTTAAGGTTCATGAATGTTGTCTTCTTCCCATATCTCGTAGAATTGCGGGGGCATGCTTGTAGAATAAATCCGTACACTCGCATCGGCCTGTTGCGGGATAAGATATCCTTGGTGGCAAGCTAAATTTTTTTACCATGCTAATCCACCCTGAAATTTTATCTCCTTCTTTTTCAAATTTTTCTTCAACGTGTTTATCAGATATTTCGATGTGGCGGCGCAGGAAAAAAGCAAGAAAATCCGCTACTTGCAACAAGTGGACTTCTTTTGAATCACCAAAATAAGGGACATCAATAATTTGGTTCAGGGGCTTTTCATTCTCTTCTTTTTCATAGTAACTATCTGTCCATGATGGAGGATTGGCAATAATGTCCGTAAACCGCATGCGTTCTTTTTCTTCATTGTCAAAGATAAAAATGGTATGCCCTTTCGTTTTATTAAGTACCTGATGAGCCTTTTGAACACAGAGCAAGATATGTAACCCCATGAAACGCCATAAAGTTGAAATTTCTTTATGGATTTTTCCTTCTTTTTGACTCTGAAAGAATTTTTCTTTTTCAACAGCGACATAGACAACTTTATGGCGCCGAGCTTGAAGCCAATTAAATATGGCAGTTATATACAGAGAACGCTTTTCCCCTTTTAGCCCATGCCATATACCATTTCCTGAGTAAAAATCTCGGGTATGGATTTCATCTACAGGTTTTCCAACGATTTTGGATAATGTTTCAAGAAGACCTTTCCAGTGATCCTTTGTAACATGCATCCGTTGTGAATCAACTATGATTCCTACCATTACAGCAATGGGTTCGTTCCCTGTCCCACTTTCATCACAATAACAAACCTTCATATCATGCCATTAGAATGGATTTTATTAGTTTGACGGCCGCTATCCCGAGGCCGGAGGCCGTGTCTGCCAATTTCGATTGAATTTCCATGTTGCTTGTGGAGTTCCTCACCGCAGCAATCAACGCCATTAGATTTTGCTTGTCTTCCGGCGTTGGAAAAAGCGAGTTAATTTGTTCTTGTGAAGGCTTTACGAAGCCGGAAATGACCTGTGCATATTTTTGATCTGTCGCGGCGGCGGCATCGTCGGCGGCCTGTTCGAAAGGATTATCTTCCATTTGACCCTCCCTGATTTATGAGCATTTTTGTTTCGTCTACAATCTTCTGTGTATCCTGAATTTTTCCCTGGAATTCAGTCAGCTTATCCATGGCCTTATTGATGTCATTCATTGGCAAAATATTTTCGGAAGGCGCACCCAGCTCCTTTAATAGTTGATCTCGCGTTTCCGCCACTTTAGCGGCCGCCTCCAAATGCGCGGTTAATGTTTCGTTGGCTATGAGCATATTTTCGTAGTGCTCCTGCAAGCGTCGTCTCAGCGCGCTCCCAAGAGCATCAATTCCATCAAAAATGGCTGAACGCCTTTTCTGAAGCTCTGCGGCGGCGGCTTCGGAAAACTGCTCAAGAAGTTTTGACTTTTTAGAGACATCACTTGTTGTCGCCAGTTTTTTCTCGATTCCGGCGCGGGTCGTAAAATCTTCCATGAAGCTGGGAAACCATTGATTGTTAAGGAAATCATCTGCTCGCGCTTTTCTCTCCGCTATATATGCGTCTACCAAAGCTAAATGCGAGCGCTCCGATTCGCGAATCATCTGATTTAACTGGGAGCTTAATATGACGGCTTGCTTCGGCACTGATACGCATCCGCCGAAGAACAGAACAAGAAGAAATCCCCATCGCCTCATATTGTTTCCTCCTCCAAAATCACCATCAAACCTAAATCCCATAATTTTTTGTCATGAGTCTAAATTTTAAATCAACTATTTATTTCCCAGTCGGAGCAGAATTTTTCTATACCGATTAATAAAGCCTGAAATGACAGCTTCTTCTCCGTAAAAAGAAGCGCTATCCACACCATTTTCTTCTCGTAAGTAACAATGTTCGCGCACATGTTTAAGAACATTCAGGCCTACGGTATCACCATCGCGCCCAGGGTAGACAATATTCCAAAGGTATTTTTTTTCTAGAGTTTCCTTCTTTTTGAAAATTCCGCTTGTCCGCTTCTTATATCTAATAAGATCAATGAAGTTATCTTTGGGATTCTCAAACTCTATATCAAACTTGCGCAATATTTTTTTTAACTCTCTGTAGGTTATCGGTCTTTCCCCGCGCTTTGTTTTGCGTGTATGAGAACCAAGCCAATCAATGATCGCTGAAATTTCTCCTTCATAGTTCTCTGGCCATGGGGCTTTATGGTTTTTTGGTGGATAGTGATTTTTGCCAAAGGAATGTTCCGCGACATAAACAATTCGTTTTTCCAATTCATCGTCAGACACGTCTTTAATTGTTAATTTGTTTCGCTCGAGATGCGCGAGAAGGGTTACAAGCGAAGTCCTTTTGTTCCCATTATGAAAAGGATGATCGCAACAGATGCCGTACATAAGAGATGCGGCATTAGAAATGGCGTCTGGATATTTTAAGATTCCTCCCAAACTTACCAATTGACGTCCCACTGCCGATTCAAGTGAGGCTCTGTCTTTAACCCCTTCCGGTATAATTGCCTTATCAGTCCCTCGAAATTCTTCGCATAAGAGTTCATGGACTCTTTCTACTTCATTTACCGCAAGCGTCTGAAGTTCCACTACATTCTCCTAATTAATTTAATACTCGAACCTTCCCGCTTAAAAGATTTTGCATTAAGGCTTTTTTTTGTTCCTCTAATATTTTACATGCCATTTCTTCTTTTTCGATTTTTAAATCCACCGAGGTCAAAATCTCGGCGATTTTCTTTTGCTCGGAAAGTGACGGAGTAGGAATGAAAGCATCATCAAAGAAATCTCGTTGTACGCGTTGTTGACCGGCAGAACCACGAAAATGTCGGGCAGCTAGTTCTCGAAATGACTTTTGGGAAATCCAATAGAAAAGATATTGTGATGATACTTCATCTGGGTCTGGGCGAAGAACATGGAATTCCGTGGAACCAAACCCTATCCCACCTTGCAAATTTCTCGCCAACGCAACTTTTCCATTTTCCATGCAGGGAGTGATTTTTGCGAAGAGTAGATCACCCTCGCGGAAATAGGTATATCCTTTGTTAATAAAATTTCCCAGCTTGCCTTCCTGAATTTCAGAAATCCCACTGGCATCCTCTCGGATATTTTCCATGCGAATAAAAGAAACCTTTGTCGCATTCTCCGAATGTCCAATTTCCGTTTTGCTTGGATTGATAATACACAGGCCACTTATTGGAGCGATTTCCCACTCCTCCGGAATCTCGCCGATGGGTGTTTTTTTGAATTTCTTATGGCCGATGCCGCGGGTGAGAAGGGTCTGCATGAGGCCTTTTTTGAGTTCCTTGGTTTTCTCGATGACGGCGCGGGCGCGATCGAGGGCGTCGTCTGCGGCGGACAGTATCTCAACAATTTTTTTCTGTTCTTGAATTGAGGGAAGCGGCAAAAAAAGACTCGCATATTCCGAACCATTAATATTTGGTTGAGCGCCTGCACGCAACATGTTCTTGACCCATTGATAATAAAAGTTCGAATGCGTGAACTGAAACAAGAACTCCGACAAAAGTAGCTGTCGAGCAGGTTTAAAACGAATTGTATAGCCGGCAAAAGCACAAGAACCATCATGTGTCTTATACAAGTAGGTTTTTCCTACCGTAGCCCCGCTTCGGGCAAATATTATGTCGCCCAACTTTAATAAATACGGCTGGGCCTCTTCTCGATTTATAGATTTTTTTTCTAACGGCGATAAGGTTCCATCATCATTTACATCAGTTATGCGGATATATCTTGGCAAGCCTTCTCTAAATTCAATTCCAGGCACATTCGCGCCGTATTCAGGACCTTCCACACATAAGTTCCCAAGCTGTTCGGCCCGCCAATCCACCGGAATTTCCCCGGCGGGAGTTTTCTTGAATTTCTGGCGCTCGCTGATGATGGTTGTTGGGTTGGCCATGGCTTATCGCGAAACAGACTCCTCGATTTTTTTGACCCGCACGTCGAAAATCGCGCCCAGAAAGCGAAGAAGCATCTCTTGATAGAGCTCTAGGGGCAGGCCGGTCGAGGGAACATCTCCCAAGTGAAAACCGGCGCGCCCGAATTCCCGGGCCACGGTCTCGACATGGGGTTGGATGTCCATCAGTTTTGAGCCGCGCATATAATCCGAGGACTTGGTCTGAACGATCTCATCAAACGCCCTCCAAATGGCGGCTAAACTTGGGAAAATCACGCTCCAGTTAAGCCACTTTGGCTCAGAAGCGTAGCGCAAATCCGATCCGGCGATAAAGCTCCACCATTTGGGCCGGGAAAGCCAATACTCGATTTTTTTTCCATGAGGCCTTCTTAAAACCAGCCCGGATTTAGAGACATCGACAAGGGCCTGCTGAACGCTCAGCCAAAAAAGCCCGGCTGAGTCAGCGATTTCCTTGGGACTCCCTTCGTTATGGGTCAGAAGATATAAAAGGACCTCGGATTTCGCGCCGACGCCGAACAAGGAGCGCATCAGAAAGCGAATATTCGAAGCGGCGTTGACCGGAACCTCTCCCGCTTCCTTTTGAACCTTGATGCGCGGCCGGTTGAAACCAAAGGCCTTAAAGCTCGGGTCGATATTCTCGTCTTCGGCGCGCGGATGAAACTTTCCCGTGGGCGTTTTAAAAAGAGGCTCAAGCGGCTCACTCGCGGCGGGCTTTTTACTTTCGCAAAACCCGACGAGGTTTTTCCACTTGCGCTCTTGACCTTTCTCCGCGAGATACTGGAGCGCTCCGCCGACCACGCAAACCGTGTTCGCCTCCTGATTTCCCAGCAGGCGGCGCAGGCGCGCATTGTCGAGCCATTCGCCGTTTTTCTCAAGCCAAGCCAGGATTTCGTCAAAAAGGCGCGGCTCATAGCGGCAAAGTTCAAGTGAAAAAATAAGCAGGGCCTCGGGGTCGATGGCCCACGGGTCTTCCGAGCTTGTCGTTCCCAACACGCCCAAGGCCGTCCATTGCCGCCACGCCAGCGTCAAAAGACGCTCCTGCAAAGTTTGTCTAAATTCGCTCAGCGACATCGGGGTATCCCATTTCCGTAATGATGCGTTTTACTTCGCCGCGATAGGCTTTGGAAACGTCGTGAGTCATGCTCCAACGCGCGGCTTTTTCAAGCTCCTCGGCCGTGGGCTTGAGCGCCAAGAGATCTTGGTAATGTTTTCCAGCTTGGTCAACGGCCGCGTAGAGCTTGAAATGGATTTGGTCGAAACGGCTAATAAAGCGCACCGTTAGAGAACGGCCGTAAGTTTTCGTTTGGGCGCGTTCGAGAACGCCCTCCGGCAGGCCAAAACTTAAAGTCGCGGTCGGGCCGGAATTGAGCCAATCGTCCTTAAGTTGAAGGTCGCGAGCCACCTTGGCCGCCGCCTCGATTAAATGCGCCGGAAGCGGCTGGGCGGTTTGCATGAGAAATCCATTCGAGGGGCCTTTCGCAATCAAGGCGACGATGTCGATGTCCTTGGTCGGCCTTGTGATGAGCCGAAGAGCATGGAGGGCCGAGCCGCCGCAAACGAGCAAATCCAAGGGCGCTTTCTTTATCGCCGCGAGTTGCTCGCCCAGGGCGGAAAGAACCTTGTCGACTTCGTCTTTAGTTTGGAAAGACATGGCTATGCTTTGTACCCCAATTCCTTGAGATAGCCCTCGACCTTTTTTTCCGCTTGCGCGCGCTCTTGCTTGAGCTTTGCCAGATCATCAATGGTTTTCTGAACGTCAATGGGTTCTTCTTTCTCCGCGATATCCACGTAACGGGGAATGTTGAGGTTGTAATCATTGCGGCGAATCTCATCTAAGCTAACGGAACGGCAATACTTTTCGACCGATTCATCATTTCGATACGCTTTGACTATTTTGTCGATGTCTTCTGGCCTTAGCTTATTTTTATTTTTGCGAGGCTCAAAATCGCGGGCGCCGTAGAGAAAGAACACCTTGCCTTTGCGCTTCTCCGGCTTTTTCTTGTTTAAGATGAACAAGCACGCCGGAATACTCGCGCCGTAAAATAGATTGGGGGGCAGTCCAATCACGGCCTCAACAATATCCTCCGTCAAGAGGGCTTGTCTGATTTTTCCCTCGGCCCCCCCGCGAAAAAGAATTCCGTGAGGCAACACAATTCCGGCGCGGCCCGAGGACTTTAATACCGAGATTATATGTTGGACAAAAGCCAAATCCCCGTAACCTTTCGGCGGCAGGCCGTATTTGAAGCGCCCGAAAGGGTCATGCTCGGCAAATTCTAATCCCCAATTTTTAAGAGAAAACGGCGGATTGGCAATGACGATGTCGTAGTTGATGAGCGCTCCTTTTTGAAGCAATTTGGGTTCCCGAATCGTGTCGCCTTTCTCGATTCTCGCTCCGGAAATTCCATGGAGGAGCATATTCATTTTGCAGATGGCCCAGGTGTCAACATTGCGTTCCTGACCATGCAGAACCAGATTTTTCGCGTTTTGGCGAATATCCTTTAAATGATAAACGGTTTGGACCAGCATCCCCCCCGAGCCGCAAGTGGGATCGCAGACATACATCCCTTCCCGGGGGTCGAGAATTTCGACCAAGAGGGTGACGACTTCCTTGGGGGTATAAAATTCACCTCCCTTCGTTCCGGCGTCGTCCGCGAATTGGGCGATCAGATATTCATAGGCGCGGCCCAAGATGTCAGGTTCAGACAAGTCTTCGTTGCGCAAACTCATTTTTGAGAAATGGATAATGAGTTTGGCGAGCATGGCATCCGGCAGGCGATCTTTATCGTTAAAATCCGTGGCGGAGAGAACTCCCTCCAGGTTCCGATTATCCTCTTCAATTTTATCGTTAGCCTTGTTGATGGCGTCTCCGAAGTTTTGGGTGAGGCTTCTTAAATATTTCCAATGGGCCTTTGGCGTGATGAAAAAATTATGTTCATCGGGGTCCTCGGTTGCAATCTTTCTGCTCTTTCCCTCCTGTAACAGCTGATCGGTTTCTTCATCAAAAACGTCGGAGAGGCGTTTTAGGAAAAGCAGGCCGAAGATATAGTTTTTATAACTTGCGGAACCTACCGCGCCTTCACCGAAGAAAATATTGGCCGACTCCCATAAATGACTTTCGAGCGCTTCAAGAGTTAGTTTTGCCATAGCTGATATTAGTGTAACAGAAGATTCATGATTTGTCAATATATTAGTTAAACAATCGTATTATTTATAGTTTAACTATATAAATTTTATTTTTAAAGACGTGGCTAGCGTCTCTGGGTCTGCGACGACGAAAAGAGGACGCTATGGTTGTATAAGTGGATCAAAATCATTCTATAAACAGGATGGGTATTATAGTATTGAAAAAATAGGCCATCTCTGCTACATTAGAATGAAATAATAGGCCATTTATGGTCTTCATGGCCTATTAGAGCGAAAAAAATGACGCCGCTATCTGAAATCATTTTCGGAACATCCGCGAATAAGGACGCAAAGCGTCTGCGGCGGCTGTTGCGCAAAGGCGAAGCTAAAAAAATCGCCCCGAGGCTCTATACCACCAATCTGCGGGACTCGCCGGAAAAAATCGTGCGCGACAATCTCTATGAAATACTGGGAGGCCTGTTTCCAAAATCCGTATTAAGCCATCGAACGGCCCTGGAAGGAAAGCCTTCCGCCGATTGGGAGGTGTTTCTCACCGGCCCTTATTCCCGGACGGTTTCATTGCCGGGCGCGGCCGTTAAAATCCTTAAAGGCCCTTGCGCCGGGGCGGCGGACAAGCCGTTCATGGGAAATTTATTCATTTCCTCCGAGCCCCGGGCATTCCTTGAAAACCTGCAGCGCACCCGGCGCGGCGAGAGCGCCGCGAAGGCCGTTTCCCGCGAGGAGCTTGAGGAACGTCTGGAAAGAATACTGCGTTTGCGAGGGGAATCCTCCTTAAACGCGCTGCGCGACGGCGCCCGCAAAACGGCCAAGGAATTGGGCTTTGCCGCCGAGTTTAAGAGACTCGACGGAATTATCGGCGCCCTGCTCAAAACTAGAACCGCCTCAAAACTCAAATCGTCGCCGGCCAAGGCGCGCGCCCTCGGAGAGCCTTTTGACCCGGAGCGCGTCAGGCTCTTTGAGACTCTCTTCTCCGTTCTCAAGCGAACGCCGCTGCGCGAAAATCCGGAGCCGCACTCGCGGCCGGAAGCCTTGCGCGTCATCGCTTTTTTCGAGGCCTACTTCTCGAACTACATCGAGGGAACGCGCTTTGAGCTGGACGAAGCCCGCGAAATCGTATTCGAGGGGAAAATTCCCAGCGCTAGGCCGGAAGACGCGCATGACGTCCTTGGAACTTATCGCGTTGTCTCCAATTTGGCGGAGTTCAAGAAGCTGCCCCGCGACGCGGAGGAGCTCTGGAAACTTTTCTCCTCTCGCCATGAAGCTATTTTAAGCGGCAGGCCCGAAACTCGTCCGGGAGAAATAAAAACCCGAATCAACCGCGCCGGAGACACGGTGTTTGTCTTTCCGGACCAGGCGCGCGGCACGCTCAGGAAAGGTTTTGAGTTCTATAAAGTCCTGGATTCCCCCTCCGCCAAAGCGGCGTTCATGATGTTCATGATCTCCGAAGTCCATCCCTTCAATGACGGCAACGGCCGCGTCGCCCGGGTGATGATGAACGCGGAACTCGTCGCCGCGGGCTTAAGGCGCATCATCATCCCCGCCGTTTTCAGGGATGATTATCTGGGCTCGCTCAGGGCCTTGAGCAGACGGAGGGACCCGGCCGCTTACCTGCGGATGCTTGATTACGCGCAGCAGTTCTCAGCCGGCGTGGACTTCTCGGATTTCGCTTCCGCGCGCCGCGCGCTTGAAGCCGCCAACGCTTTTAAAGAGCCTGGAGAAGCGCGGTTGATTATTCCTAGCGGCCTGCTGTAAGCATCAGGCGGGAAATGGACTCTCCGACTTAAACATTAAGTCCAGAAAACCGGTGTCCAAATAGTGTCCATCCGGGGTCAAAAATGGGAAAAATCCCGCAAAGCCCAAAAAATGAATTTTAGTCGTTTCTCGTCGAGAAACCGAATTAATCAAGGCCGGACAAAAAACCGCGAAACCGGGCTTTTCCCATTAGGACGGAGTAGCTCTATCCATTGAGCTATCGGGGCTCAAAAGAAGTTTTTCAATACTCCAGTAGAGAATGAATGCGCTGGCCAGTCAATTTCTGACGGCCTTGGAGCGTTTTGAGCTCAAGTAAGAACGCCAGTCCCGCGATTTTGCCGCCGATTTTTTGTAAAAGCTGGCAAGCGGCTTGAGCGGTCCCACCGGTCGCCAGGACGTCATCAACCAACAGAATATTAGTTCCCGAGGGGAATGCGTCCGCATGAGCCTCAAGAACGTCTTGTCCATATTCCAAATCATAATTGACGGCGACCGTCTTTCGAGGCAACTTTCCTTTTTTTCGAACCAAGATCACCCCGGCGCCCAGGCAATAGGCAATAGGAGTCGCCAGCAGAAATCCGCGCGATTCAATTCCGGCGACGATGCCGATATGGGCGTTTTTAAAAGGCTCGGCCATTTGGTCAATAGCTGATTTAAAAGCTTTTGGGTTAGCCAAAAGAGGCGTAATATCTTTAAAGACAATGCCCGGTTTTGGGAAATCGGGGACGTCAACGATGGATTCTTTTAAGTGAGCGCTCATTATTTCCTCTTTTTAGAATGTGAGGCTTTTGGCGAGTGTTTTTTCGTCGCCTTCTTATTTTTTAAGAGAGTCAGGGTTAGCCGCGGAATTCTTCGCCGCATCAAGGAAAGTTCGTTGGAGGAACTTCTCTTTTTGTGAAGAACGGGGCGGCCTAGAATGTCGGTTCGCTCGGAATGGGCGTGCCAGCCTGGTTGAAGGTTTGGAGCTTTATATTTTGAGTCCTCAACCTCGATTAACCCCATGCGATTTGAAACTCGCCGTAGGCGGAGGAGCGCCCTTTCTTCAATTTGGCGTATTCTCTCGCGGGAAAGCCGAAGTCGTTTGCCCACTTCCTCAAGAGTCATCGGGTTTTGGCCGGTCAGGCCGTATCTAAGCTCGATAATCATTCTCTCGCGGTTTCCAATCTCGCGAATAGCCTGGTTCAGTTCATCGTGCAATTTGAGAACGGAAAGAAGATTGTCGGGAGAATTGTTCTCGGAATCGGAAAGCGTGTTTTCAACCGTTAAATTTTCTTCCTCGCTGTCGATGGGCGCGTCCAGAGACCCAACTCCGCGCGTGGCTTCGGCGGTGTCTAAAACCGCGCGCACTTGCCGAGCATTCCAACGCATTTTTTTTGCCATCTCAACCAAGCTCGGTTCCCTTCCGAGTTTAGCGCGCATTTTTTCCCACTCCTTGAGCCATTTTCGCAAGGCTTCCCACGCATGGGGAGGAACGCGGATAGTTTTTGATTGCTCCTCGACCGCGCGGCGAATAGATTGTTCGATCCAATAAGAGGAATAGGTTGAAAAACGAAATCCCTTGCGGGGATCGAATTTCTCAATGGAGCGAATCAGGCCGATGTTGCCTTCCTCGACTAAATCCATAAAATCAATACCCTGCCGATGATATTTTTTCGCGATGGGAACGACCAGACGCAGGTTGAGTTCCAAAATGCGCTTTTTGGCCTCATGATCGCCGCGCTTGGCTTGTCTCCAAAGCTTGTGCATTTCCTCGCGATCAACGGCGGGGAGTTTTTGAATGCCTTTAAAATATTGGTTGAGGGAATCAATACTGGCTTCAGTCATGCGTTCTCCTATCGTGTTCCTTGACCTAATGGTGAATCTCAAACCCCGATTCTAATTTTTGAACAGGCCGGGCTTCTTCAATCAGGGAGGCGATTTTCGCGCGGCCCGGGCCCGCTTTTAAATTTTTCATGAATTCTTTAACCTGGATGTTCGAGCCTTGAGCCTCTCCTTCAACCAGTCCATCTTCCCTGTTTCGGATCCACCCCGATAAGCCGAGGTTTTGCGCCATTTCCAAAACCGACCAACGCAAGCCCACTCCTTGCACCTCGCCACTGGCCGTAAAATGGATCCTTTTCATCTAAAAATCGGGGCACTGAGATTTGAACTCAGAACCTCTTGGTCCCGAACCAAGCGCTCTGCCAATTGAGCTATGCCCCGTAAAACAAGCGCCAAACTTAAAACATCGGGGACCCGGGAATCGAACCCGGAGTCTCTCCCACCCCAAGGGAGCGCTCTACCATTGAGCCAGTCCCCGCAAAATTGCGGAACCTTATAAAACCAAAGCTCCATACTCTATAAAAATTTGAATCAGGATGAAAGTTCTTTAACCGTGGCGCGCAATTCTTGACGGACTTCTTCCAGGGTTTTAAAAAACGAATGGCCAGGCATTGCGAAAACATTGGCGTTGACGGGCAATGATGTCTTTTCCCCTCTTTTTAATTCTTTTAAAACAGTTTTCCGCGCTCCAGCCAGGGTCACTTTCTGTTCGATAATAATATCTTTAAGTCGAAGAAGGGAAACGATATCCTTGCGCTCATAACGGCGGTGGCCGCTGGGCCTTCGAGAGGGGCGAGGAAAGCCTATCCGTTTCTCCCAATACCTGAGCGTATAGGGTTTGATTTGGCAGAAACGACAGACCTCGCCCATAGTAAAAAATTTTTTATCGGGCAAAGTCCCTAACAAATCCGACATTCCGCTTAAGGGTTAAGTAAGTTTCGCGAAGCTTTAAAACGGACGCTTCTGCGCTCGGGAACCGAGACCGACGCTCCGGTTTTTGGGTTTCTTCCCGAACGGGCTTTCCTGTATTTAACGCGGAATGTGCCAAAGTTCGAGATGACGACTTTTTCATTTTTCCGTAAAGCCTCGCCAATAGTTTGAAAAGCGGTCTCTACGGCCGCAGCCGCTTCGCTCTTCGCGCTAAGGGTTTTTGCGACGGCTTTGATGACGTCCAATCTATTCATGACCGCGACTCCTCAGATGACAAGGGAGGGTTTTCTCCGCCGTCATCTTTCTTCTTTTCAAGATCTTTAAAAATATCTTCCGGTTTTAGATTTTTCAGTTCATCTTTAAATTTAGAAACTTCTTCTTCCGTAATGGGTTTGGCCAAAGTTTGACAACGATCAAAAACGCCGCTATCAACATAAATAGGGCAACCCACGCGGACGGCTACCGCGATCGCGTCGGAGGGGCGCGCGTCCAGGGTAATCGCGGAATTTCCCTTGTGGATATGGATCCGCGCGTAAAAGGTATTTTCCTTAATGTCGGAGATGACGGCTTTGTCAACCGTATACCCCAAAGTCTTAATTGTTGAGACTAGGAGATCGTGGGTGAGCGGCCGGGGCAAAACGATGCCGGAGAAACGAATGGCGATGGCTTGGCTTTCCGCGATTCCAATCCAGATGGGGAGAAGGCGATTGCCGCTTAATTCCTCAAGGAAAATAATGGCTTCGTTAACCATGGTTGCCAGGGAATAAATCCGGACTTCCAGTTCTTGGGGTTCCTTGGCTTTGGCCATGAGTCTATTTAACCAAATCCTGAGAACTTAGAAAAGGATGAGCTTGGAGCGTTTCTGTCATTTGTCTCAATAATAAATCGAAGCCTTCTCTCGTTTTTGCTGAAACCAGCAAACGGTCCGGATATTTCACATTTAATGCCGCGCGTTTCTGGAAATCCAGCGTGTCCGCTTTATTAAGAATTCTAATCTGGGGGATTTTTTCGGCTTTGAGCTGTTTAAGAGTTTGAATGACGGACTCATCTTGAATTTCAATATCCTTTGAGCTGGCATCGGAGACAATGAGGAGGCAATCCGCCTGGGGAATTTCTTCCAGAGTTGAATGGAATGCCGCGATGAGAGCGGTTGGGAGGCGTTGAATAAACCCGACGGTATCCGTCAAAACGGCGAAGGTTTCCCCCAATAAACGGATTTTTCGAGAATGAGGGTCTAAAGTCGCAAAGAGCTTGTCATCGGCGTAAACTGTTTTTGGGCTTTTACTGAGAGCGTTCAAGAGAGTCGATTTTCCCGCGTTGGTGTATCCGATGATGGCAATTTGCTTCTCGTTTCCTTCCAAGCGTTTTTTTCGTCGAACGGATCGACTTGACTTCACTTTTTCAAGCTCGTTTTTTAAGCGCCGAATGCGGAGCTGAATATGGCGTTTTTCATATTCTAATTTTCGCTCTCCAGGGCCGCGGGTTCCAATTCCCCCCACTTGTTGAGAAAATCCTCTCCAAGATCCGGTCAAGCGCGGCAAGAGATAAGACAGTTGCGCCAGTTCCACTTGAATTTTTCCCTCGCTGGTTTGCGCTCTTTTGGCAAAAATATCCAAAATAAGGCGTGAGCGGTCAAGAACTTTTGCGCGGCAAAGAGATTCGATGTTCTTTTGTTGGGCGGCGGTTAAATCGTGATCGAAGATCACGGTCGTGGATTTAAGCCTTTGGCAGGCGGCGGCAATCTCTAGAATTTTGCCGTGCCCGAGCAAGGTAGCTGGGTGGTAACGCGCGACCAGTTGATAAAATTTTTCCGCTACGTTTCCGCCCGCGGTTTCCGTTAAACGCTCAAGTTCTAAGAGACTTGATTCCATGGCGGAAAATTCTCGCTTAAGGCCGACCCCGACTAAAATAATACGCTCAAATGATTTGTTCTCAAAGAAACGAGCAAATCCTTTTTGAGACTCATTGTTCATCCGAAAACTCCCTCTTGGTGGAGAATCTTCGTGGCTTGAGAAAACATCAGGGCGGGTGTTTGTCCCGCGATTTCAAACACCGGGCCCTTAATTTGATGCTTAAACCAGGTGCGCTGTCTTTTGGCGTAGGCGTGGGTTTCCTTTATAAATTCAATCATCCCTGCATCTTCTGATATTTCTCCTTTAAGATAGCGGATGGCTTGGGGATAACCAAGGCTTTGAAACCCCGGCTCTTCTCCGGAGTAAAATCTTGGAATCAGACGGGCGGTTTCTTCGATAATTTGCGGCCACATACCTCGGCATCTTGTTTCGAGTTTTTGTTTTAAAATTTCAACGGGCCATTCGACGCGAAGGGTGATGAATTCCTCCGTATTTTCTTTTTCCTCCTTCCAAAAATCCGACAGAGGGTGTCCGCTGATTCGATACACTTCTAACGCGCGGATCACTCTCTGGATATTGTTGGCGGGAATACGGTGCGCTGCTAGAGGATCAATTTTTTTAAGTTCCTGATGTAAAAATAAACGGCCTTTCTCTTTTGAGATTTTTAGAAGTTCGTCGCGAACATGCGCGTCGGCCTTGGGAAGAAGAGATAATCCTTGTGAAAGAGCCTTAAGATAGAGCCCTGTCCCTCCGGCAATAATGGGAATGCGATTTTCATTTTTTAATTTATCGAGAATGGGTTTTGCCAGGGCTAGGAAACTTCCTGCATCAAAGGAGTTTCCAGGGTCTAAAAAGCCCACGAGATGATAGGCGATTCCCTCAAAGCGGCCTTGGGGGTCGAGCCTGGGTTTAGCGGTTCCCGCATCGAGGCGCTTGTAGATTTGTCGCGAGTCTGCAGACAGAATCTCTCCATTAAACTCTTGCGCCAACAAAACCGCAAGTTCCGTCTTCCCGGAACCCGTCGGACCGACGACGGCGATACAAGGCTTTCGAGCTTTTAGGATTTGAGAGTGGATTCTTTCCAATAAGGCCCTTTGTGATTTTTAACGCAGAGACAATGAAAAGAGCAACCGGGGATGCAAACCTCGGGAAGCCTGAGGGAAATCCTTGTTTCACAATCTAAGTCGTCTTCCGCCATTTGAACAAGTTCTTTTTGATGTTTGGCGCTAATTTTTGTAAAGGCAATTCCTACTTTATGGGTTTCTCCCTTGGAGTTGATGCTGACGATTTCCCCTTCAATGGGAATCCGTTTTAGTCCGGGAAGATTAATGACCATCTCGAATTTTTTGGCCTTAGGCGGCTCTAAGAAAACGATCAAAGACATTCCCCCCGCTGACAAATCCGTGAGAATGGCGGGTTGAGTCGGCGAATGAGCCTCATGCGGGTTGGGGTGAGCATCGGGTCCGAACTCAATGGAAATAGGCTCGACCATCCCCTCCATGATGTTAAAACGCGGGTGTTTGCGGCGTTCGGCTCCTTGATGTTTTTGATTCATTTTATTTTTTCTCCTATGAGAAGAAAGTCTGATGCGTCGACAATCTTAATGGAATGAACTTTTCCCATGCTTTTGTCCCCACCTTCCCATTTTACCTTAAAGCCGTCGCTTGTGCGCCCGAAATTTTCATTTTCTTCAAGGACTTCAATTCTTTGGCCGATTTTCCCTTGGAGGGCCTTTCGCCCGATTTCACGGGCCAGATCATTTAAGCGTGCGAGACGTTCTTCTTTAACGGAAGACGGAACATCATCAGAGTTTTCAGCGAAAGAAAGAGTTCCGGGGCGTGGAGAATATTTGAAGGAATAAATCCAGGCCGGCTGAAACTCTTTGATGAAGGACAAGGTTTCATTGAAATCCGCTTCCGTTTCGGTGGGAAAACCGACGATGATATCGGTGGATAGGACGAGATTGGGGAGTTCTGATTTTAGCATCAAAACTTTTTCCATAAACAGTTCTCGGGTGTAATTGCGGCGCATCATCTTCAAAATACGGTTAGAGCCGGATTGAAGGGGTAAATGAAGATAGGGGCAGACCGTTTGACAGTCTTTAAAGGCGGAAATCATTTCTTTTGTCACATAATAGGGGTGTGGGCTCATGAACCGGAGGCGTTTGAGCCCTTTGGTTTCATCAAGAATTCTTAAGAGATCGGGGAATTTGACGGTTTTGCCTTGATATTCGGATTGATAACTATTGACGGTTTGCCCCAGAAGAGTGATTTCTTTGACCCCGGCTGAGACCTTGGAATTGACTTCCTCCACAATAGTTTCAACCGGGCGATATTTCTCTCGTCCTCGAACCGAAGGGACGATGCAGTAGGAGCAAGAATAATTACATCCCCGCATAATCGTCACAAAATCGCAGGCAGATCCTTGTAAGGAAACGGAAGTTTGTGGAAAGTCAAGAACGTTTTCGGAGGCGAGATCAAATTTTTCCGACAAAACGTCCTCGATTAGTTTTGAAAAACTCTCTATTGATTTGGCGCCAATAACTAAATCGACGTGAGGAAAGCGCTCTTTGAGTTTGGGGCCCAGCCGTTCGGCCGCGCATCCGGCGACGACCAAAAGACGATGGGGTTTTTGTTTTTTCCAGCTTCTTAGTCTTCCGATAAAAGAGATGGCGCGGTCTTCCGCGTGCTGGCGCACCGTGCAGGTCGAAATCACAACGGCGTCCGCCGTCTCCAGGGATTCTCCGGATGAGAAGCCTTTATTTAAAAAAGATTGCGCCATTTCTGAGGAATCGGCAAAAGACATTTGACAGCCAAAACTGACGACATGAATTTTAGGGTTTTTAATCAGAATTTTAGGCGCGGATATCAACGGTGAATTTTTCATTTTTGGTTTTTTGCGCATTTACCGCAGAATCCAAATATCTCATGACGGTGCCACTTAATTTTAAACCCTATTTTGCGGCAGGTTGTTTCTTGGATTTTTTCAAGCTCCGGCCACTGAATTTCCTGGATGCTTCCGCAGGAAATGCAGACCAAATGATCATGATGGGGCCGTTCGAAATGGACCTCAAATCTCGGCGGTCCGGAAAGCCCGGCGATGCGGCTTAAGAGGTTTGAATCTTCGAGCATTTTAATCGTCCTAAACACGGTTGCGCGGCCAATTCCTTGGGAGCGGAGAGCCTGATAGATTTCTTCTTGATTGAGGTGTCTTTCGGCTTTGAGAAAATAAGCCAGTATCTTTTGGCGCGGAGAGGTTAGGCGCAGTCCATTTCTTCCCAGATATTCGGAAAAAAGAGTTTCAATTTTCTTTGCGTAATCCTCCCGGTTGATAGCGCCTGGAAAATAGGAGAGTTCACTCATGTGTTTTAATCGAGGATTCCGACGGCTTTTTTGGGGTCGAGAATTTCGGAAAGCTCTTTTTCCTCAACGAGTTTACGGGCCAGGACGATTTTTGGGATCGTCGTTTTCTTGGCCACCGCTTCTTTGAACACTTCCGCGGCGCGGGCGTAGCCGATTTTTGGGTTTAAGAGAGTCGCCAAGGAGGGGTTCTGCTCGAAGTAGTGAGAGCATTTTTCCGTATCGGCGACAATCCCCGCGATACATTTCTTTTCGACCACGGGAAGAAAATTAATGAGGAGGTTGATTGAGTCAAGAAGATTGTAGGTCGCCAAAGGGGTCATGACGTTTAAATCCATTTGACCCGCTTGCGCGCAGAGAGAAACGGCCGTGTCTCGCCCCACGATTTGAAAAGAGACCATGTTCAGACATTCGAGAATCGAGGGGTTGACTTTTCCCGGCATGATGGAAGATCCCGGTTGAACCGCCGGCAAGACAATTTCCGCAAAGCCGGTGGTCGGGCCCGAGCAAAGAAGTCGCAAGTCATTAGCGATGCGAATGAGTTCAGAAGCGAGTTCTTTGAGCGCGCTTGAAATAGCGAGCAGCGGTTGATGGCTTTGAAGCGCCATTCTGGGGTCTTTTGCCGGAACCAAGGGAAGGCGGGTAATCGCGGCTAAATGAGACACGGCTTTTTCTCTAAAATGAGGCAAGGTGTTGGCGCCGGTTCCGGCGGCGGTGCCGCCTAAAGCGACATGGGCGAGAAGTCCGGACCTTCGATTGATTTCCGAATGGCAGGCTTTTAAGGTTTCTCCATAGGCTTTAAATTCTTGTCCCAACGTAATGGGAACGGCGTCTTGCAAATGAGTGCGGGCGGTTTTGACGACGTCTTTGAATTCTTCTCCCTTGTCTAGGAAGGCTTTGGCCAATGAGTCGAGAATAGGGAGAAGTTTTTTTATTTCTAAGAATACCGCGACATAGGAAGCCGTGGGAAAGGTGTCGTTGGTGGACTGAGCCATGTTGACGTGATCGTTGGGGTGAATAAAATCATATTTCCCTAAAGGTTTTCCCGACATTTCCGCCGCGCGATTGGCGATGACTTCATTGGTATTCATGTTAAACGAAGTGCCGGCGCCGGCTTGATAGACATCAATCATAAATTGTTCTTTCCATTGGCCGGAGAGAATCTCATCGGCGGCCTTGATGATGAGAGAGGCTTTTTCTTCAGGAAGAGCTTGAAGCTCTTGATTCGCCACAACGCAGGCTTTTTTCACCGCGGCGTAGGCGAAAATTAAGGATGAGTGGGCTTTGAGTCCGGAAACCGGAAAATTCTCGATTGCGCGTTGAGTTTGAACTCCGTAGTAGGCCTTGGCCGGAACTTCTTTTTCCCCCAAGGAATCTTTTTCGATGCGAAACGAATGAGCGTTGTTCATGACGATATTCTCCTAGATTTTTTCAACGTCTTTTGAAGAAACCCAGCCTCGGGACCCTTCTTTTAAAAGTCCGACTTCAATCCAGTCGGAACTTGCCGACAATATTTCAACGCGGCGGCCCTCGGGGGCGGTGAAATTAACGGAAAAAGATTCCCCAGGGCCGCTACGAACTTCCGCGGTTTGAGTAATGATAACTCCCAAGGCGTTCGGTTCAAGTAAGAACCGGATTCCCCACCAAATTCCAAAAACGGAACAAAGGATAAGGGAGATTGAGATCAGAGGCCGTAACGGGGCGGGCTTTTTCATTTTAATCCAAATCCCCGCCGACAAAAGAAATATCCATGTAAACATCCAAAAAGAGCCGGAAAGCTCTTTAAGGCTGAGCCAGTAGAAAAAATAAAAGAGAATGGGCGGAATGCCGGAAGGGACGAGATCTTCCCCTGCTCTTTTAAGCGCAAAGGCTAGATTGTATCGGATATCGGAATTTCGGGGCATGAGATCAAAAGCTCTTTGATAAGAGACGATGGCTTCCCCCAGTTTTCCAGATTTAAATAAGGCGTTTCCCAAGTCATACTGCAAGAATGGATTGTCGGGAGATTTTCCAACGGCGCTTTGAAATAAAACAGCGGACGCCGCATAATCGCCGGAATCGTATTTTTGGCGGGCTTGCGCCGCTAAGTTCTGTTGAGCGAACGCGGGAGCGGAAAACAAAAAAAGGAACGGAAAGATACGGAAAGAAAGGAAAGTTTTTTTCTGTTTATTCCATCCGTTCTTTCTTTTGCTTTCCGTTTTTTCTTTTGCTTTCCGTTCTTTCATTTAAGTTCTCTCTCGATGGATTCAATTAATGCGGAAACGTCATCGGCAATTTCAGAATTTGCGGTTTGGGTTGTGGCCCCGGCGGGAGCGAACCTTCGGGAATCAATTTCATCCCAGACGCGCTTGATATTTTCAAGAGCGTTTGGGGAGACGCGAAAATTAGCTTTTTGGAGTTCTTGATTGAGTCCCTTTAGCGTCAAAGCCGATGGAGATTGGCCCAGTTTATCCGCTAAGTACCTGATGAGGGCTTCGGAAAGTTTCTCCGTCATTTCTTTCGGATTAGAGAGGTGCTCTTTTTTTGCTGTTTCAATAATTTGGAGAGCTTTTTTGAAGGCTTGCCGTTTCCTGACTTCCAAGGGGTTGCGAACCTTCATTTCTTCATATTGATCAAGACCGAAGAAAAACGCAAAGAAAAGGAAAGGAAAGAAATTAATGAGGCCAGCTGTGGAGAGGAAATCCAAAAATCTTTCAAAGAGAGAGACTTTCTGATAAGGTTTGAGATAGCGAATATCCTCGGAAATAGTGGATACGTCTTGAGGAGCGGCGGCTGAAAAATTGGAGACGTTTCCTGTTCCTGAGCCGGGAGCCCCCTTAGCGACGTGAAGGACAATAATTGGAGAATAAAGGGTTTGATAGGAACGCGTTTTAAGGTTAAAAAAGGAAAATGCGATTTTGGGAATTGTCAACGTTCCTGAAATTCTCGGAACTAAGATGGTCTTAAAGAACTTGCTTCCTTGAACTATGTCGTTTTGCTTGTTGAGCTTGAGAGAATTGACCGTGTCGTAGACATGAAAATCCGGCATGGTTGGAATTGCGGGAGCGTCCAAACTCTTTAAATTTCCTTGACCGGAAATGACCAGCGTCAAATTGACCGCGTCCCCGACATTAACCTGGGTTCGGTCCACCGAAGCCGAGAGTGAAAAACTGCCGACCGCCCCCGAAAAATTTGCCGGTTTTCCTTTATCGGGAAGCGGCAAGGCTGTTAAAATTAAGGGTTCTGAGTGAAGGGTTTCCGCCTGGGTCATTCCCAATTGTCCTGAAAAAATGTTGTTTAAGAAACTTTGAGAAAAAGGATCGACGGCGAGGCTCTTTTGAATTCGGCAATCGACTGTTGCGGGGCCTATTTCGAGTCGCCCGGCTTGGACTGGAAATAAAGCGAGTTTAATCTCAGAATAATAGTAAGTTCGTCCGTTAACTACTGTTTGCCCGTTTCTTTGAGGCGGCAAGTCTTCAGAAATAAATCCTGAGAGTTTCGGCGGGTTATATTGCGGGCTTCCCGCGAGGCTGACTCCAGTAAAAAACTTAACAGAGAGAGTCGCTTGTTCATTGACATATACTCTCTTTTTGTCAACAACTGCTTTCACGAATACATCGGGATTTCGGGGAGTCGGGTTTCGCGCATAGTTGTAACCAGAACCGGATTGGACGCTGACTCCAGGAGGAGCCTGAACGGAAACGGCTCCGCCGCTCCGGGGATAGCCCTGGTTTGCGGATGCGCCATTTTTAGACACCTTGATAATAATCGGCCGGGTTTGATATTTTCGCCCTCCATAGCTGATGGAGATGGGCGGAATCGTTCCTTTTCCGACAAATCGCGGAACGAGGACGTAGGTGTATTCGGTGTCTGTTTCCATTTGCCCGTTGATAATTGAAATAGATTGGCCTTTTCCGGAAGAGTAAACGCTAAAATTAGAAAGAAGCGGGATTTGTGGGTCGGGGATGGAACCGCCGGAGCCCGTGACCGAAACGGTGAGGGTGATCTGTTCATTGAGACTCACGATAGTTTTGTCTACGCTTGCATGAATGGCGACTTGGGCGCGGGCCTGAATTCCATAGAACAAAAGAAAACATCCGGCTAAAGCGAGAACGCTTATAATTTTCTTTTTCATTACCAATCCTCTCCTTCTGGAGGCTTTGACGGGCTTCCTTTTTGCAACTGCTCCTTGGTATTAGGCTTTTGGTCCGTGACCGAACTTAGGATTCGGCGCAAATCATCTTTAGACAGCTGGTTATGAGATTGGTTTCTTTGCTGTTGTTGTTGATTTTGCTGAGATGAAGACGGGCGCGGAGGCGGCGGGGGCGGGTTTCCCCCTCCTCCTTTTTGATTCTTGGGATTATTTTTCTTTTGGTTTTGTTTTTTTGGAGGCGGATGTTTAAGATAATGAAGGGCCACCGCTAAATTGTGCGCGGCTTCGGGATTATTGGGATTGAGAAGAAGTGAATTTCGATAAGATTGTGCGGCTTCTGCGTATTGGGATTTTTGAAAAGCGCTGTTTCCAATATTGTAATAGGCTGCTGATTTTAGAAGCTGAGGTGCAGCGTGAATTTTACTTGCCTGGGTGAAAGCCTTGGCGGCGGAGCCGTATTTTCCCAAACGATATAAAGCGTCTCCCGCGTTAAAAATCGGATTTGGATTGTTAGGGGCGGCCTTGATGGCTGAGAGATAATGGTCGAGCGCTGGGGTGTATTGTTTGTTGTCGTAGAGATTATTTCCTTGTCTTAAGTCCGATTCCATTCCGGCTTTAACCGGTGAACTCAAAAAGGACATTGAAAGGAGCGCGAAAAAAACAAGGAGCGCGGCCTCTTTTTTAGGAGGTATCGCCTTTTTTATGAGGTCTTTTCCGGATTTTGAAATTTTTTCCAAAGCCCCCATCTTTTCGGGAATGAGAAGTTCGATAAGAAGAAGAACAAAGGCGAGACTGAGCGGAATCATAAAATGATTTTTATAGATATGGGCGGTTTCTTGAGTTCCTTTAGACTTGGGCCCTTGCGTTATTCCTTTTAAGAGATCGGAGATTTCATCTTGAGCGGCGCTGGCCTGCCAATAAGTTCCGCCTGAATTAGAAGCTATTTTCTGCAAGGTTTCCGGTCTCAAATGAGTGATGACGGTTGTTCCTGATTTATTTTTTTGATAACGAGAGAGATTTCCCGAAGCGTCTTTAATTGGAATCGGTCCTCCTTCCGAGGTCCCGAATCCCAAGGTGAAAATTCGTATTCCATGGGCGGCGGCTTCTTTTGCCGCTTCTCCGGGGTGGGTATCGTGATCGCCTCCATCGGAGAGAATAACGAGATTTTTATTTCCGGCGTAAGGAGTCAGGGTCTGAGTCGCGAGATTAATTGCGTCTCCCATCGCGGTTCCCGGGGTTGGGAGCATATCGGCGTGGATATCCGATAAAACATCGGAGACCGCGTTTAAATCAGTGGTCAAGGGACACACAATGCTTGCTTGTCCGGAAAAGACGATAATTCCGATGCGGACAGGCGTCCCTTCTTCTTTTAATCCTGAAATAATGAGTTGGAGTTCGCTACGCGCTTTTTCTAAGCGATTGGGAGAAACATCTTCGGTCAGCATGGAAAGAGAAGTGTCAATGGCGAGAACAACGACCTGAGAAGAGCTTTTCGATGAACTCAATTCCACGCCCCATTGCGGGCCGGCTAAAGCGAGAAAGAGTAAAATGATAGTTCCAATTTGAAGAAGAGATTTGATATTTCGTCTTTGGCTGGTTTCCGGTTTTAAGAGACGGGCAAGCGTTCCAAGATTGCCAAACCGACTGGAAATTTTTTCTCTCTTTGAGTTCCCGATACGAATAAAGACCCAAATGGTCGCGGCGGCAAGAAGCGCCCAAAACAGATAGAGAGGGTTTCTAAACATAGTTTTACGGCCACCTCAAAAGCCAGGTATTGGCGAGCAAAATTTCTGATATAAGGATAAGTGCGGCGATTAAAACCGGAATTCGGTACATATCCGCGCGCATGATAATCGGCGGAATTTTTACTTTTGATTTTTGAAGTTTGTTGATCGTCGCGTAAACTTCTTTGAGTTCACCTTTGTTGGTCACGCGGAAATATCGTCCATTGGTCATTTGCGCGATTTGAGTCAAAAGAGCGTCGTCAATATCATCGTCAATCCGAACCATGACTTGTCCGCCGCTGGGATCTCTAACCGGCATAAGAGTGGAACCATGGCGGGCGGTTCCAATGGTGTAAATTTTGACTCCCATGGAAGCGGCCGCGCGTGCGGCCGTGACGGGGTCGACCGTGCCGGTGTTGGAGCGTCCGTCGGTTAAAAGAATAATGATTTTGGTTTTGGCGTGGCTTTCCTTGAGATGATTGAGAGCCGAGACAATTCCGTCGCCAATAGCGGTTCCGTTCGATTGCGTGATTCCCGGATAGAGAGTTTTAATTTGAGAAATCAAGGCGTTGTAATCCAAGGTGAGAGGACACAAAAGCTCGGGAGCTCCCCCAAAAGTGACCAGGCCAATGCGGTCTTGGACTCTTCCTAAAACAAAGTTAATGGCCGCTTCTTTGGCGGCGGTGATTCGATTTGGCTTAATATCAATGGAACTCATACTGAGAGAACTGTCAATGGCGAGCATGATATCGATGCCTTCTCCAAAGCCTTTAAGGGTGCTTGAAATTTTCTGCGGGCGAGCGAGAGAAAAAATAATCAGACAAAGGGCGAGGCCTCTGGCGATTAAAGGAGTCCATTGCCCCGCCCAAATTTTGGGAGTTTTCCCCTGCTTCCAAAACCTAGAATTTGCCGGAAAAGGCAAGACCTGTTTCCATCTTTGAAAATAATAGGCGAAAGCGAGAGATACAATAAGAAGCGCTAAAAGGACGAAAGCCCAAGGGTGAACAAAAATCATCGGGGAACTCCGGGCCCTTGAACAGGCAACGACTCCTTGGGATTTGTGCTCTCGACTAAATAAAGGGCGCTTTCAATATCTAAGAGATTCCAGTCCTTCTCCGGCGCGACTTTTGCAAATTTAACCAAATCCGCTCGGTCAAAAAGATTTTTAAATCGGGCCAGAATTTGGGGGTCGATTTCCGATTGTTTGAGATGCCGATAAAGCTCAACTGTCGTCATTTTTGTCGCGGGCATTGTAAATCGCCGCTCAAAATAGCGTTTTAAGATTTCGCTCAGCTCAAAGTAGAATTCTTTGTAGCGCGTCTGTTCAAAAAGCTTTGCGGCTCGTAATTTTTCAATTTCCTCTTGCGCGATGACATGCGCCGGGCGCGTATCAATAGTGAGAACAGAGGGGCTGAGCAGAATCTCTTTTTTGCGCTTGAGATAAAGCCAAATAAGTAAGGCCACAATGAGGGCGCCTAATATCCATGGCCACAATAAGGGCCACGCCTTCATTGGAGAGGCAATATCGTAAATCTTAAGAGTCTTAAGCGGCTTTTCAGCGACGTTCAAGATGAACGGCGGGCTTTGAACTTCGGTGGTTCCGGAAGGGCCTTTGAGTTTCCAAAAGAGATTGATGGGTAAGGATCCGACATTGAGAGGCAGTATTTTTAATACGAAATTTTGGCTGGGAGAATTGCCGCTTTGGGGAGACAAGCCTTGAACTTGGGCGATGACGAAGGTGTCTGTGGTTGAGGCGGCTAAATCGAGAGCGGCGCGGGCGTTGGAAGGATGATTGACGCTCACTTTGAGATAAAGCGGAGTTGCGACCGTGGGAGTTCCGGAAGCGACTTGGATATTAAAAGTCGCTTCTTGGGCATAAGCCTTTCCGGGTAGGAAAAAGAAGGCGATAAGGCAAAGAGAGCGAATAGTCATCTGGAAAGTTTCTTGGCCCGGCGGCGAAAAAATTGGACTACGGGGTCGATATAAGAGGCGTCTGTTCCAATTTGAATGGAGTCAATGCCGGAGAGTTGAAAGAGTCTTTGAATTTGATCAAGCCTCTTTTCTTCTTCTTTATGGTGCTCAGAAAGGGCGTTCTTGGATGAAGCGTCAAATAAAATGGATTTCCCCGATTCCGGGTCTTCAAGGTTAATTAAAGCGTCGAATGAAGGCAGGTTTTTCTCTCTTGGATCTGTGAGAATGACGGGAATCAAATCGTGCTTGAGGCTTCCGAGTTTGAGCGCGTGCTCAAAGGAAGCGAAATCATCCGTTCTAAAATCTGAAATGAGAAAAACGATGCAGTGGCGGCGTAAAACTCGGCTGAGAGTTTCAAGAATAATATCGAGCCTAGTCCCACTTTTCTTGGGTTCGTAAGCCAAGACATCGCGAATGAGGTGGAGGATGTGTTTTCTCCCCTTTTTTGGAGGAACAAATTCTTCCACTCCCTCCGTAAATAAAAACATCCCAACCTTATCATTGTTTTGAAGAGCGGAGAAGGCTAAAACGGCGGCAAGCTCGGCCGCGATTTCTTTTTTGAGCGCGGATGATCCAAAGAATTGGCTTTTCGAAAGATCGCAGGCGATGACGACGGTGAGTTCTCGTTCCTCGGTGTATTGGCGAACGTAGGGTTTTCTTGTTCTGGCCGTGACGTTGCGGTCGATGAGGCGAATATCATCTCCGGGAGAATATTCCCTGACTTCGGCAAATTCCATTCCACGTCCCTTAAAGACGCTTAAATATTCCCCCGCGAAGGTTTCAGCGACGAGTCGCCCTGTCAAAATCTCGATATGGCGGACCTTTGACAGGATATCGCTGGAAAGACCGAGAGCGGAATTTGTTCCGGGCATGGGGATACTATTTTTTAGCTTAAGGGACCTCGACGGCCTCAAAAAGAGAGCGCAAAATATCTTCTGAAGTTATGTTTTGAGCTTCTGCTTCATAGCTGAGAAGAACGCGGTGCCGCAGTACGTCGGTCCCAACGGTTTTGACATCTTCAGGCGTGACATATCCACGTCCGTTTAAAAAGGCGTAGGCTCTAGCCGCCTTGGCCAGCGCAATAGTCGCGCGCGGGCTTGCGCCGTAAGAAATGAGAGATTTTTCCTTGTTGAGTTTGTAGTCTTGGGGCGTTCTCGTCGCATAGACTAAATCCACAATATAGGCCTTAATTTTTTCGTCCATGTAGATTTCAGAGGCAACTTTTCTTGCCTGCAAGACTTGTTGAGGGGTGACCACGACTTTGGGGACTAGCGGCGTATCGGAAGACATTCGTTCCAATATTGTTTTCTCTTCCAGTTTGCTGGGATAGGAGACCTTAATCTTAAGCATGAAGCGGTCCACCTGGGCTTCGGGAAGCGGGTAGGTTCCCTCTTGTTCGATGGGGTTTTGAGTCGCCAAAACTAAAAAAAGTTCCGGTAGCGGATAGGTAGTGGTTCCAATCGTGATGCTTTTTTCCTGCATTGCTTCGAGAAGTGCGCTCTGAACCTTGGCCGGCGCACGGTTGATTTCATCGGCTAGGATTAGATTGGCAAACAAGGGGCCTTTTTTAACCGTAAAATCGGAATCCTTAGGATTAAAGACCAAGGTTCCCGTGAGATCCGCCGGTAAGAGATCAGGAGTAAACTGAATGCGGGAAAAGTCCGCCTTCAAACATTGGGAAAGAGTTTTAATGGTCAAGGTTTTGGCCAGCCCCGGCACTCCTTCAAGAAGGATATGCCCCCCGGCGATAATTCCAATGAGAATGCGGTCGATAATGTCTTCTTGACCGACAATGACCCGTCCGGTTTCTCTTTTGAGTTCGGCGATAAATAAACTTTCCTCCGAGACTTTTTTGTTGATTTCTTTAATTCCTAATTCCATGCTGGTTTCTCCTTAGTGGTTGAGAGGCGCGGCGCACTCTTCTGGTGCGGGTGGAGTGGGAGCGAGGGGACTTCCGCTTTGAGCGGCCTGAGTTTGCCTTTCCTGCATTTCCCTTTTCCATTCGGCGCACGCGGCGTCTATTTCTTTTTGCCTTTTCTTTTGTAAATCATTGAGAACATTCAGCGCTTTTTGACGCACCGGGCCTTCTCCGTCTTTTAATAGAGCCGTGATGTTGGGCGCCGCGGAATAAGCGCTCATGTCGTCAAGAGTTTGGAGGGCCGCCAACCTTATATCCGTGTTATAATCGTTGAGCGCGGCAAGAACATGAGTCAAGACATCGCTGTTGGATTTATACTGAGAGAGAAGTCCGAGAATCTTCACGCGCAAACTGACGGAGGGATCATTCTTTAAATGTTTAAAGAGAAGAGGAAGGGCGAGGGAAGATTTTCCATTGACCAATAGCTTTAAGGCTTGCCAGCGAACTTTCTCATTGGTGTCATTGACTGTTCGGGCTATTTTCTGTTCGTCTTCCGGTGTTAAAAGCGGTTTGATGGTATTGAGTTTGCTGAGGATTGGCGGAGGCGGCGGAGGCGGCGGCAAGGGTTTCGGCTTTAATTCTTGAAACGCAAAATATCCGGCGATGATAAAAAGAACAAAAAGAAATAAATATTTCATGGGGTGTTTTCCTGTCGCGAGAGATAGCGCATATCTCGATTAAAACAAATTGAATTTAGTGTGCGCAACGCCCTTATGGGGCTTGGGTTTTGGATTTACTGGGGAGGTTGAAATTGAGAGACAAATAACTGACGTTTCCAAGAAAAGCCATGGGAACAAAGGCGTAGTCAAAAGAGACGTCTCCAGCGGAAAAGCCGACTCCCCCTGAGAACATTGAGACCGGTCCCAAGTCGGAACTTTCGATGTTCATCGTGTTGATTCCGCCGCGCAAAGAGACTTTCATGGTTTTGTCGATGGGAATAGCGTATTCAGCCCCCACGGCGCCGTAGACGATATTTTGTTCGGGCGCGATCATGTCCATGGAGAGAGTCACGCCTTTCCATGGATACATGGCTCCCCCCACTTTAAACTGAAAGGGTTGAACTGTTTGAACGGCGTCAAATTTCGGCCCTTGTCCAATATTTTGGGCCGTGATTCCCATATCGTAATAGCTATCTCCATGATAAATGCGGGTTTGAACGCCAAAATCTCCCCCATAGGAATCAGCGGACTGGACAATGGTCGAATGAATCCAGCGCCCGGAAACTCCCATGGAGGTCGCGATATTGTTGTCGGATAAATCGGGAATACTTTCTCCCCATCCAACCTCGGCGACGTAATCATGAGGAGAAAAATTTCCGAGAGAATTGCCATTAATGTCGGTTTGCGCGATGGACCCGTAACTCTGCGAGCGAAATCCCACGGCAAGAACCCCGGTATCCGAAACTCTTTTGGCGACCTCGGCGGCCTGATAATTGATACCGGCCAAATACGGCGTATACATGAGAGAGCCTGATGTGTCCGAAACTCGGGACAGCCCGGCCGGGTTCCAATATAAGGAAGTGGCATCATCAGTGACGGCGGTGTAAGCGCCTCCCATGGCGATGCCGCGCGCTCCGATGGGTTCGAGTAAAAACTGGTCGCCCGCCGTCCCAATGGCGTTGGTGGTGAAATCCGAGACGACGGCAGCGGAGATTTTTGCCGGGAAAACAAAGGTGCTGATTACAAATAAAACGAGAGCCGCGCCAATCACTGAGCGCAACCTCATGCCTTTATCGCTTCCCTTGGCGATTTTCATTGTGCGTTTTTACGCCAAAATTCTCCTTTATTTACTACCTTTCAACGGCGACTTTGTAAATATCGTTAGTTCCTTGATAGGTGACGTAAACGAGATAAACTCCACTGGCGACAAGACGGCCTCCGTGGTTAGTTCCCGGCCAATGAAAAAGGCCGGAGGCGTCGGCGGTTCCCTCAAAAACTAAGGAACCCATGACGGTGTAAATGCGAACTCGGGCGCTCGCCGGCAAATTCTGAAAAGTGACGTATCCATTTCCGCGAGAGGGATAGAGTGGGTTGGGATAAATTAAAACGTTGTTAACGCTGGTTCCGGCGGCAACCGAACCCAGTTCAAATTGAGAGATGTGGTTTAAGGTGGCCGTAAACTGGGAGGCGGGTTGGTTGATGGTTGTTTCAACTGGGATACAGGTATTAGGGCCAGTGACGCGCAGGAGTGATGCTGTATTGAGATTAAGTCCCAGGACCTGCTGGGTGGTATAAGAGAGAGTCAAGGTGAGCGGAGTCGTCGGCTCAATGGCCGGGCTTGCCGTTACGGAAATTCCAATTTGAGACCCCGTCCCCGGACAAAGGGGCGGAGATGTTGAAAGAGGCGAGATGACGAGAATGACGTTTTGCGAAAAAGAATTTGGTTGGACGAGAATACTTCCCGTTTCGCCGTTTGCAAGAGTGAAGTTTTCATAGGTTCGGGAACTGGTCATTACATAAATTCCGGAACTTCCTGGGGGCGCCCCATTGTTAAAGGTTAGGGTTGATACGACGTTTGAGAAGGCGCTCAAGGCTTGGTTTTCGTTTTCGGCTTGTCCACGAATATAGTAGGTATATCCGCCGAGGAGGCCAGAAATGGTCGCGGTACTGCCATTAAAATTGTCTGAGAAAGCAATGGCTGTACTGACGGTGTTGGCAAAATCATCGGTGGAATAGGTGATTTGATAATTGTCTAATGATGAGTTTGTGGTGGTACTCCACTCAATCGAAATAGATCCGGCCGTGGTTCCTAAGACCGTCAGGTTTTGCGGCGGAACGGGCAAGGTTTCTTCCGAGGTCCCCAGAATGAGCGGCGTGCTGAGTATTCCATCTCCATTAATGGCAAAAACCTGGGTTTGGAACCAGGTTCCTGGGAGAGGCAGGCCCGTGACATTACAATAGGAGAAACTGCTGGCCGCCGTTGTTAGGCTGGTAAAGACATTCGTTGAGACGTTCAACGCGGTGACGCTACAGATATAAAGGGTGTAATTAGGGTTGCCGTTAGTTGCCCATTGCCCGAGAAACCCAGAAGTTGAAATGGCGGTAATGGCTGGGCTGACAGGGGTTGGTTGAGCCGCATCAGTATAGATGGTGGCGCTTGAGGTAAAAGGTCCTTGCCCGGAAGAAGTCACGGCGGCGATTTCAACCGAGCGTGGAGAATTAATAGCGAGTCCCGAATCCGTAAAGTAGTCGTTGACGGTTGTTCCAATCAAAGCGGGTGGGGTCGTGGTCGCGTTATAAACCGCGAAATACCCTCCAGTGGGAAGAGCGGCGCTGGTCCAACTCCAATTAATGGAAGTTGGACTTCCGGGCGTTCCAGAGAGATTAAAAACCTCATTAACGGTCATGGTTGTCACGATATTGCTAAATCCGGCCGAGGCAATCCCATTATAGTTGAAAGCCCTGACTCTGAAATAATAAGTCGTTTCCATTTGGAGGGGCGAAATGACGGCTTGAGTTGAGGTGTAGTCGAGTGAATTGGGAATCGGGGTTGAAAAGGAATTGACGAAACCATCCGTTGATTCGGAAATTTCATAGACCGTGCCAAGAGAGTTTCCATTTGGGTCCCATCCCAAGATCAGACTGGAACCTGTGTCCGATGAGATAAAAAGATTTTGAGGAACTGCGGCAAAGGTATAGGTAATATTAGATGTAGCCCCTGGGCCGTCTCCGGAAATTGTGTACGGGGCGACCAAAAGTTGCACGGTTGTGTTTGGAGCCAGGTTTGTTTCCAAATAAGAAGTCTGGGCATCGGTTGAGAGAAAAACCCCGGTGGTGGCTTGATAAACGTCATAACCGTCAAAGGTTCCGGCCGCCGCGCTCCAAGCCCAGGAAACGGAAGAAATTCCGAGTATCGTGGGCTGCGGAATTCCTGTCGCGGATGCCGGCAACGGCGGCCCGGCGTGAACCAAGATCGCGGACGAATATTGGGCGTTAGAACCTTCTCTGAGCTGATACCAGCCGTAGGGGAGGGCGGAGTTGTTGGCCGGGAGTTGAACCGTAATGGAAGAATCGCTGTTAGTCCAGGTATTGGCGGAGTTGGCATAAACGGCGGTTGTTAGGTCAACCATGAAACTGGCGCCGTTATCGGTGGCGTTAAGGACTAAACGCGGTTTATTTTGGTCGGAATTGGCGCTGGAAGCCCCGCCCCCAGAAGCTTCAGTGACCCCATGGAAGTTACTACCAGTGACCGTAATATTTGCTCCGTTAAGAAGAACCGGAAGATTGACGGAGTTCACAACGGGTTGTCTTAGACTTGGCGGGGCGTTGACGGTGTCTGCGTCCGGGGAGGCGGTAAAGAAATAGGAATTAGTTCCCGATAAATAATTACCTCCTCCCTGAGAGCTGAGCCCTCCAATATCAAAGACGGTTCCGGAAAGAGAGATGCTTGTTGTGTGAGCGGCTTTGGGCGAAACGCCTCCAGTAATGGACCATTTTCCAGAATAAGAGTCATAGACCTCGATATCTCCCACCGCGCCAACAGTGGTAAATCCTCCTGAAACTAAAACTCCACCATTTGGGAGTAAGACTGTGTTATGATCAAAACGCGCGTCAGTGAGAGAACCCGTGGTAGACCAGCTATTTACGGGCGGTGGACTGTAGAGATAGGCGCTAGATTGTTCCCCAGTTCCATTATCACCGCCAACCACCAAGACATTTCCATCAGATAAGAGGGTCGTCGTATGCCCCCATAACGCGGCGGGCATGGAAGCGGCAGCGCTCCAGGAGTTCGTTGCGGGGGTATAAATTTCGGCATTGCTGGTTGGTCCTCCGCTATTTTGTCCGCCAGCGACAAGAACGGTTCCATCTTGAAGAAGGGTCGCCGTATGTTGGGCGACAGGGTAAGGTAGTGACCCTGTTGGAGCCCAGGTGGCGGAGGTTGAATAATAGATTTCGGCCGTGTTGAGATAGGTGCTTCCATTTTCCACTCCTCCAACGACAAGAACATTTCCATTGGGAAGAATGGTTGCGGTGTGATACTGTCGGGGATAGTTCATGGATCCGGTGATCGTCCAGGCGTTTCCGGTGGAGTTATAAATCTCACAGCTGGAAAGAGTCCCAGTACTAAAATTAAAACCTCCGGCGATGAGGACGTTTCCGTTGGGCAACAGTGTGGCGGTTTGTTTGGCGCGCGAGACATTGAGGGGGCTTGTGGTGCTAAAAGTCAGAGCATTCGGATCAAAAATGAGAGAGGTGTTAAGAGTATCGGTAGAGACGTCTTGGCCGCCCGCGATGAGAATTTTTCCGTCGGGTAATGTTGTCGCCGTATGATAGGCCCGGGGTCCCGGAAGGGCTGGCCCGGTGATTGCTTGGGTAAAGGGCTCAATTCCCATAATGATGTCGACGTTTCCAGAGACGTTTCCTTGGGTGACATAGGATGTTCCGTTCCAGGTCGCTCCTCCGATAACCTCATTGGTGTCCATGGGAGACAAAAGGGAATTCTCGGCGAACCGCGAGGGGTTATAGGGGGCGTAGGGCGGTTTCGAGGGATCTATATAAAAAGCGACGAGCGGGGGGCCGGCTAAGGCTGCGGTTTCAAGGGTCCAGGCGTTTTTCTGGGGATTGTAGCTTTCGACATCGGCAAAAACCATGCTGGAAATAATAATGGAAATGGGCGTGTTGGTGCCGGCGGCTTCGCTCATGGAAGAAGATGAACCGCCTGGAGACAAATTAATAGGCGATGAACAAGGCGTTTTTGTACAACTGATGCTGCCACTTAAAGGCGGAAGAGACTCTAGCTGAATTTCCCCACAGGTCCAAGGAGGGCTGTTTCCTGATGTATAAACGCAGGTTCCCTGTCCATTAATAGATACGTTAAAAGCTTTGACATTGATGGTTACACTAGAAAGAACGATTTGGCTGTTTGGAAAACTCGCGAATCCGCCCACAATGATGCCTGCGCTGTTGACGGAGAGGTTGAGTAAAACAGGAGAGACGTTTGCGAGAGTGACGGTTTGAAATGTGAATGTGGATGATGGGCCGCTATAAGCGATGCTTCCGCTGACTTGCAAGGAAGGGTAGGGATCATTAGAGGTGGGAATGGTTCCCAGTCCTCCTGAGACATTGACATTCCCATTGGCGTCCAAGTCCGCCGCGAATTTTTCGCGGTTTTCATACATGGGGGCTCCTGGTGAAAATCCATTTGCCGGATCATAAATCTGAACGGTGCTGGTGCTTTCATTAATTCCTGGGATGGCTTGGGTGAGAGGATTATTAACCGCGTTTTTCCCCCCGACAATGAGAATGCGGCCGTCTCCCATGGCGGTTGCCGTATGAAAAGCGGTTTCAAGAAGGAGTGCGGGGCCGCCAGTAAATGAACCTGGAGAACCGGGGGTATAGGTCTCAGTGGCGTCAATATAGTTTCCCCCGCTAATGCCTCCGGCCATGAAGACCTTTCCGCTGGGTAAAAGAGTGGCTGAGTGAAAAGCGCGGGCCGTATTCATTGTGGGGCCTGCGACAATAGTTCCGGGGCCGTAGGCTCCCGACATGTCCGGCGTGTAAATATCGCAGGTATTGGCCGCTGTTCCCGCCGTATTTGGATAGCCTCCGCAAATCAAAACGGTTCCGTTGTTAAGGAGGGTCGCCGTGTGCCCAAAACGGGCAACGCTTAAAGTTGGACCCGTAGCCCAAGTATTTGTGGTGGGGTTATAAATTTCGGTCGTATTTAAAACTCCGTTAATGTTATTGATTCCGCCGGCGACAAGAACCAAACCATTCGGCAAAACCGTCGCGGTGTGGGAGCTTACGGCGGGCAAGCCCGAGGTTGCGGCTTGAGTGACGGTATTATTGGGATTAATCAGTTGGGCGCGGGCTGTTGCGGGCGGGTTAGTTGTTGTCTCTCCGCCGACGACGAGAATGGAGCCGTCCGGCAATAAACTGGAGCTTTGACCGAACACGGCGGTTAATTGCGCATGGGATAGATTTGGGAAAATAAGGCACGATAATAGCCCCGCCGCCGTTATCCAAGAAATTTTTAATCGTTTAGACATGGCTCAAGCCGCTGAAAAAGAGGATAACAGGGATGTGTTACGGAAAAATGACGGGTTAGTAAACTCCGCGCGCTATTTTTCAAGGGAGAAATAAGAAAATCGGCCTTTATGTCTTGGATTGCGAGGATCGAGGATTTTTTTCCCATCCACCATAAACTGATAATGATAATTTCCCGGCATTAAAAAAACTTTTGCTTTCCAAGGGCCGCGCTTGGTCTTTTTAAAAGGCTTTTCCCCCCCGCGAATAAACGAAGCGATGAGAAAGACGTGGCGAGCTTTTCTTCCGTAATAGTCAAATATTACGCCTCGGGCCTTACCGAGACCGCGGGAAGGGAGTATTTGAGGCTCTTGAGCGCGCGCTGGTTTTGGTTGCGAAATTTTATTTTTTTGCGCTTTTGGCGCCGGCGAAGATGCGGGTTTGGGCGAGGCCGTGGCGGGCGTTTGAGGGGTAGCAGGTTTTAAAGGCTGGGGAATGGAAGAAACGGCGCGAAGCGGTTTAGACGGAATTGGTTTGAACGGATGAACGGGAGCGGAAAGCTCGTGTCCAGAATTTTGCCAACTTTCATAGAGATTCGCGGCAAAAACGCCTCCAAAAATAACCACGAAAAAAGAATCGACGACGAGAAGAAGTCCCCACAACTTTTGTCCCGATTGATTCATTTCGTTCAAAATTATAACAAAGAAATTGTCGCGTGTTAACGAAATTTGGCCAGAATCTTAGGCCAGAGCCCTTGGGCTTTGAGAATCATTTCGGAAATTTCCCTGACCGCGCCTTTCCCGCCGGGATTTTGACTGACCCATCTAGCCGCTTGTTTGACCTCGGGGCGTGCGTTGTTAACCGCGACGCCGATGCCGGCCGATTTAATCACGGGGATGTCCGGCAAATCATCTCCGATATAGAGCGCGTGTTCAGGCGGGATTTTAGAGCTTTGGCAAATTTCTTCAAAGACCGCCATTTTGTCGAGGCGACCCTGGTAGATAAAAGAGACGTTTAGAGCTTTAAGCCTCTCGGCTAACCCCGCCGAATTTCTTCCGCTGATAATTCCAGTTTTGATTTGAAAATCCGCCAGCCAAGCCAGAGAGATGGCGTCTTGCGCATGAACGCCCTTAAATTCGACGAGGCCTTCTTTGAGCGCAAAATGGTAAACGGCCCCATCGGTTAAAACCCCATCTACGTCCATGAGGACCAGCTTAATTTTTTTCGCGGCCTGAAAAAATTGGCTTTGGTTTTTAAATTTCATGCGGTTATTTTTTTAAGGCTTGGGTGACGGCTTTAACCGCTGCAAATTCATTCGTGGGAAAATCAAGCCTAAGAATTCGGTGTCCGGAAGACTTAAGAGCGGAGTAATCTCCCAAAGCCTGGGCCCGAATCAAGGTTTCAAAACCCCACGGACGGCCGGGAATGGGGAGTTTTTTTTCTTTCGTCAAGGCGATTTCCAGAAAAAGCCCGCCCGCTCCGCCGCCTTTGTAGAGTTGTCCGGTTGAATGGAGGTAACGAGGGCCAAATTCGAGGGCGAAAGGAACGCGGTAAGTTTTCGCGAGAAAAGTTCGGACATTCTCCAACTCTTTTTGAATGGCGTTTTCCGGATGGAGATAGGCCAAGATGACGGCGTAGTCCCCCGCCTTAAGACGGGAGCAGTGTTTTTTGAGCAAGTCCGAAAGCGGCCAATTGGGTTTTTTCTGATCTTTAAGGATTATCTCCTTAAGCGTCTCATCTCCGAACGCCTGGGCTTCTCCGGAACGGAGGAAAGGCTTCTCCTCAGCTATTTTCCCTTTTTTGGCCTTAGAAAGAATTTCGACGGTCAAATCTTTTGCGGCTTGGACATTGGGCTGATCAAAAGGATTAATCCCCAACAAGAACCCGGCGGTGGCCGTCGCCGCTTCCCAGAGAAAAAATTGCTCCGAGAGTTCATAGGGGTTTTCAGCGGCATAAGACAAACAAGGCGCGCCGCTTTCTATTATCTTTTTGATTAAATCAGCCGAGCGAGCGTCCTCACGATGAGTAATCCCGACAAAAATGCGATCAGAGCCGATATCTTTAAGGGATAATTCATCTTCCGCGATAATCGGCACGATTCCGCGCCCCTCTTTTCCAGTTGACTCGGCGATGAGTTGCTCAATCCACAGCCCAAAGGCTTTATATTGAGGGGAGAGAATCAAGGTCAATTTATCTTGTCCCTTGCGGGCATGAGCGCCTAAAAACGCGCCGAGACGGAGGGCCGGGTTTTTCTCCGGATTATTCTCCGAGAGAAGCTGGGCTCTTATTTTTCGGGCGCGATTGAGGATTTCTTCGACGTTGAGGCCCGAGATCGCGGCCGGAACAATGCCGAAATTAGTCAGCGCGGAATATCTTCCCCCCACTTGGGGGTTGCCGGGCCAAATTTTTCGAAAGCGCATTTGAGAGGCTTTTTTCTCAAGGCTCGTCTTGGGGTCGGTCACGGCGATAAAATGGTGAGAAGCTCTATCCCCCAAGATTTTTTGAGTCTCCGAAAAAAAATAATCCATGAAGCAATTGGGCTCCATGGTGGAGCCGGATTTACTGGAAACGATAAACAGAGTTTTTTTGAGGTTGAGTTTCTTTTGAAGGGCCAAAACGGATTCTGGGGAAGTTGAATCCAAAACCTCAAGCCGGATTTTGTGATTAATGTGCGGGAAACATTCTTTAAATACCTCGCAACAGAGACTCGATCCTCCCATTCCCAAAACGACGGCAAACTCAATTTCTTCTCTCTCCAGTTCCGAGACAAAAGACCTAAGCGAACCCAAAGACATGGCGGTTGTCTCGGGGGCGTCTATCCAGCCCAGGGCTTGACGGATAATGGCTTGATGGGCGGGTTCTTTTTTCCACAAAGAGGGTTGTTGAGCTTTAAAGAGACTAAGAAAATCGCTTTTTTTTAATTCCTCAAACGCAGCTTCGACGGCGGGGCTTTGAACGGCTTTGGTTTCTTCCAGGGTATTCATTTGGCGAACTCCTTTTCTATGGACAATACTTTCTTAAGGCGTCTTAAATGTCTTTCAGCATTTGAAAATCGGGCGGAGAGAAAAACATTTAGAATTTCTTTCGCGAGTTCTTCCCCGATAATTCTCCCTCCAAGACAGAGAACATTCATGTCGTCGTCTTCCACCCCTTGCCGGGCGGAAAAAGTGTCGTGACAAACGCAAGCTCGGATTCCTGTTACTTTGTTGGCCGCGACATTAGCTCCGACTCCGCTTCCGCAAATAAGAATGCCGCGCTCGACTTTTTTTTCAGCGACAGAGAGGGCGACGGCCTTGGCGAAATCGGGATAATCATCTTGCGGGTCTGGAAGGCCTTGGCTTAAGTCCAATAATTCGTATCCATTCTTTTTTAAATTTTCCGCAAGTTTTATTTTCAGGGCATATCCCGCGTGATCGGAGGCGATGGCGATTTTCATGGCTTAGGGTTGGGGGTTTCGGTGGTTTGATTAACTTCAATTAAAGCTTTTTGAATCGAATTGATCCAAGATTGCTCGCTTTTTCTAACGTTTTCCGGCATTTCGGGATCAACCATTTGGCGAATAATTTGGGCTAGAAGTTTCCTCTTATCGTGGGTCTTGTGTTTAAACTCAATAGAAACCGAACGTGGACTTTCCTGTGTCGCGGGAGTTGCGGAAATATCTAATTCTCCGATCACGATGGTTTTTTCCGGCTTGACGACCAAGGGTTTGAGTTGCGATAAGCTTTTGGGAAAAGCGGGGAAATATTTTTTTCCATCGGCGACGATGGGAAGAGTCTTGAGGGTTATTCCCATGAAATTTTTTGGAGCTTCGATTCGGTAGGTTCCCGCGGCAATCTGGTAGAGAAGAGTTCTTCTGGCGGGAAGATAAAAATTGTAGGTTTCTAAAGACCCTCCTCCAACACCTTGCAATGTGAGGTGAACCCCTCCGGTATAAGCCAATCCGTCGGGCGTTTTGATTCTGGCCGCGATGATGACAGCCCCTCGATTGGGCGAAATATCCGCGGTTGTCCTTGGGGCTGTTCCCGCGCAAGCGCATAAAATAAACGGCAAACAGAGAGAAAAGGAGAGACAAGGAAAGCGACGGAGAGAAACGGAGAGAAAAGGAAAGAGGCCGTTTCCCCTCGCCTTCCGTTTCTTTCTTTTACTTTCCGTTACTTTCATTTCCTTTCCGCTACTCTTTATATATCACTTCTTTTTAGAATAGTCCAGTTGTTTGATTTTAACGCCTGGAAAATAGGCTTGAATAATTTGCTGATAATTTTGTCCGGCCGCGGCCCGGCCCATGGCTCCGGATTGGCAAAGCCCGACCCCGTGTCCCCATCCTCCGCCGTGAAAAATGAGAGACTGAGGATGTCCTTTTGCGTCATATTCGGTGTCCAGGACAAAAAGAGTGCTTCTCAATATTTGATTTCCCAATAGATTGCGGATTTTGAGTTCGTCGCGAACAATGGCGCGCCTTTTACTTCCTATAAATAAAACAGAGTTGACGTTTCCGGAAACGGAACGTTTGAGAGGGATGACGGACTTAAGGCGCCCTATTTTCAATTTTTTTGACACCTTTCGGTTTAGGGCTTTGAGGGATACGACCTGGCTCCAGCGGTAATGCGAATAATCGACATTCGAGGAGGGTTGGCAGAACGCTTCGGGCCAGGAAAGAAGCCAATGGCGCAATTTCCAGGGAGACAAGGGCCAGTTGCGCTGTTTGCCGCCATCTGGAATTCCTTTCCAATACGGAATTTTTCCCCAACCGCTGACTTCGTTTCCGGATTGGGTGTGTCCCCCGCAATCGGCGGAATAAATTCCGTGGGCGATGCGGCCATGATAAGTGAGTATTTCTCCGCGCGTTTCTTGGACGACTCTCCTCGCCAACGCGCTTTCGGCGTGAACGCCGAGATAAACCTGACAATGTTCACGGTCACAAAGGTCATAGCCCTGTTTTTTATGGCGGCGCCATATTTTTTTGAGAAACAAAGCCTCGCTTCGCGCGAGTATGGCTTGAGCTTTGAGGGCTTCAATAGGAGAACGTATCGGCATTTCGGCCGCGACAACTCCTTGAGTATAATTTTCAAGATCAATCGTATTCACAATGCGGATATTTTCTTGAAAGATGGAAAATTCAACGGTCCCCCTTAAGACCTTGGCTAAAATGAGTTGTGGAAGTCGGGAGGGGCTTTCTAGTTTGATGAGGGCCTCGCGGCTTTCAGGCCATATCGTGACTGGTTTTTTAACGCTTAAATTTATGTCGGGCGGGCCAGAGATAGAGAGAATTTTCTTGCGTCCTTTTTGGGCTAAACGGACAAGCCAGATTTGGTTGGCGTTTCCGTGAGCGAGAAGTTTTCCTTTTGAGTCCGTGATCTTAAAGGGAGAAGTGACGTAAAAACCGACCAGAGAGCGGCGTTCCGGGCGGCCCAGGTGATTGGTTCCTATCCCGATCCGTAACAGTGGAACTCCTTGGGACGGGAGAGGCTTAGACAGAATCGGCATAAGCCAGTGATAAAAGCGGGAAGGATTAAGCGAAAAACCAGGGGTGGCTTGGTTTGGGAGAAGGCTTAATAATTTTTTCCATTTTGAACTTTCGGGGCCCGAGGCATTTATTTTTTCAAATTCGGCGACAGCCTTCGAATAGTATCCTTGTTTAAGATAAACTCTCGCTAAATCCTCCTCTGCTTCGACGAAATAAGAATCGACGGAGGCTACTTTCTGGTAGAAAGAAGAAGCCTTTCCAAGGCGGCGCATTTGTTGATAAATCTGTCCCTCATAAAAGGGGATGAGGGTTAAATGGGGGTTTTGTTTTGCCGCGCTTTTAAGCTCATGGAGAGCCCAGGGAAAATTATTTTCCTCCATATAGATGCGCGCCATTCCCAGGTGGGCGTAAGAATTTTTTGAATCTTCCGCGAGGGCCCGGTTAAAAGCCGTTTTTGCCGAGGGAAGCTGGTGCAGCCTGAACTCGCACCAGCCCAGCGCAGTTTCGATATCCGAAGAAGGGTTAATAATTGCCGCCTTTTGATACCATGTTTTTGCTTCTTTTTCTCTTCCCAACGATTCAAGAACAACGGCTCCATTAATCCAGGCATCTAAAAGCTGGGGCTCTTTTTGAGTCGCTTTTCGGTAGGTTTTAACGGCTGAACTTAGGTTTCCTCCATAATAGAGAGCTTGAGCCTGGTTTAACAAGTTTTGAGTCAAAGAGCTTGGAGGTGGGTTGGCCCAGGAAAGAGAGGTGAAAAACTGCGCGAAGATAAAAATAAAAAACATGGAGATGGTTAATTATATCCAATCCACAGATTTAAAATGAGACTAGATTTGTATTTTTTCAAACAGCCAGGACCCAATGAAAAGAAGAACGCTTGAAAAACCAAAAAGAACGAGGATGTCTACTCCCATGCGCAAAAGACTTCCGCCTAAAAGCGAAAGTCTTAAACCCTCGACCCCGTAGGTCAGTGGGTTAAAGGCGGATAAAACTCCTAGAAAGTGGGGCAGGCCCGAGAGCGGAAAAAGAGACCCGGAAAAAAAGAAGATAGGCATGACGAGGAAATTCATGATGATTTGAAAGCCTTGCATATCCTCAAGGATGGAAGCGATTCCCGTTCCCAAAGCGGTAAATAAGACCGCGATGAAAAACATAAAACCAAGAGCCGGAAATATTCCAAGCGGAGAAGTCCATTTAAATCCCGCGAGAGTGGCGATCGTCAAAACTAAAATTCCCTGAATGACGGCGACCGTCGCGCCTCCAAGAGTTCGTCCGAGCATGATGTAGATTCTGGAAACCGGGGCGACCAGGGTTTCCTTCAAAAATCCGAATTGCCGGTCCCAGATGATTTCAATGCCGGAAAAAATGGCCGTAAATAAAACCCCCATGGATACGATGCCGGGAGTCAGAAATTCCAGGTAGTTCCCTCCGCCGGCTTTTTTGAAAATCGGGCCGAACCCGAATCCCAGGGCCAACAAAAAAAGAAGAGGTTGTCCCAGGGAGCCGATTAGGCGCGAGCGCGATCTTAAGTAGCGTTTAATTTGTCTTAGCCACAAAGCCCAGACCGCGTTCATCTTTTTTTCCCTCCGCTCCACAAAAGACGCCCCTTTCTCATCTGATCGGTCAGAGCCGGAGCGTCCTCCCTGATATCGCGTCCGGTGAGGGCCAGAAAAGCCTCTTCCAAGGTGTCGGAGTTCGTCGCGGCTTTAATGGAGTCGGGCGTTCCCTCGGCTGAAATTTTTCCGTGGTCAATAATCACAATGCGCTCGGAGACTTTCTCGACTTCTTCCATGGAATGAGTGGTCAAGAAAATGGTCATATTCATTTTTTTGTTGAGATCCTTAAGGTATTCCCAGAGGCGGCTTCGGTTTTGGGGGTCAAGGCCTGATGTCGGTTCATCCAGAAACAAAAGCGGCGGCTCGTGAGATAAAGCTCGAGCGATTTCAAGGCGTTTTTTCATCCCCCCGGAAAAGTGCTTGACCAGCTCGTCTCGTCTTTCCCAGAGACCAAAAAATTTTAAGAGGGTTTCGATATTAGTTTGGCGTTTTGAGCGGTTGAGCCCGTAGAGAACGGCATGAAAAAACATATTTTCCTCTGCGGTTAAATCTTCATCCAGACTTGAATCTTGAAAAACGATTCCAAATTGTTTTCGGATGGCGATTTTATTCTCAGCCAAGTTGATTCCGCCGATATGGATGAGGCCCGAAGAAGGCTCAATGAGGGTGGTCAGCATTTTAATCGTCGTTGTTTTTCCCGCTCCATTAGGCCCTAATAAGGAAAAAATTTCTCCTTTTTCTACGTCAAAAGAAATTCCGCCGACGGCTTCAAATTCGCCGAAACGCTTGGAAAGATTTTGAACTTCGATTATTTTGTCCAAAGCCTAAACCCCCCGGCGAAGGCGTTGTCGTTGGTCCCGAGTTTAAAATGGGGCGGCAGGCTTTTAAGTTTTTTAGCGTTGCCGCCACCGAGGACAACCTCATCGGCTTCGAGAGCCTCTTTCAGTTTTTGTGCGATTTCAAAAACATGTTTGCGCCATTTTTTCTTTCCAGATTTTTTAAGCCCCCGAATTCCCAGGAAGTCCTCGTAGGTTTTTCCGTTTTTGTAGGGAAGATGCGCGATTTCCATCGGTTCCAGAATGCCGTCGATAATGAGAGCTGAACCGAGTCCGGTTCCAAGTCCGAGAAACAACATCCGGCCGCGTCCGGCGTAGCTTCCTAATGCCTGCATGGCGGCATCGTTGATAATTTTCACCGGGCATCCGAAACTCTTTTTAAAATCAAAACCAACCCACCCGCCTCCTAGGTTGAACGGTTCATGGATAGGCTTTCCTCCGATGACGGGGCCGGGATAGCCGATTGAAATTCGGTCGTATTCCCAATTCCCCGCAGTCTTTTTTACGGCGGCAGTCATTCTGGAGGCGGTCATCGTTTTTCCGGAGAGAATTTTTCGTGGAATCTTTTGCCCGCTCGCTAGAATTTTGACATGGGTTCCGCCGACATCGATAGTCAGGATGTTTTTCGGGTTTTTGATTTTGCTCATGGGGACACCTTTAAAATTTTCCTTTTACGCCTTGAGCTTTAAATCCGCGGGATCGCGGCGCGGGGTCGGATCATGCCAACCGCCATGAAGAGAGATGAGGGCATTGGCTTCCTCCGGCCCCCAGGTCCCTGGTCTATAGGGATGGGCGGGATGATGATCGGTTAAAACATCGTCAAGAGTCGCCCAAGCGGCTTCGACGGAATCTTGACGGGTGAAAAGCGCGCCGTTTCCGGCCAGGGCGTCGCCCAAAAGCCGCTCGTAAGGCGCTTGTTTTTCCGGTTGGGAATCAAGAAGAAAAAGTTCTTTTTGATCTCCGATAAATTTTTCTCCGGGGCGTTTAACCCGTGCGGCCAGAGCGATGACCGAATAAGGCGCGAGACGAAAGCGGAGAGAATTCCCTTGAGAATCAGAATCCGCGAATAATTTTTGCGGCGGAGATTTAAATTTGACGAAAATCTCGGCGGCATTGGTGGGGAGGCATTTTCCGGACCTTAAGTACCACGGCACTCCCGCCCAGCGCCAGGAATCGATAAAAAGGCGGAGCGCGCAATAGGTTTCGGTATCGGAATTTTTCGCGACACCCGGTTCGTTTTGATAGCCGATAAATTGCCCCCGCACGAGATCATCAGCCTTGAGCGGGCGCATGGCCTGAAAGACTTTCGCTTTTTCATTGCGATAAGACTCAACCTCTTGGGTCGAGGGCGGTTCCATGGCCAAAAGAGAAACGATTTGGAAAAGATGATTTTGAATGACGTCTTTTAAACATCCCACATTGTCATAGAACTTTCCGCGGCCCTCGACCCCGAAACTCTCGCAATGGGTGATTTGAATCGAGGAGATGTAGTGGTTGTTCCAAAGAGGTTCTAAAAATGAGTTAGCGAAACGAAAATAGAGAATGTTTTCGATTTCTTCTTTCCCCAAGAAATGATCGATGCGAAAAATCGAGGATTCCGGAAACACTTCTTGCGCGACTCGGTTGAGTTCTTGGGCGGAAGCGAGGTCCCGCCCGAAAGGCTTTTCAACGATGACGCGCGCGCACTTGGACAATCCAGATTGCCCCAAGGCTTTGATGACGGTCGCGAAAAGAGACGGCGGGATGGCGAGATAATGCGCCGGGCAGGTCGAATTTCCGAGAGCTTCCTTGAGGGCCGTAAAAGTCGCGGGATTTTGATAGTCTCCATCAACGTATCGAAACAGGGAGAGGAGTTTGTTGAGCGTCTCCGGATCGGATTCTCCCATTTGACGGATGCTGTCCTTGATTCGATTCTTAAGATCCTCAAGAGTCCAATTGGAAAAGGCGACTCCGATGATGGGAACGTTCAAGGCGCCGCGTTTGACCATGGCGTAAAGAGACGGGAATATTTTTTTGTGCGCCAAATCCCCGGTCGCGCCAAAAATGACCAAGGCATCAGACGGATTGGGGGCGGTTTTGTGGATGCTCATGTTTAGGCCCCCTTTTCCTTTTTCTCCGCGTGTCCGCCGAATTCCTTTCTCATCGCCGAGAGAACCTTGTTGGCGTAACTGGATTTTCCTTGGGATTCAAAACGCGCGAAAAGAGCGGCGTTAATGACGGGAGCCGGAACCCCTTCGTCAATAGCGGCCAGAGCCGTCCAGCGGCCTTCTCCTGAATCGGAAACTCGTCCGGAAAAATCTTGGAGTTCCGCGTCTGTTGAAAGAGCCTTGGCGGTCAGATCCAAAAGCCAGGAGGCGACCACGCTGCCGCGTCTCCAGACTTCGGTTACTTCCGCGGTGTTAATCTTGTATTGATAAGCCGTGGGGTTTCTCATCGGCGCGGTTTCCGCGTCCTTGTCATGAGAGCGAAGACCGGCGTCCGCGTTCTTGAGAATGTTGAGCCCTTCCGCGTAGGCCGCCATGAGGCCGTATTCGATGCCGTTGTGAACCATTTTGACGAAGTGTCCCGCGCCGTTAGGCCCGCAGTGGAGATATCCTTCCTCGGAAGTCGAGGGGTTTCCTGTTTTTCCAGGAGTTCTTGGAGCCGCTTCGACTCCGGGGGCGATGGTTTTGAAAATGGGGTCCAGACGCTCGACCACGGGCTTTTCGCCTCCGATCATCAAGCAATATCCGCGTTCAAGGCCGAAAATCCCGCCGCTGGTTCCGCAGTCGATATAGTGAATACCCTTGGATTTTAATTGTTTGGAACGCTCGATGTCGTCGAGATAGTAGCTGTTTCCGCCGTCGATGATGACGTCTCCTTTTTCAAGAAGAGCGGCAACCTCCTCGACCATGGTTCCCGTGACCGCAGCCGGAACCATGATCCATACGGCTCGCGGGGCCTTGAGTTTCGAGACGAAATCTTTAAGGGAAGCCGCTTGAGCGATGCGGGGGCCGTTTAGATTCTTAATGGCCTCCGGACTTGCGTCATAGACGACGCAGTCATGCCCTCCATTGGTAAGCCGTCGTACGAGATTCGCGCCCATTCTTCCCAGTCCGATCATTCCTAATTGCATGATTTCCTCCTTCGCGGGAGATGGGGACTTGTCCCTATCTCCCTTTAGTTTACAGTTTGAGCTTCTTGGGCCGTTCGAGGTTCCGTTCTTCGGGAGATGAGGATAAACCCTATTCCTGAAAAAAGAGCCGCGATGAGAGCCCAAGCGGCCAAATCTCCTTCGCCTATTAAATATCCCGCCAAAAGCGGCGAAAAAATCGAGGCGATGGAGTTAAGCGACTGCGTCAGCCCCAAAACCACCCCCTGTTCCTTTCGTCCGGTCGCGCGGGTAATGAGGCTGGTCAAGGCCGGCCTTAAAACCCCGGTTCCAAAAGCGGTGGCGGTGAAAATCGGAATGAGCATGAGTATCGGGCGGTCAAAGGCCAAAAACAGAAGACCGAGGGCGGCCGAAATAAAACCGGCTCGGGCGAGGGCCTTTTCTCCGTAGCGTTTAACCAAGCGTCCTAAAAGACCGCCTTGAACGATGAGCCCCAAAAAACCGGAATAAGCGTAGAGGTATCCCACTTCCTTGGGACCAAAGGGATGCCCGTGAATAAAAAACCTTCTTTCCGCGAAGAGGGCGAATCCTTGGATAAAAAGCGAAAACATCAGGCAGAAGAGCATGAATTCAACGAGGAGCGGCGAAAGTTCCGGGCGTTTGAAATAGTCCGCATAGCTTCCCCAATCCAAAAGCCCGAGGCGTTTTCCCCCCGGGCCCGATTCTTCTTCCGCGTGCGGAAGGGCTTTTGGCAAAAGAAAATAGGTGCAGAGTATGCTGGTAAAAGAAAGCGCGGCCGCGGCGTAGGCGGGATAGACGTAACTATATTGCGACAAAAAACCCGAGAGGGCGGGGCCGATCAAAAATCCTAAGCCGAAGGCGATGCCGATAATGCCGAAGGATTTCGCGCGGTTTTCCGGGGCGGTGACGTCTGAGATATAGGCTTGGGCTAAAGAAAGGTTTCCGGCGGTAATTCCGTCTAAAAAGCGCGAGAAGAAAATCCACGCGAGAGTTTTGGCCCAGCCTAAAACCAAAAAGCCCGCGAAGGTCCCGATTTGGCTGACGATGAGAAGCGGGCGGCGTCCGAAACGGTCGGAAAGCTTTCCGAGGATGGGGCCCGCGATGAGCTGGCAGAAAGCATAGGTCGCGATTAAAAGCCCCACCATTTGAGGGGTGGCGCCGTACCTCTCGGCGTAAAAAGGGAGGAGCGGCAAAATGAGGGTCAGCCCGAGTATATCGACGGCGACGATCAAAAAAATCGGAAGTAAAACGCTTTTCTTTTCTGGAGAACTCACAAATTCATTCTACAAAACAAAAGAGTTGTGCGCCTAAAAATTAAGTTCCAGCCAGCGGATAAACGCCCAGTGGGAATCAATTTTTGGCGGCGCGAGCCACCCGCGTCCGCGGTCGTTCATTTGAGAAACTGGAATTTCCTCGATCTTGACCGGCCCCGGTTGATATCCCGCCATGACCATGACATTGCGCAGGGAAGAAGAGCTGATGGAAACGCCCGGTTTAAAATCGAGAATGGCCAGCGAATCCTTGAGATCAAAGCGGTATCGCTTGAGTCCTTGAAGATGATAGAGGCGCACCTCGATATTGAAAAATCCACGGGGCGAAAAAACGCCTCGGACCTTGAGAGTCGCCCGAATCGCTTTTTTCGTTGTTGAAGTGATGGATGGAACTTGGGCGGCAAAAGAAGGGCTTTGAACGCGGGGCAAGAGTAATACTAAAAGGAAGAGGGCTTTTTTCATAGGCCCGGTTGATTTAAATGCGGCTTTTTCTTTCGCCAAGACGGCATGGCCAAATAGTATTCATAAAACAGTCGGAAAGAGACGACTTGGTTAATCGCTCCGGGGCCATTTAAGTTTTGAATCAGCGGAACGCCGACTTCCGCCCCCCATTCCCAATGGAGGGTCGCATAGTCAAAGCCCGACCAAAAAAGCCAGGAGAACCCGCCGGAGGCGCTGTCTAAGTTTCCGGCGATGACGCTTCGGTTGTTCCAAATGCAATTAGTCTCGAAAACCCCCACGAGCTCGCGGGGCAAATAAGAGCTGGGAAGGGAATGCGGAAAAATTCGGAACTCGAATTCTCCGTCGGTTCTCGCTTCGTCTCCCAAATCAAAGCCCCCCGGAGCCGGCGGGTTATGCCGCCAGGTCGCGTCCCAACTCCACCCGTAGCGCCGGTTATAAAAAGCGGCGGTGAGGCCGAGCAGGGAATCGACCGAGCCGGATCCGTTTTGAAGGGCTTGAGGCAAACGCCCCGAGGCGTTGGATTGGTTGTAATATCCGGTCGGAAGATAAGTTCCCAACAAAGGGGCGACGCGAAAGGTGTTTCCCGGATGATCGATATCCAAAAGCGTATAGCGGGCGAAAACGAGGGTGTCTCCGGCGCCCGCGGCGCTTAAGCTCTGGCTGCCTTGGGGAAGCCCTTCTTGCATCGAGCTAAATCCTTGCCGGGCGTCCACGGCGAGGGCGATTTTGTCGGTCAGCCCGTAAAGAAAGGTCTCGGGAAACTGGTAGTTGTTGACTTGCGTTCCGCCGGAAGGCGCGGAAGGGTTCGAGCTGAGCGTAGGATTAAACGAAAAACGGGCCAAAAGCTGATCTTGAGAGACCGGCAAGGCGGTGATGAAAGTCGCCGGCGCGGCTTGAAGGCGTGAGTTGAGGGGCCCCGTCAATAGAATGGTCAAAAGCAGGAGACAGGATGACCGCTTCTTCTTGTCTTTTTTATGATGACGGCGATTGCAAACGAATTGCACCTAGGAAGATTCTAGCAAAAATCTTAAAACCCAGCGGGCGATGGGAATCGAACCCACGTCCGAAGCTTGGGAAGCTTCTATTCTACCATTGAACTACGCCCGCGATTATCTTTATTATTTAAGCATTATTTTGCTTATTTTAATCTTAATTTCAGTTCTGTTTCCGGCTTTCATGTCGACTTTTTGTCGACTTTTTTCAAATCCAATGCAAGTTTGCCCTTGAAATATCTGTTGGCTGAATTAAGCGGAAGCTGAGTTTGCCTGCATTGTAGCGGAAATCGATATTCCATCTTCTCTGTGTCTTCAAGTTATTTTCTTCCTCGTCATTTGAGGTAGTTTTACAACATTAGCATATGGTTGGATTCGAGCTCAGCGGAACGATGTATCTTACCATAGACGCACTTGCGAAGTTAAGTTCCGCCCTTGGATGTTATGGTTTTCAGAAGGCTGGCGTCATCATTTAGGATTCTGGGTGTTTGTTAGACCTGTTGGAGTCGTCAGTTATATCGACGCGCGCCTTATTACCTCTCACAAAAGCAATTAATTCGTCTCTGATGGCTTTGTCGCGGGAGGCAATTTCCTGTGCTAAAGTTTTTGAGTCGATCTGATTAGGATCTATCAGGGCTGGTGTCAGAGCCAAGGCTTTGGCCCACTCTTCAATCAAGTGTTTGTTTTCTTTAAATTCAAATACCTGATCGAGGAACGATTTAAAGGACTGGTCGCTTTTTGAAATGTTAAAGGTCTTTTCTAGCAAGGAACAGTTTCCTAGGGAGTTAATTACCTCGGCGGCATCATCAGAGGCGGGAATAGCTGGAGCAGTGCTTTGCACCTTTTTCTGCCATAGCGCGAAAGAGACACAATGATCGACTTCCACAGTCGGATGTTTTCGTTTGCGTTCTCGCAACTGTATCTGCGACATTTCCCATCTTTGGGTATCAAGTCGATGCCACACCCAAAGAAGATTTCGATATACCGACACCCGTTCACGAGCGGGGGTGGTGAGAGTTTGCACATGATTCGAAGCATCGGGGATTAGGTCGCTGACTAAGTTCTCGAATCTGTCTTTAAGGATAGGGACAGCCTTTTCATAACTCGATTCCTGTTGAAGTTTATTTAACGTCGAATTTAGGTCTCGTGCATAGCCAGTCATTGCTGTATTTGAGGATCCCGCCCATCGTCCAGCCCAATGCGAGGCGAATAACCATCGGTCCAAGAGTCCAGACAATGTTCGATCAATTTTTTTGCGATAGGCATCTTTTTGCAGGGCAGTCAGTTGCTGGGGCGATTCCCACTGGTAAGAAAGAAAAAGCCATGCCCAAATAATAGTGAGTGCATTGAGAGATGAATATTGGCGAGCAGCACCGTACTCAAGGTCGCGATAAATTACGGCGTCTACTCCATCAAGAACTGCACAGCAAATGTTATTCCAGCTATGCGCTAAGTCAGAGGCCATTGGCCGAATAATATTTCCGCGTAAGAGATCTGAGTTCGCGAGGAGTTTGCCGTTATTCGAACTAACGCTCCAAAGGAAGGATATCCCAGAGACAAGGTCATCCATTTTAATCTCAATGTTTTTGTCGCGAAGTTTTGCGTGCAACTCGTTAAAACAATCTGCGGCGCTTCGGCCCCCAGTCGTTTCTGGGACCCATCCAACCTTAAGCCAGGCAAGTGTAATCTCCTCGCGAGTCAAAGTCCGCCCAGCCGTATTAAGACGGGTGAAGATGTTTACAATTGCATCGTTGTAGGAATCTTCACTCCAAATTTCACTTTCGAACGGCAGTAATTCTAGGTAGGTGACCTTGCTTAACTTTACATCCCGGATAGTTGTCATCAATTCACCGAGGGGATGAAGTAATTTTTCAATCTTGTCATTGTCGACTTCCAAATCCTTGAGGATATCCCGTAAACGTTTTTGAAAATCAGCTTCCTTGAGATTCTGGTTTGGAGTCGCTTCAGACCATAAGCGCGCAAACCGAAGATAGCGTCCTTTATTTTCCAGAAGGAATGTCTTGGGGAGTGGATCTTCGTAAGACTCGGGCTTAGGAAATTTCGATTGACCGTCACTTGGATCAGTAATGGCCCACTGCAACACGGCTTCAAAATCCATGGCAACAATGCTTCCAGCCCGCGCATAACCACCGGCAAATTCCTGAAGATCAAGACAGAGGCATGCTCGTGACCAATGCAAGTTCTTGCTCCGTCGCCAATGAGATCGTCGCCCCTGTAATTCTTCTGCCCATATTCGATCTTCGAGCTTGAACCCCCAACCATCGCCTCCTGTAGCGAGGAGCAAACTTTGGAGCCTCTGTTGTCCATCAAGGACCATGTGGTAAGAAGCCGGAGGATTTCTGCGCCCAAGAGAACTCCCATCTTCGCCTTCCGCCGTTCTATCAACTACTCGCCAAAACTGTCGATGAGGAATCTTGCCCAAATCGTCTTGATCGATTTTCCACATGAGGAGTGTTCCAAACGGCCAGCCGCGTAGGATTGAATCAAGTAGCAAAGAGACTTGTTTGGGGCCCCAAACGTATGGCCGTTGCAAATCTGGAATTAAAACGGTAGCTTGATCATCTTGAGAAGCATTGGCAAGTAACTCGTGTAGGGCTTGGGACTTTCCCTCAAAGATGTTGGCCACAAATATCTCTCCCTTGTAAGATTTTGAGTATGCGTTCCAGCACGATTTCGCGCTCCGCTATTTCAATGGAGACCTGCGAACCCTGTGCGAAAAGGTCTGCGAACTTTTTGTCGATCATCCGACGTGGACCTCGCTCAACAGCTGCTCCTTGGGCACGTTCAAGATCAGGTTCCAGCGCTTGTCGCGCGCGCCTTCCGTTCCCCATCGCTCGCGCGCGCCGAGAAATGCAGGGTTGTGCGAGACCTGGGCGCGCAGGTATTCCAGGAGTTCATTCAAGAGTCCAATTTTAAGCGTCTCGCAAAGAAATCCAAACCGCCGCGCCAGCGCGCCGTCATCATAACGTTTGAGGTAGCCAAGAAGTTTGAGCTGGTCAAGCCTCTTGGCCGCGCTAAAGAGAGCGTGGGCCGATTCCTCAATGCCCCCCGCCAGTTCCGGACGGTCGATGGCATCAATTACGGATCGCTCCAAATCCGAGATGTTGACCTTCTCTCCCATGATGGCCGCTTCTTCAAAGCCGAAAAAGCGCTTTCGAGAGAGGGTCACGAATTCGAAACGGACGTTCATGATCTCCATGGGCGGCTTCTGTCGCAGCACGGCGACATGGATGACGCTCGGAATTTGCGTGGTGAGCCTGTTATGGGCGCAGGCGGCGCGGTAGGCGAAAAAGTAGGGCTTCGGCAATAGCGGCGCCGGCGCGTAAGGGTTTATCTCCGCGACGCCTTTGGGTCCCCGCTCGGCGCCAATCACAAGATAATGGCCTTTAGAGACGGTTTGTAGCCAGCCTTTTTTTCGCAAGACATGCGCCAGCTTGTAGGCGTGCGGACGAGAACAGCGGAGCCGTTTGATGATGTCCTTGATGGTCACCAACCGGCGTTTGTCCCATTCCCACGCCAGAACGAGGTCCGCTTCTGTCTTAGAAAGGCTTCTCAGGGTCATTCTATTCACTATGTTTAAACTTACTGAATTAGTAATAGTATAAGTAGTAAGTAGAGCTGTGTCAATGCTTGCTTGGAATTCCTTTAGATATGCGAGGTGTCGAGATGCGGCTCCGCGTTTTTAAACGCGCGGCTTGGAATTCTCCGGATAAAAAATAGAATCCTCGGGCTTAAGCCTGGCGGTGTTGTCCAGGTAGGACTGAACGGAAATGGGGTCCTCGTGTCCCAATTCCATTTGAAGTTGTCTGAAATCGCGTATGACGATAGCTCTGTGCATGGCGAAGGTATGCCGCATATCGTGAGGCCGTAGCCAGTCGAGGTTGGCTTTGCGCGCGCCGGCGACGAGTTGTCGGCGCGCCCAGCGGTAAGGCAGCGGAGTCCCTTCCCCCTTCGCGCCGTAAAAGTAGAAATTTGTCGCCGGATGAGGCTTCATATTTTTAAGAAGAGAAATAAATCGTTCTCCAAGGCTGTCTATGAGGAGATAGCGATAAATCTTATCGCGCGATTTTTTCTTTTTAAAAGTGATGAGTCTAATTTCCTTGCGCTCCCAGTCCACGTCTTGTTTTCTAAATTGCAATGCTTCTCCAATTCTTGCTCCGGTCAGAATTAAGAATTCCGCAAGATGACGCATTTGGCACGGATTATCTTTAAACAGCCGCAAAGGGATGGATTTCAAATAGAGCTCGATCTCCCCTTTTTTAAGCCAGTAATCCTTTCGGCTTTTAGCGGGCAAGCGCCTTGCCTCATTGAGGGGATTGGTCTTGATGAAATGAAGGCGGAGGGCGTAGGCGAATATTTGACGCATACTGGACAACTCCCGGTTGATTGTCCATGGAGAGGCCGGTTGGTTTCGGGGGCCGCGGCGAGAGTTTCGGTTGAAAGTTTCCTCCAATATTCTTCGACATCGAGTTGTCACTTGTCCTGAAAGTCTGAGAGTCTTATATTCTTCCCAATGCTTGGGCTCAATGGCGTGTAGCGGCATATCGCCGAAATAGCGCGAGAGCGCCCTGACGCTGATTTGATCGGTGCGAAAAGTGCTCGTTTTTTTATCGGCATTGCAGTGCCCGGGAATGTAGTATTTCATGGCGAAGTCGTCAAAGGGAATTGATTCTTTCCCAGCAGGCAAATTCATGTTTTTTTCAGTGAACTCTTCTCCCCCCAGAAACTGGATCAAATCATCGCAACTTACTAGGCGTCGAATACGTTTTCCCTCATGGGTAAAATCAAATTGAAAAGCGTTATTACTCTTTTTAATACGCATTTTATTTTCCGATTCTGCCTCCTACTACATATACGAAGGGGAGCTCGATTTTGTTCCACTTTGAGCTGTTGGCGAAACGCGGCGCCTGATCGCTTGGTTTGCATGGCGAGTTTGGCAAAGGATTTGCAGATTCTCAATATCTTTCCTGAGAAAACGAATTTTTCGTTTTGAAGTTCGGCTCGCTACCAGTCCTAGGCGGTTGTAGATGTGGTAGAAGCGAGACGTGGAATACCCCAATATCCGAGCGGCTTCTGGTAGGCTGACCCACTCGGCATGCAGGGGAGGAGTGGGATATGGCGTAAGGGTCGTTTCTCTTAAGATTCTGGCGACTTCCGCCGCGATTTGTTCGGACAATGAGGAATGCCCGATATTTTCTTCTCTAATCATTGATTGTCTCCTTTTAATACTCGACTCTTCTGGGTACGAAAATCTGAAGTCCGGTGTCGGCCTCAACCGAGATGGAGGTGGTGATTTTTTGTCTTTGAGCGCCCAGTTCGCCGGTGGCTTCTCCGGCAAGTCCCGATACGGCAGACTCGGCGACGGGGTTGACCGCCGTCGTCGTCATCATCGCCGCTTCCTGCGCCCCGCTGACGACCGAGCTTAAGACCGTGTCGGCGATGGCGGAATCCTTGTGCGTCTTGACCTTTCCCTTAATCCCCAGGGAGCCGTCCGTGGAAAGGCCGAGTCCGGTAAAGGCGATCTCGTCTCCCGAGGGAAAAACGAGGGTTCTAAAGGTGATGAGGATGCGGTTATGATCCTGCTGGACCGAGACTTCTCCGATGGCGCGGGTTTTTCTGGGGATGACGACGCGGCCGAGATAGACAATGTCCTCATCCACGGCGGCGATGGCGGGGCTTTCCACGTTATAGGAATAGACGGCGTTTTCAAGGCGGACCGGAAAGGTAAATCCGGTGGGCAAAAAATAGCGATCGCTGGTCTGATTTTTTTTCGTCACGCCCCGCCAAGGCCGGGGCTTATCGTCTTTAAGATGATGGTCCAAGGCCAGGGGATCAAGGGGCGGGGTTTCCTTCGGCGTTTCCGCCCAGAGGCTGGGCGCCCCCGCCCAAAGGTTGGGCGTCCGCCCCCGGGGGCTTGGCATTCCGATCCAAAGACCAGAAGCGGCGACCAGAATTAAAACCTTTGAGCTCTTTTTTAATCGTTTCATAATTTAAAAGGGGTCCGGGATGGGAATCTCGATGACCCTGTTTTTACCTCCTTCTTCTTCCAGGGCGAGCGCAAGGCCCGAACTCATCCGAGTCTCGCCTTTTCTCTTAGGTTTTTGGATGAGAACATATCCCCGCCTGGTCGTTTTGGCCTCGACTAAAATCTTGAACAAGGAACGTTCCCCCAGCCTTTGGCTGCCCGAACTCGCCTTAAATCCCTTAATGAAGAAATTCGCCGATGATCTATTTTCCACGGCAAGCTTAAGGACGAGCATATCCTCAAGGTTCTCAAGCGCGATGAGCCTGAGGGCGATGCCGCCCTTCTCTTTTAATTCCTTGGGGAAATACTTCGCGGGGTCTTTTTCAAAAGCCTGGATGAGGTCTTCCGTGATATATCGCGGAAGGCTGTCCATAAAGTCGGCGGAGGAATTTTTATCCCCCGCTCTTTTAAGGGACAGGGCGGCGTTGACCTGGGCCTTGGGCGAGGGCGTGTTTCCATGAGAACTTGATTGTTCGTTTCCCGTTTTTGTCGGCGTTTCTGAAGTCTTTTTACCCACTGGGAATTTTTCGCGCTTGTGTTTAATTCGCGGCGCGGGTTTGGAGGTTTGAGCCCGAGGCATTGTCGCGGGAATTCCAAGGAGGTTTAAGTTTTCCGTTGGTTGCGGCTGGTTGGAAGATTGCATCAAGGTTCCGGCGCTGGCCGCATAATTTGTTTTTGGCGCGGGATGGGAAGAGAGAAGAAAAGCGGCGGCCAGGACGGCAGTTACGGCCGAGAAAAAAATAAGTCTGTTCATTTTTTAAAGAGGCTTTCCTTCCAGTCCTTAACCAAGACGCCGTCGGGAGCGGTTTGTGAGCGCGGGACTTTTTTTAAGATGATCTCGTCTTCAAACACGATCTCGGACTTCAGATTTTCGTACCCAGA
>JAJYOT010000032.1 GCA_021796015.1 bacterium
TCTTGGCAAGCGGCCCCTACGCAATTTTAGTCGATACCACGGTCGCTCCGGCAATCTCAACGCCTTCCTATCCCTCAAACGGCGCCTACCTCAACTATCAGACGAATTTCAACTGGACGGGGCCCTCGACGACCATCGTCTCGGGGCTCTTGCCTCCTTCCTTTTACCAACTTGAAGTCTCAAACAACGATCCCACTTTCGCGACGACTTTCGTCAATATCTCAACACCCATTCCACCGGTCAATACCGGGCTCGCCACCGACAACGGCGCTTATATCTCGACTTACACGTTCGCGAATTTGACGACCTATTATTGGCGCGTGAGAACCGTGGACGGCTTTGGGGGGACCAGCCCCTGGTCCGAGACCTTCAATTTTACCACCGATTTTTCAAGTCCGACAGCTGTCAACGGAAGTTTCGCGACGCTCAACAGTCTTGGTGGACTCGTTCCAGAAACTCAGGTCACCGTTCTCCAAAACGGGGTGACGGCTCAGCTCAACATCACCGACATCGGGAGCGGGTTTTCCGCATTCAACTCCACGGATTATTCCGTCAGATATTCCACCAACGCCGGCGCTGTCTGGATTTCAGATCCCTTTTCCGCCCTCGCTTTCACGGGCTTAATCGGCCAAACCTCGACCCAAACTTTCACGGCCTACGGGCTCAATCTCGCCGCCTCAACCAACAGCATCGTCTGCGCCGGAATTTCTCCCTGCGGCGCCAGCAATCAAATTGAATTTACGTTTTCGGATCAGGCCGGTAATTTCACTACAGCCGGGCCTTATGCCATCATCGTCGACACTCATTCAACCGACGTCTTGGTCTCAACCGCCGATGTCGCGCCCTTGGGAATTCCGCAAAACACCTCCGTCGCTTTTATCCGATTGACTTTAAACAGTCTCGCCGGAACGGCGCCCTGGACCGGTCTGACGGTTGAACGCCTGGGAAGCGGAACGGACTCGGATGTTCAAAACGTCGCCATCTACCGCGATTCCCTAGGGACCGGAATTTTCTCGCCCTCGGATACCCAAATCACTCAAAACGCGGTTTTTTCCGGAGGCGTAGTTAATTTGACGATGACTAATCCCGAGAGCATCACGACCTCGACCAAGACCTATTTCGTGGTCTATACCGCGGCCGCCGGGGCCTTGGTTGGAGACGGTCTCCAAGCGGAAATTACCTCGACCGCCTCATTTACCTTCAACGGCGGATACGCGATGAGCGCGGCCCAGACGACGATTTATCCCTTGATTTCCAGCACCGCGACCGTCGTCGACGGCCCTAATTATCTCTACATCACACCCACAAGCAAGGCGCCCTCGGATGACCCGCCGGGAACCGCCAATATCGAGATGCTCGCCTTAAAAGCTTATACCAATACCGGAACAAGCACTCTTTCCAAAATCGTCTTTAATCTTTTGGGCACGGGCGCCTCTAATGACATCAGCGCCATCTCCATTTACCGCGACTCAAACGGCACCGGAGTCTATGCTAATAACGACGAACTCGTCACCAGCGGTTCGGACGCCTTTTTAAACGGAGTTTCGACCGTCGCCTTCACGACCACCATCGCCTCCGAAACCGTGACGACTTCTCCCATTTATTATTTTGTCCTCATCAGCTTGTCTCCGAACGCGCCTTTGGGAGACACGCTGGGAGTTTCCATTTCCACCCCGTCCAATGTCGAGCTCATCGACGTCTTGGATACGACCACCTTTACAAGCAACCCCGCCGCGTCTTCCCTACTAACTATCGAATACGTCAACACCTTGAACGTCCAGGGCACAAGCCAGATTCCGCCGTCTCTTTTGCAGGGGCAGGAATACGCGGTGTTAAAGGCGAGTTTCACTGTCTCAACAGGGGAAACTGCCTTTGATGGAATGGATATCACGCGCCTGGGGCTCGGGCACGATTCGGATATTTCAGCCGTAAGGATTTGGCAGGACCCCAATCCGCCCGAGGCTTTTAACCCAGCCACTTTCCTTCAGTTGAGTTCCGGAAGCTTCGTCAACGGAAACGCGCAGCTAAACTTTCCGCTTCAAACCTTGTCGGCCGGAACGACCTACGTCTATTACGTCACCTATGATATCAGCCCCACGGCCACGCAGGGAGACACGTTGGGCGGACGCATTACCAGTAATCTGGATATCTCAGACACCAATCCCGGAACGACGATTGTCGGCAATTTCTCGATTAATTCGGCCACTTCCCCCGTGGTTCCAACGACCGCGGGGCTTTTTGTCGGCGCTCAAAACGTCGCCCCCAGCGATCTCTTGCAAGGCGCGACCAATCAACAAATGCTCAATTTGACGATGGATACCACTCAATACTCGGTTCTTTTGGGAGCTTTGACCTTTAATTCCTTGGGAACGGCGGCGTCTTCCGACATCTCGCGCGTTGAGGTCTATCAAGATCTAGTGGGAAACGGAATTCTAAATACCACCAAAGATCCTCTTTTATCGGCGCTCTCATATCCTTTTATATCGGGAACCGGCATCATCCCTTTTTCATCTGGAATTACCATCAGCACCATTTCCATCACTCTTTTGGTCGCGGTGGACGTCTCAACCGGGGCCAACTATATCAATAACGATTTTGGAATCGGCATCGCGACCCAGGCCAATATTTCGATTAATTCTCCCAATTTCGTCGTTCCCTCAACGACCACTTTCCCGGCTGATTCCGGCATTATTCCCATCACCAAGTCTCCGGATGTCTTGAGCGTATTTCCGACCAACCTTATCAACCCCGCCGGCGTCGTTCAAGGCCAAAACGCGCCGGCGACGGAACTCAGTCTGATCACCCAGCACAGTTCGGTGACCTGGACGACGATTGCCGTCCAAAGAAGCGGGACCTTGCCGGATTCGGGAGTTGATTCCGTCAATGTTTATTACGACGCCGATCAAAACGGGGTGTTTGATTCCTCGGACGTCTTGGTCGGAAGCGCGCCGTTTGTTTCCGGAACGGCTAACATTTCTTTTTCCACCGCTCAGCTGGTCAATCCCGGAGGTTCGGACTATTTCGTCACGCTTCAAATCGATCCGAACGCCACACCCGGAGATACCATTGGAATTTCTCTCTCTGGAAATTCTAACTTTAAGGTTTTGCCTCCAGATACGGTTTCGGGATCGAGCCTTCCTTTTAATTCGGCCCTGGCGCCGGTCTTAAACATAAAAACTCCGATCACGCCCGTCGTCACATTCCCCAATGGAGATTTTTCCAGTTCCTTTGACTCCATCGGATTTATCTGGTATTCGACCGTCGCCGTCGGGTCTATTTCAAGCGCGGCCTATGCCGTAGGAACGACGCCCGGGGGAACCGATATTGCGCCCTACACCAATATCCCTTTCGCCGCTTCCAGCTTTACCGCGGTCAATCTTCTGCTCAGTAACGGCGCGACCTATTACGTATCTGTCGAAGCGACGTCCAACTACGGTTTTACCAGTCCGCCGGGAACCAGCCCCGGGTTCCTGGTCGATTTGATTACGCCCATGCCGCCGAGTAGTTTGACGGCTAATGTCGGAGTCAGCTCGATTTATCTCACCTGGAATCCCGGCAGCGCGGGGCCCTCGGGACTCGCGGGATACCTGCTTGAATATTCCGATGTCGAACATCCGACCTGGTATAACGCGAAAACCGGAGCGGTCTCCGCCCTGGAGATGGGGACTGTCCCTAACTCCGCCAGCCCGCATTCCGTCTTGTCGGCGAATTTTATTTCCGCTTCGCCGTTCTTGTTCAATAGCCCGCCGCAAGGAACTCTGATGTTCCGCGTCAGTTCAGTCAACGGCGCGGGGGTACAAAGCGCGCCTTCCGACACCATTCGCGTGCTTTTTGGGACGCAATCGACGGCGGGAATATCCAACGTTTCCTCCTATCCCAATCCCTTTAATTCTAATTCCGGCGTGGCCACCATCGTCTATACCTTGGACGCGCCGGGAAGCGTCTCGATTCAAATCTACAGCGTCTTTGGAAGTCTCGTCAAAAGTTTCTCTTATTCCGGTGGAGGCACGGGGGGAGAAGCCGGAGTCAACACCGTCACCTGGGATGGGACGGATTCCGGGGGCCGCAAAGTATCGAAGGGAATTTACATTGCCGTCCTTAAAGCCAACGGCATGAGCGTCCAATACAAGATCGGGGTCAATCACTGACATGAAAAAAAAAGGGACAGTCCCTTTTTCGGCCGCCCCACATGAGAATCCAGCCCCATTTTCTTTCTTGTCTCCAGCTCACATCCATCATCCACGATATATTTGTAAATCTCCACTCTCTTTTGGGAAAAGTCAGCCAAAGACAAATAAGCGGGGCTCTCTTCCAAAAAAGGGGACTGTCCCTTTTCTCCCAAATAAAAGCGATAACTGGACCAAGAATAATCTTCCGGTTTCCGCGCGATGGCCGCGCGCACGGGATTTAACTCGATATAGCGGCCGCAAAGAAGAAGACTTCGGTCCGTCGGCAATAAAACGCTTTTATAGCGCCCCTGCCAGAGATGCCCCACCGAGGAATTTTTCTCTCGGAAATAATCGGAATACCCCTGTAAAAGCTTTTGCATCGCCTTGCTCAGGTCTTCCGGCTTTTGAACCTGGACCAAGAGATGAATATGGTTGGGCATCAGAACATAATGATGGATCCGAAAAGGATTTTTCACCTTGCTCCACCGCAGAATGTCCAAAAATCTCTCATAATCGGCTGTTTCATGGAACACGGCTTGACGATTATTCCCGCGCGCCATCAAGTGGTAAAACCCTCCTTCAATCAAATGTCTCCCGCATCTTGACATATCAGAGTCTCCCCTTATCCGAATTATCTCCTACCTCTCATACGTCAAAAACGAGAAAAAAGTTCCCTCAAAAAAAGGGACAGTCCCTTTTTTCATTGATTCTAAACAAAAAAGGGACAGTCCCTTTTTTCTTATTTCTACTTCTCTCCTCCATATCGGCATCGGCCGCGAGCTTCTATGCGGGTTCTCCCAACGAGATATTTCAATTCGGCGCGGATGCCAGGGCCATGGGCATGGGCAACGCCTACACCGCCATTGCCGGTGGAGCGTCTTCCCTTTATTACAACCCGGCGGGCCTCGGTCTTCTCAATGGCCCCGATGTCAGCGCCATGCAGGCCAGTCTTATTGGCGGCGCGGCCTATGAAGATTTATCCTACGCCCAAAATTTCTCAAAAATGCCGGGAGCTTGGGGCGTTGAAGCCCTCAATATGGGAGTGGGAGGGGCCGAGCAAAGAGACTCTCAAAATAATCTCACCGGAAGCTTTGGTTTTCAAGAAACCGGATACGGAGCGGGATTTGGCCTAAGGAATGTCGTCATTCCGAACTTATCCTTGGGAGGCTCTTTTCAGGGGCTCAGCCGAAGCTTGGGCGGTAGTTCTTCCGACATGCTCTATGGAGCGAATTTGGGAGCCCAGTACGGCCCCTTTTTGGACAATATGGTGACCGCGGGTTTGGTCCTCCAAAACGGTTTTAACGGAGCGCAAAATACCTTTGACCGGCTACCCACGGTTTTACGCGCAGGGCTCGCCGTCACTCCCATCAATAATCTTCTCATTTCCGCGGATTACGGCGATGATGGCGATTACGGAATCGGCGCGGAATATCGAATATGGATGTTCGCCATACGAGCCGGATATATCCCCCAAGGCCTCACCTTCGGCGCCGGAATCTATTATCAATCTCTGGAAGCCGATGTCGCGATGGTCAACGATCCAATTTTTGGAATGGGGGAGAGATTCTCGCTTAATTACCGATTCGCGGGAAAGAAGAAAGAAAAGCCTCTTGAAGCTTACACTAATAGTTATCTGGATGCCGCAAAAAAAGAATTAAGTCTCCGCAATTATCTCAGCGCGCAATTCGCGCTTGAAGAAGCGATGGGAGTCTCTCCCGCTCAGATTCCTCAGACATGGAAAGAAAAACTCAAACTTCTTCAAGCTTTTAATGGCAGCCTAGATCTCAAAAACCGTCCGGATGAGGTCAAAACTCTCCTTGCAAAAGATCAACCGGCCATACTCGCCCAAAAATCGGTTTTTTCTTATTTAAACGGACGCGACGGAGACGCCATGATTTGGGCGTCCGTGGCAGCCGGAACCGCTCATAAATCCATGCCCTATATTGACTTTGTCAAGACGATGGCTTATCTTACGAATATGAAGGTTTCGGAAGGGGATTTATTGCCTCCACCAGATTATGTTTCCAAAAAAATGGAGACTGCTCTTCATGCTATTTATCAAAAGCGTTTTGCCAATGCGGTTAAAAATTGCCAACAGGCCATCGTGGTAAACCCGAAAGAGCCTTCTGCCTGGACGCGGCTGGGTAGCGCTTATTTTGCCTGGGGACATAAGGATGAAGCCAAAAAAGCCTATCAGAAAGCTTTAGAGCTTGATCCCAAGAACGAAAATTTAAAGAAATTTATGGAGATGTATATCAAATGAAAGAAACGGAAAGTAAAAGAAAGTTACGGAAAGAAAATGAAAGAAACAGAAAAAGGCCTTACCTTGCTCTTCGTTCCTTTCTGTTGCTTTCCGTTACTTGCCGTTGCTTTCCGTTTCTTGCCGTTGCTCGCCGTTGCTGGAGGTTATCATGGACATCTTAATGATCGTTTTTATTCCCAGTCTTTTTATCATCCTGGGAGCCCTAATGTTTATCGTCAGCCGGGTGATGGAATTCTCGCAATCCAATCGTTATTTCGCAAAACAAAGAGGAAACAGCCTTATGTTTACGCGTTTCATGACTCAAATTGCCATGGCCAAAAGCCAACTTGGAAAAAGAGCCCAGGAATTGGAAGCTCTGTCCATGCGCCTTCAAATGAATAACGAAGAACTTGCCCGGCTCAACAACCTCAAAATGAAATTCTTATCAATGGCGGTTCATGATATTCGAAATCCACTCACCGCTATTACCGGTTACAGCGACATTTTGTCTCGCAACAAAAATCTAGGACCCAAAGAGCAGGTTTTGTCAAAAATGATTTTGACCGCGACCCGGCAAATCAACCATCTGATGGGAGATCTCACCGATCTCGCCGTCATCGAAGCGGGAAAATTTAAAATGGAAATGGCGCCCTTTGATCTGGCCGGACTCATCCAGGAAGTAGGGGCCACTTTGACCCCGGGAGCCTCCAACAAAGGCGTCATTCTTTCTGTTCGAGAACCTCCGCCCGGAATTATCATCACCGCCGACCGCTACCGCATTTGGCGCGTTTTGACGAATCTTTTGGGAAATGCCGTTAAATTTACCCCTTCTGGAGGACGCGTCGAACTCCGGGCCGAAGTCGCGGCGGGAATGGCCATGATTTCAGTCCAAGACAACGGCCCCGGGATTCACCCGACCGAACGGCGGAAAATTTTTGAAAAGTTCTACCAGTCAAAACACATCAAAGATGAAAAAGCCCGCAAGGGCGGCTGGGGATTGGGACTGGCCATCGCCCAAGAAATTGTTCAGTCCCACGGGGGAGAAATCGGAGTCGACAGCCGTGGTCTCGGACACGGTTCTACTTTTTGGGTTCGCATTCCTCTTAAAGCCAAGCGCCCCATCCGCTCCAGCCCCATGCGTCTTGCGCTCGCTTTAATCGGGTTTTTAGCGCTCTCTTTGGCGCCGAAAAAAACTCAGGCTCAAACTGTTCCCTTCCTTGAAAAATCAAAATTCGAAAAATCATTGGAAACCAAGGTGGACGGAGTCCTTCTCAATATCTTGGGGCCCAATCGAGCCAAAGTCATCATCAACGCGACCCTCAATTTCACAAAAACCGAAAGCTTTCAAACCGAAGGCGCCAGCATCACGACGACAAAAACCTCGGGGCTTCCGTATCTTTGGCAAGAACCCAGTAAAACGGCGCAACCCGAAGAGTTGCTACCGGGAGTGCCGCTTGATTCCGGCGGCCCGGCTCTTCCCACGCCGCCGCCATCCATCAAGGGCTATAAAAAAGAAGATTCCTTCCCCGCCGAATTTATCAAAAGATTAGACGTCACTCTCATTTTGGATAATTCCGTCAAGGGAAACCGGAGCGCCGAAATCGGCAAAATTACGGCCGATCTTCTCAGTCTCAATCCTAAACGAGGAGATTCTCTGACCGTGGTCCACACCGAGTTTTCTCCGATCTGGAAAACCGTTTGGTACTCTCCGGAAACTGCCGGTATGCTTCTTAAATATATTTTAACCGGATTTCTCTTTTTTATGGCGCTCATCGTCATCGCCGTCGGATTTATCAAAATCGCCAACGCCATGCGCATGATGGCCAACGCACAATCCCAGCAAATCTCAATGGAAATGAAGGGGCTTGATGGCGAGGGGGGAAATGGACCGGGCGGAGTTTTAGGACATAATACGCTCATGATTGGGGATCAGAAATCGGGAGAAAACGCCCCTGAAAACAAAAACGAACCGGTCATGTTTGACGTGCGAATGGACCAAGTAGAAACCCTGGCTCAAATGCTTCTCCCCGAACCACCTGAAAATGTCGCCATTGTTGCCTCGCGCTTGACTCCGGATGTTTCAAAAAGGCTCATCGACGCCCTCCCGCCGGAACTGGCGAGCGCGGTCGTCAGTCAACTCGCCCGCCCGCGCTTTATCGATCCGGAAATTATCGTCAACTTAAAGGAAGAGTTAGAACGGCGTCTTTCCGGCGCGGTCGGAGGAGTGCATTATCTCGCGGAACTGATGTCGGCCGCCAGCCAAAAAAGGCGTCATGAAATGCTGGAAGCCGTTCGCTCTCAAAACCAAAACCTCGCCGAGGAACTCAGAAAACGAGTCTTTTTCATCGAGGATCTCTCAAAACTAACCCAACAAGAATGGTCGTATCTCTTGTCCTTGGTCACTTATCAAGAATGGAGCGCCGGTCTCCATGAGGGTCCCCAAGTCGTCGTTGAAGCCATCAAACAAAATGTCTCAGAAAAAGCCTGGGGGGTTCTCAGCGAGATGATTGAAGCGGCTTCTCCCACAACAGAACAAACAGAAACGGCGCAAGATAAAATCGGTCAAAGCGTCTCAGAACTCATCCGGGAACAAAGAATCAAAACCATTGCGCCGCAATTGGGACTTCAAATTCATGAATCTCCAGTTGAAGAAGAAAAAGGCGCGGAAAGTAGTAAGGGCTCGTGACAAAATAATAACAGTCTCTATTTACTTCGTCATTTCTTCATGATTCAATACCATTTTTGTTCTATCCTATGGGTATGGCTGAAAGTCCGAAAGGTTCCATCTTTTCCTCCTTAAGGGCGCTGGAAGAAATTCCGGAAGAAACTCCCGCCGCGCCTCCGACTTCGCAAAACCCTTCACCCTCTCCCACCCCCGCCGCACAAACACCAACGCCCACGCCGCCACCTTCGCAAGCGCCTCCTCCATCAGATGAGACTTTGAAAGCCGTGGAGTCAAAAATCGAAAAGTTAGAACAAAAAATCCAGGAGATGGGGACAGTCCCCAATTCAGACCCTCATCTTAACCGTATTGAAGCCCTGGAGCAAAAATTGCAACAAATGCAGGAACGCGCCATTCAGGCGGAGGTCGCTCTCAGAGAGCGCGAGAAATCCCAAGAAGCCGCCCGGCGCGAGACGGAATCTCTTCTTCAAAATTTAGCGTCCCAGCGCCGGCTTGAAGAATCGGACCGGCAAATGAAGGAAAATCTGGCTTATTGCCGACGCCGAATCGAAGAATTGGAGGAAAAACAATCCTCTATTAAAATTCCGGATACCCAACAATCGGAAAATGAGTTTAAATCCCTCCTAAAAAGTTTTATGGAACAGATCGAGCTAAAAACAACTCCGGTTTTAGCGTCTCTTGTTGATCTCAGGAAAGAAAATGAAAACCGCGAAAAAGAAAATCGCGGCATGGAGCAAAGGATAAACGAGATTGAGAAAAATATCAATTCTTTTTTTTCGACAGAGTTAGGGCAAGCGAGCGCTCTAGCAGAAGGATTACGCCACCTAAAACAAACCGTGGAACGAGTCAACACGGAAACCGCGGAAAAACTCGAAAAAATAAGCGCCGCTCTAAGCCTATTAGAATTTAGGCATTCCCAAGCGAAAAACACAACAGAAGAATTACGCGCTCTCGATAAAGACTTTCAGAAAATACTCTCCATTCTCGATGCCAGCGTTTCCAACTCGCCCAAATAAAGGGATAGTCCCTATTAGTATTTGGAATTCTCTTTTCTTTCCTATATAATAAGCAACATGGAACTAACATCGATCATCGGTCTAGGGGCTATTCTAATTTTAACTGCGATTGGCCTTGCCACTGGAGGGCTTCCGGCGGTTTTCATCAACTGGCATGGAATTGGAATCGTGCTTGGGGGAACTTTTTGCGCCCTCATGATCAACACCCCACTGGATATTTTGCTCAGAACCGGATCGTCTGTGACCGATTTAATTTCGGCCGATCCTTATGTCGACCGGATCGCTCTTGTGGACGCCATCATGACACTAGCACAAGAGGTTCAATCCCGGGGAATTAACGCCTTTAACAATGTCAATAAAACAGTGGCCGCCGGGTATCTCGCTTACGCCGCTCAAATCGCGGTTGAATATAACAACCCTGAAACCCTCCGACAGGTGCTGGAAAATGAGATCATTCAAAATTCCGATTTACAGAACGAAGCGGTCAACGTTTTTAGAACCGCCGGAATTTTGGCGCCGATGTTCGGACTTTTGGGAACCTTAATTGGAATTGTCGAGGTTCTGCGCCAAATCGCCAACCCCGCACAAGTGGGTTCCGCCATGGCGGTCGCCATTACGACCGCTTTTTATGGCATCGCGACCGCAAACGTTTTTTGCGTGCCGATAGCCGGTAAACTAAGAATTCGCTACTGGAGAGAAACGCAGGCCAAGACCATGATTTTGGAAGGCGTCTTTGAAATCCTCCAGCGAACGCCCGCCGTCATTATCTCGCGGAAACTGAAATCTTATCTATGAATGAATTGGGGACTGTCCCTAATTATTAATTATGAGACGCTCAAGGCACGAAGACCTCGAAAATCAGCTTGCGAAATCCGCCCAATGGGCCATTACCTATGGGGATTTCATGAGTTATCTCATGATTTTCTTTCTCATCATGTTTTCTTTCACGCTTTCAAAATCCGGAGGGAAAACTACGGAAAACGTTAAGTATCAGGAATCCCTCATTAAAATTCAGAAGGTCTTTGGCGGGAAGGGAAGCTCCGTGGATTATGATCGCCTGATTAAGCGCGAAAAAGAAGAGTCCATGGTCACCCAACTTAAACAAGCTCTTGATAAAAAGGATTTGTCAAAATACGCGAAAATAGAAACCTGGGATAAAAAAATTCGACTCATCTTAGCCAGCGCGGTTCTTTTTGACTCCGGCCGAGCAAGCTTAGCCCCGCGATCGGAAAAAATTTTAGCCGCCGTCGCCCAACAACTTAAAACCTTGGACAACCCGATTCAAATTGAAGGGCATACCGATAACGTTCCTATTAACGGCGGACGCTATAAATCCAATTGGGAACTTTCAATGGCGCGCGCCTACTCAGTTCTCGTTTTTTTTGAGAAACAAGGCATCGCGCCTCAACGTTTGTCCGCCATCGGCTACGGCCAATATCACCCCATCGCCGACAACAAAACGCCGGAAGGACGCGCTAAAAATCGTAGAATCGAGATAGATTTATTACGGACGGAATGAAAGGGAGATCAAAAATGAAAGAATTGTGGGCTATTCTCTGCACCATCCTAGTCTTGCCGGTCGCGGCTTTTTCAGCCGCCTCATCCGGAACGAATAATTCGAACACTGCCCCTTATCAAGGAGCCACGGCGCCGCATCCAAAACTTCCGCAAGATCCTTATCTCACGGCCCTTGACGACATCAAAAGCCCGATTCCCTCGGTTCGTTTGGCGGCAGTTCAAGTTTTAGCTCAAAACCGTAATCCTGCCTCCATCGCGCCTCTGACCCAAGCCCTTTCCGATAAAAACCCGGCGGTCTGCGCCGCCGCCATTCACGCCTTGGGTCTTTTAAGGGTTAAGGCCGTAGCTCCAAAAATCGCGCAACTTTTAGCCACCTCCCAAGCTTCCCAAGTCAGGCAAAACGCCGCCGTCGCCTTGGCTTATCTGGCCGATCCGGCGGCCATCCCCACCTTAATTTCCGCTATTTCCGATTCTCATCGAAGCGTTCGCTATGCGGCAATTAAAACCTTGGGCAGTCTCCACGCCCAGGCTGCATTACCGGCCCTCATTAACACGCTTAAAAGTTCAAACGCTAATATCCGAGAGACCGCCGCTGCGGCCCTGGGGCAAATTCAATCTCCAAAAGCCTCATCCGCCCTTGCCGCTTTAACGACCGACCCCAACATCCAAGTTCGAGAGGCCGCCGTCATCGCGCTTGGTTCAACCGGAGGCAAGACCGCCATCTCGCCCCTCCTCAAAGCGCTTAAGGATTCGAATTTTTCCGTCAGTCTTGATGCGGCCCGCTCTCTTTCAAAACTGGGAAATTTTAAGGGAAAAAGCGTCGCGCTCAAGGGATTGAGCCAAAAAAACTCCTTTCTCAGGCAAGAAGCCGTCACGGTTTTAGGAATGACCGGAGGGAAAAAAGCTCTCCTTGCGCTTGAAAAACTTTCTAAAAAAGAAAAAGATCCCGCGACGATTAGCCTCATTGGTTTTGCCGAAGCCCAAATCAAGGGACGCCTTGGAATAAGACCCACGCCTCCTCAATCGCGCAAAAAATGAGACGCCTCTTCGGCCTTTTCTTTTCGCTGGCCTTAAGTTTTCTTTTTATCTTTCTTTATCGGCCAGCCATATTTGAACTCCAAGCCAACGATGTCTTTAATAATCTGGAAAACTCTTGGCAGGATTTTCTTTTTCGCGTCAATAGAAATCACCTAAAGCACGGAGACCCTCGCATCATCATCGCGGCCATTGATGATCCCACCCTTCATCAATACGGATACCCGCTTCCTAGAATAGTTTATGCGAAGCTCTTAGATCGTCTTCACGAGTTAAAAGTCAAGACCGTGGCCTTCGACGTCCTTTTCGCGGACCCCCGAAAAGGAGATTCTGATTTAGCGCGCGCTCTAGGGAAATTTAATAAAAGCGTTCTCGCCTATGCTTATGATCAAAACAGTTCCGAACATTTCGTTTTGCCCACGCGCCCGCTCTATCAAGCCGCAAAAAGACTTGGGTATGTCAATGTGGGAAATTGCATAGATCCTGATGGGCATATCCGAGAATTCCAAATTTTTCAGTCTTCTTTTAAAAACCCAAAAACAAATTCGATGGGAGAAGCTCTCTCGGTTCCGACGCTCGCCTATTTTACAGGGCAACTCTTTGAAAAGACCACCGGCCTCGGCCCAACCGACGCGCATTTCTACATTAATTTTAGGCCGCCTACTTATGCCAACGATCAAGACGTGCTGTTCTCTTATCCCGTTTTTTCCATCGCCAAGATTTTAAGCAAAAACCTTCCGCAAAAAGAGAAAGATGCTTTAAAAGGAGCCTTAGTTCTTGTCGGCTCAACCGCCCTTTCCGCTTTCGATCATTATCCCTCGCCCTTTAGCGATGCCAGTCCCGGAGTCGAATATCACGCTAACATTCTGGACAATCTTCTTCATCGCAACTGGATGCGCCCCTTTTCGCCTTTTTATCAGATATTCATCATACTTTTGTTTATCTGGCTTCCCTTTTTTCTGAGACGCGCGCCGACGCAGTGGGAAACGTTTTCGGTTTTTGGGGTTTTCTTGGCCTGGCTTTGTTTTTGCGAATGGCAATTTTTGAAAGGAGTTCGCGTGGAATTCGTCCTACCCTCTGCCGCTCTTTTGACGTCTTTTGTCGGCGAAACTATCCATCAAGCCTTGACCGAGGGGCGGGAGAAAAAATTCATCAAGAACTTATTTACTCAATTTGTCTCTCCCGAAGTGGTTGAGGACCTCGCCAAAAACCCTGACAAAATTAAACTGGGGGGAGAAAAAAAAGACATGACGGTTCTTTTTTTGGACATCGCCCATTTTACCAGCATCTCAGAAAAAATGTCGCCGGAAGAACTCATCAAGTTTCTCAATCTCTATCTCTCGCGTTTGAGCCAAGTCATTTACGATTACGGCGGGGTCGTTGATAAATATATTGGAGACTCCATCATGGCTTTTTGGAACGCTCCATTAGAAGTAAAATCCCATCGCATGAAGGCCTGCCTTGCGGCGTTATCCCTTCAAGACGCCGTTTTAGAACTCAACAAAAATCTGCCTTCAAGCATCCCACATCCACCTCAAGTGAGAATTGGAATCAATTCCGGCATTGTCACCGTGGGCCTTACTGGAAGCGAACATAAACTTCAATATACCGTGATCGGAGATGAAGTTAATTTAGCCTCTCGCCTTGAAGGGGCCAATAAGTTTTTTAAATCGCAGACCATGATCAGCGAAGCCGTTTACGCCGAAGCCAAAGCGGAAATAGAGGCTCGGGAAATCGGGATTATCCGCGTTCTTGGGAAAGAAACCCCCATCAAGACTTATCAGATTCTGGCTCGAAAAGGAGCGCTTTCCCGCTCCTGGAAAACAGCCCTTCCGATTTACAATCAAGCGCTTCAAGACGTACGAAACAAGGAATACGTCAATGCCATCCATCTTTTTGAAACTTTCCTTAAAATTATTCCCAATGACGGAACCGCCTCATTTTATCTCTCCGCTTGTAAAAAAGCCCAAGAGAGCACTCCATGGGATGGAATTATTCATCTGACCTCTAAATAAACCCTGCATGATTATATTCTGGCGCTTATTATTCGGGCATTTACTGGCGGATTTTACGCTCCAAACCAACGCCGTCAATCGTTGGAAAAGAAAAAATATTTTTGGGATGTTGTTTCATTGCGCCATGCACCCCGTTCTCTATGCGCTTTTGACCTATCCCTATCTCTCCCGTCCTTGGATTGAATGGAAAAGTTTTAGTTTGAATGGATGGGCCTGCATCCTCATCCTCTTCTTAGTTCATTGGATTGAGGATGAATGGCGGGTTTTTACTATTTTTAAATACCATACGCCCGACAATACGCTTTACTTTCTTTGGGATCAAGTCATTCACATCGCGCTTATTTTTGCGGTAGCGCCTCTTTTGGCCTTTTCCAACCCTTCCCAAGGGCTTATCCCCGAGAAATGGCCCGTCTTGGGATGCCTTTTTGTCCTCGCAACCCATTTCAGCGCCATTCTGATTTATTTTATCGAGCAAGACATTTTTGGCAAGCCTTTTCCAGGAACTTTCAAGAAATACGCGCTCATGGCTGAACGCCTGGGACTGGCCCTCTGTTTTCTCGCGCCCATTCATTTATGCTCCGTTTTAGTCTTGGCGTGGATTGGAATCATGACTTCACTCCGGTTTAAGAAACAAAATGAGTTTTCCTGGACCAGCTTCTTCATTGGTGCTCCTCTCGCCGGGCTTTGCGGTTTTCTCTCCAGAATCTTGTATTATCAATAGATAGGGACTGTGCCTCTTCTTCATAATTCTTAAGGGCGGCACTGTCCCGACCTTAAGGTTCTAAGGAAAGGGACAGTCCCTAATTATTTAAAGGAGGCATTTGTATGGAAGAAGTTTTCATTCTCTCGGCCGCAAGAACGCCAATTGGTTCTCTTAACGGTTCTCTTGCCGCCTACAGCGCGCCGCAATTAGGCGGGAAAATTTTAGCCGAGGCCGTCAAAAGAGCCGGAATTTCCCCTGAAGCTCTAAGCGAAGTCATCATGGGAAATGTGTTGTCCGGAGGAGTGGGTCAAGCGCCAGCCAGGCAAGCAATGATGGCGGCCCAATTTCCCATCTCGGTTGGAGCGACTACGGTCAATAAAGTTTGCGGTTCGGGCCTTAAGGCAGTCATGATGGCTTCTCAATCCATCGCCCTGGGCGAAGAAGACTACGCTGCGGCGGGGGGAATGGAATCCATGTCCCAATCTCCGTTCATGCTTGAAAAAGCTAGAGGCGGTTATCGCTATGGAAACGGAGTTTTGATTGATTCTATTTTAAAAGACGGTCTCATTGATCCCTATTCCAATTGGCATATGGGAGAATGCGGAGAGTTATGCGCGGAAACCCACGCCATCAGCCGTGAGATGCAGGACGCCCACGCCGCTGAAAGTTACGCAAGGGCTCTTAAAGCCCAGCAAAGCGGCGCTTTTACGGAGGAAATTTTCGCCATTGACGGAATCGCCTTGGATGAAGAACCAGGGCGAGGAAAACCGGAAAAAATCGCGCGTCTTAAACCCGCCTTTAAATCCGGTGGCACCATTACCGCGGCCAACGCTTCAAAACTCAATGACGGCGCCGCAGCTTTGGTTTTATCGAGCGCGAAAGGGGCCGCCGGAAAAAAACCCTTGGCCCGCATCGCGGGATGGACCACTTTTTCCCAAGAGCCTAAATGGTTTACCACCGCCCCCGCCGGAGCGATTGAAAAACTCCTTAAGAAAACGGGCTGGGCAAAAGAATCTGTCGATATTTTCGAAGTCAACGAAGCCTTTAGCGTAGTGGCTTTAGCCGTTCAGAAACTGGTAGGTCTTAATCCGGAAAAAATCAATGTCAACGGCGGAGCTGTCGCTTTAGGACATCCCTTGGGGGCCAGCGGAGCGCGAATTTTGGTCACCCTCTTACACGCTCTCAAAGCGCGGCAAGGAAAACGCGGCATTGCGGCCATTTGTCTGGGAGGGGGAGAATCCGTTGCCGTCGCCATTGAAAGAATTTAAGCTCCCCAAAAAACTTTCTCTTTTTGATTTGAGGCTATTGGACGGCTCCGCTCGGGCCGTCTTAGACTCTTTGAGCGTAAACAAAATCAAAAGATCGCGCGCGATAGTCGAAAAGATTGCAGCCGGTCAAAAACCGGTCTACGGAATTAATACCGGTTTTGGGAGTCTCGCCTCTCAGAAAATCCCCAAAGAAAACCTACTCGAACTTCAAAAAAATCTCGTTCTCAGCCATGCCTGCGGGGTGGGGGAAATTTTAAGCGAAAAAGAAGCTCGGGCCATTTTGTTTTTACGGCTTAATGAACTTTCCCGGGGTTACTCAGGGGTCAGAATGAATCTTGTCGAACACATGATTCGGATTTTTAATTCCCCGGCTTCTCCGTTGATTCCTTCTCAAGGCTCTGTTGGCGCCAGCGGAGATTTGGCGCCGCAAGCGCACATGGCGCTTCTTCTTTTGGGAGAGGGAAAGGCTTTTTTAAATGGAAAGCTTATGCCAAGCCGAAAAATTTTGCGCACGATTGGTCTTTCTCCCATTCAGCTGGAAGCGAAAGAAGGTCTTTCGCTCATTAATGGAACGCAAGCCATGCAAGCGGTTGGAGGGCTGGCCTTATCCTTGGCCTATCGAGTTTTTGAGACAGCCCAAAAAACGGCGGCCCTCAGCCTTGAAGCCTTAACGGGAAGCCCGGTTCCCTTTGAAGATAGAATTCAAAGACTTAAACCCCATCCGGGCCAAATCGAGACCGGGCGAACGCTGACCCAAATTCTTAAAGACAGCCCCTTAAGAGAATCTCATCGCGCCAATGATCCGCGTGTTCAAGACCCTTATAGCCTTCGTTGTCTTCCGCAGGTTCACGGCGCGGTTTTAGACGCGCTTGAATTCGCCAGAAAAACCGTCGAGCGCGAAATGGCGAGCGTGACGGACAACCCCCTGGTTTTTCCCGATGGAGAAATTATCTCAGCCGGCAATTTTCATGGTCAAGCTTTAAGCCTTGCCTTTGACTTTGCCAGTTTGGCGCTGACTTCGCTTGGAAACATGTCCGAGCGAAGAATCTTTCAACTCATTTTAGGTCAGGCCCCGCGTTTAAAACCCTTCTTAGCTCAAAGACCTGGACTTGAGTCCGGTTGGATGATCGCCCAAGTCGCGGCGGCGGCCTTGGCTTCCGAAAATAAGACTCTCGCTCATCCCTCTTCTTCAGACTCCATTCCCACTTCAGCCAATCAGGAAGATTTTGTCAGCATGGGGATGAACGCGGCTCTTAAACTTAAGCGCGTCGTTCAAAACGTTTCCCGCATTGTCGCCATTGAAATGCTCTGCGCGGCCTGCGCCGTTGAGTCTCACAAGCCCCTCAAGCCCGGAAAAGGAGTTCGCGATTTACTCAAGCGGCTCAACGCTCAATTAGACACCATGCCCAAAGAGCGCTCTTTATCCCCTGAAATCGAAAAAGCCCATCTTTTAATTTTAGATGGATATTTTGATTGACAAAGCCCTTAAACTTCTCTAAGATAAAACCATGAATGCCTATACCAGCTTGATTCTCGATCCATTAAGCGACGCGCTGACACGTTTTGCGTCGCATCTGCCGCAACTCGCGGCGGCGATTGTGTTATTGATTATTGGGATGTTCGTGGCCAGAGCCTTGCGCACAGTGGTTGACAAGCTCTTTGAGCGCGCCCATCTGGATGAATATACCAGCCGAATCGGCCTCAACGAGGTCTTTTCGCATCTGGGCTTTGGAAAATCCCCCACCTACGTGGCCTCGTTTCTGATCTATTGGTTTGTTTTGTTTATCTTCATTATTTCTGCGGCCAATGCGGTCAATATGACGGTGGTGTCAAGTCTCCTTGAAAAATTCGCGCTTTTTCTGCCGACCCTTGTGGCCGCGATTCTGATTCTGTTTGGCGGTCTTTTTTTCGCGCGTTTTCTCTCAACTGTCGTCGAGAACGCAGCGAAATCAAATGGAATTTCAGGAAGCGCGTTTATTGCTGAAATTACCTATACCTTTGTTCTTATTTTCACGGCAATGACCGCCCTCCAACAGTTGGGGTTTAAAATGGAACTCTTAACGGTCGCAATTGAAATTCTTTTGGCCTCAATAGGCCTGGCAGCGGCAATCGCTTTCGGATTAGGCGGGAAAGACGCGGCAGCAGAATTAATCCGCGATTTCGTCAAAAAATCAAAAGGTTAAAAAATTGGGCCGTAGAGGATTTGAACCTCTGACATCTGTCGTGTGAGGACAGCGCTCTACCGCTGAGCTAACGGCCCGACTTTTTGATTTTACAAAATAATTAGGGACTGTCCCTAACTCTGATCATGAAGCTGTTAAGTTTTGAGATTTCAACGCCGCTAGGACCCAAAGAACGCCTCGGCGTTTTATCCGGCGCTCATGTTATCGACATCAGCCTCGCCACAAGACTTCGATTCGAAGCGGAAGGAAAATCTAATCCTGAAAGACTTGCCGAGGTCTTTGCTCCGCCGGAAATAATCGCTTTTTTAGATATGGGAAACGAGTCTTTTTCGGCCGCGCGGGAGACCCTCGATTTTTTATCTAAAAACTTTCCCCAAAAAACGCCTCTTGGAAGTCGTGGGGAAAAAATTGACTACTTGGAAGAAGAAATTCGCTATCTTCCGCCCATCCCTCACCCTGGAGCTTTGAGAGATTTCTTCGCCTTTGAGGATCACGCTCTTAAGGCTTCTGAACGCCGGAACGAGCCCTTAAGCGAGGCCTGGTATAACCAACCGATTTATTACAAAGGAAATCACCGCGAAATTTATGGGCATAAAGCAGTTATCCCCTGGCCCAGTTATACCCGGCGTTTTGATTTTGAACTTGAAATCGCCTGCGTTATTAAAAAAAAGGGGCGCAATATTCCGGTTGAAAAAGCAGGCGAATATATCGCCGGATATTCAATATTAAATGATTTCTCCGCCCGCGACATTCAAAAAAACGAGATGGTTTGCCGCATGGGCCCCGCCAAAGGAAAAGATTTCGCGACTGGCCTTGGGCCTTATCTGGCGACGCCCGATGAAATCAAAGACCCAAATAATCTCGCGATGTCTGTTTCCATCAACGGCGAAAAATGGAGCGCGGGAAATTCCGGCGGAAGGTACTGGAGTTTTGAGACCATGATTTCTCATATCTCCCAAGAAGAAACAATTTATCCCGGAGATATTCTGGGATCAGGAACCTATTACCGCGGTTGCGGACTTGATTTGGACCGCTGGGTTAAGCCGGGAGACTTGATCGAACTTGAAGTCGAAGGTCTGGGAAAACTCATTAATAAGGTCGGAACATCCAAAGAACAAAGACAGCTTAAATACCCGAGAAAAGCAAATGTCCTTGATCGTTAAGCGCGGAGACGTCCCTAAAACCCCACACACTGAATTTTACGGGCGAAAAAATATTCTGTCTTTGGAAGAAATCCACGGCACCTACGGTTTTTCCGGAGCTTTCTCCCGGAAGATGCACTTGCGTCGCTACCCGACGATTCAAATAGAAAGCCCTAAACTCCTGCCATTAAACCTCAGTAGTCCCGTTCTTAAGGACGCGCCGCTCAGCCCCTATCATCTTTTGACCGGAAAAATACCCTCTCAAGGGGTTTTCGAGCGTTCAAGGCATTGTCTTCTCAAAGGTCCAAGCGCCGTGATTTCAGTTTCCAAACCAACGAATTCTTCTCCTGAAAATGATTTTTTTCGAAACGCGGAAAGGCACGAATGTCTTTTCGTACAAGAAGGAAACGGAATTTTGGCCAGCGAATACGGCGAGCTCAAATTTCAAGAAAAAAAATATCTCGTCATTCCCAAGGGAACGACCTATCAATTCCGCCTTTCAAGTAAACGCGCCTTCTTTCTAATCATTGAATCTCTCTACCCTATTCGCTTTGCCCCGCATTACCTTAACTCCGAGGGACAAGCCACTTTGATGTCTCCGGTCATTGAGACTGAAATTGGCATTCCCCAGCTCAAAGAGCCTCTGGACATCTCGGGGAAGTTTAACATCCTCTCTAAACATGACGACGGGAAAATGACAAAGATTGTCTTGGGGCATCACCCCTTTGATCTCATCGGCTGGGAAGGCGCGCTTTACCCCTTTACCTTTGACTCATCCGATCATCATTCCATCGCGCGCGAAATTCACACCGCCCCGCCGGTTCGGCAAACCTTTCAAGCGGGAAACGCGCCCCATAGCGGATTTTCAATCTGCACTTTCCGCGCTCAAATCGAGGGATGGAACCCCAAGGACGTGCCCGCGCCCTATGCGCATTATAATGTTGACTCCGATGAAATGATGTTCTTTTCAAACACAAGCTACGGGGCCCGGAAAGGAATCGTTGAACCCGGTTCCATCACCTTTCATCCCTCGGGTCTTCCGCATAGCCCGCATGGAGACGCCGCAAAAAAGTCCTTTAAATCTCGCGGCACACTGTCGGATTATCTAGCCGGTCATTGTTTCA
>JAJYOT010000033.1 GCA_021796015.1 bacterium
CGCACCGACACCGAAACCGGACAAACCATTATTTCCGGAATGGGAGAGCTTCATTTAGACATCATCGTTGACCGCATGAAACGCGAGTTCAACGTTCAAGCCAATGTCGGCAATCCCCAAGTCGCTTATAAAGAGACGGTTCGCAAAAAACTCGTCGAAGAGGGAAAGTTTATTCGTCAATCCGGCGGTCGCGGACAATACGGTCATTGCATTATCCAAATCGAGCCGCAGCCGATGGGCCAAGGCTTTGAATTCGTCAATGAAATCAAGCAGGGCCGCATTCCGCGGGAATTTATTCCGGCCGTTGAAAAAGGCGTTCGCGAAGCCTTGGATGGCGGAGCTTTGGCGGGATACCCAATCGTCGATATTAAGGTGACCTTGATGGACGGATCTTTCCATGAAGTGGACTCTTCCGAAATGGCCTTTAAGATCGCGGGCGCGATGGCGTTGCGCTCGGGATGTAAAAAGGCGAGTCCGACGATTCTGGAGCCCGTGATGAAATTTGAAGTGGTGACTCCCGAGCAATACATGGGAGACGTGATTGGGGACTTGAACAGCCGCCGAGCCAAGATTCAGGACATGGGAGACCGGGGACATTTGAAATTTGTCCGCGCGACGGTGCCGTTAGCCGAAATGTTCGGATATGCGACGGTGGTGCGTTCGATTTCACAAGGCCGCGCTTCATTTACCATGGAGCCCAGCCATTATGAAGAAGTTCCGTCCAACGTCTATAAGGCGATTGTCGAGAAAAATGCCGCCGCCATGGCGACCCAGAGGTAATTAAAGGAGAAAGTAAAAATGTCAAAAGCGAAATTTGATCGGACAAAGCCGCACGTGAACATCGGAACGATTGGTCACGTGGACCACGGTAAGACGACGTTGACTGCGGCCATCACGCACTATTTATCGAAGAAAGGTTTGGCGCAGGCCAAGAAATACGACGAGATCGACAACGCGCCGGAAGAGAAAGCGCGGGGAGTCACGATCAACGTCCATCATCAGGAGTATGAAACCGCGAAAAGGCATTATGCGCATGTGGACTGCCCGGGACACGCCGACTATATTAAGAACATGATCACGGGAGCGGCGCAAATGGACGGCGCGATTTTGGTGGTGTCTGCGGCCGACGGCCCGATGCCGCAGACTCGCGAGCACGTTCTCTTGGCCCGTCAGGTCAACGTTCCCCACATCGTCGTCTTCTTAAACAAGATCGACGTGGCGGACAAGGACTTGGTTGATTTAGTCGAGATGGAAGTTCGCGAGCTTTTGACGAAATATGAATTTCCCGGAGACAAGATCACGGTGGTTCGGGGATCGGCGACGAAGGCTTTGGAAGGGGACGGCTCCGAGATCGGGGAGCAAGCGATTCAGAAATTGATGGACGCGTTGGACAAGGATATTCCGGAGCCGAAAAGAGTGATCGACCAGCCGTTTTTGATGGCGGTTGAAGACGTGTTCTCGATCACCGGCCGCGGAACGGTGGCGACGGGCCGTGTGGAACGGGGCAAGATTAAGGTCGGGGACAACATCGAGATCGTGGGAATCAAGGACACGCAGAAATCTGTCGTGACCGGTCTTGAAATGTTTAGGAAGCTTTTGGATGACGCGATGGCGGGCGACAACGTGGGGATTTTGCTGCGCGGAATCGAAAAGAATCAAATCGAGCGCGGACAAGTCATCGTGGCGCCGGGAACGATTAAGCCGCACACGAAATTCAAGGCGAAGTTGTATGTGTTGACCAAAGAAGAAGGGGGTCGTCACACGCCGTTCTTTAAAGGATACCGTCCGCAGTTCTATTTTAGGACGACGGACGTGACGGGAGCGGTGACGTTGCCCGCGGGAGTCGAGATGGTGATGCCTGGAGACAATATCGACATCGATGTCGAACTCATCTGCCCGATCGCCTTGGAGAAGGGACTTCGTTTCGCGGTTCGCGAAGGCGGTCATACCGTCGGAGCCGGCGTCGTCGGCGATATTATCGCTTGAAAAAAAATTAAACTAGGGGAATTTATGGGCGACAGAGTGATGACCATTCTTGCGTGTTCGGTGTGCAAAGACAAGAACTACATCTTTCAGCGTGGTAAAAAAAAGGATTACAAGCTGGAGGCGAATAAGTTTTGCCGCAAATGCGGGAAGTCGACCGCGCACAAGGAGTCCAAGCAATAGCTAATTGGGGGTGTCGGTTAATTGGCTAAACCATTGGTCTCCAAAACCAAGACTCCAGGTTCAAGTCCTGGCGCCCCCGCGCGGATATAAACCATGAACAAAGCAACTCAATTCGTGCAAGAAGCTTATTCGGAGCTAAAAAAGTCTTCCTGGTTGACTCGCAAGCAGGCTTTTGAGTCAACCCGGGTGGTGATTATTTTGGTCGCCCTCTTTTCCCTTTATGTAGCGGGAATCGATTTTGTTCTATCAATTATTCTTGGCGCCGTATTAGGAGGCAGGTAATGACGCAAACACAAACCGCAACTCGCGGCTGGTATGTTCTTCATACGCAAACCGGGCATGAAGAAAAAGTGACCCGGCTTCTTCAAAATAAAATTGAGACGGAAAAACTTCAAGATAAGATTTTCAAGATTCTCGTCCCCATGGAAGACGTGGTCGAGATCAAGAAAAACAAAAAGAAAGTCTCGAAGAGAAAGTTCTTTCCGGGATACATCCTTGTCGATATGCAAGTCGATGAGATTACCTACTGGGTGGTCAAGGGCATCCCGGGCGTCGCGGGGTTTCTAGGAGAGCCGCACCCGACCCCTCTTCCGGAAGAAGAAGTTCTCTCCATCCAAAATTTAACCGATTCGACCTCGGCGGAAAAGCCGCGACCCGCGATTCAATTCGAGAAAGGGGAAAATATTCGCATTATCGAAGGCCCTTTCCGGCATTTTGTCGGAGTCGTGGAAGAGATTAATGAACCCAAGGCTAAAATAAAAGCCATGGTCACAATCTTTGGGCGCCCAACTCCAGTCGAACTTGACTTTCTGCAAGTTGAGAAAGCATAAGCGCATAATAATAAGAGGAAAATAGAATGGCAAAAAAAGTAAAAACCCAAGTTAAACTTCAAATTCCCGCCGGAGGGGCGACTCCCGCTCCGCCTGTAGGTCCCGCATTAGGACAACACGGCGTCAACATCATGGATTTCTGCAAACAGTTTAATGAACGCACGAAATCGGCGGAATCAGGCATGACGATTCCCGTCGTTCTCACTGTTTACGAGGATCGCTCGTTTACCTTTGTCACCAAAATGCCGCCCATTTCTTCCCTTCTTAAACGCGCGGCGGGTTTGGCTAAAGCCTCCGGCGAACCAAATCGAAACAAGGTTGGAAAAATCACCGTTAAGCAGGCGGAAGAAATCGCGACAAAGAAAATGCCGGACTTAAACACTAAAGACTTAAATAGCGCGGTTGAGATGGTCAAGGGAACCGCACGCTCGATGGGAATAGAGGTTACAGGATAAAAAAATGGGAAAAAGAACAGCCTTACTAACAAAAGAAGTCGAAGCTGGTAAGATTTACAGTTTGGAAGAAGCCGCGGCTCTTTCCAAAAAATGCGCGACGGCGAAATTTGACGAGACCATCGAGCTCCATATCCGCTTGGGCGTCGATCCCAAACAAGCCGACCAGCAGGTGCGCGGCACCGTCGTTTTGCCGAACGGACTCGGCAAAACCAAAAAAGTAGCTGTCGTCGCCAGAGGGGAAAAACAAAAAGAAGCTTCCGCGGCCGGAGCCGATATGGTCGGGGGAGACGATCTCATCGACCAAATATCGAAAGGCTTCTTGGAATTTGACGTCTTGGTCTCGACCCCCGACATGATGAAAGACCTTTCTAAACTCGGAAAAGTTCTGGGACCTCGAGGCCTCATGCCCAACCCCAAAAGCGGCACCGTCGCCATGGACTTAGGGAAAGCCGTTAAAGAACTTAAAGCCGGACGGGTTGAATATAAGGTGGATGACTACGGAATCCTCCATGTTCCGGTGGGGAAAGCTTCCTTTGACCCCGCCAAAATCGTGGGAAACGCAAAAGCTGTTTTGGAAGCCGTCCAAAAAGCGAAGCCCTCATCTTCAAAAGGAACCTATATGATGAGCGTCACAATCTCATCGAGCATGGGCCCTGGAATCTCCGTCGATCCTAACCAGAAGTTCTAATTAAGAGGCAGTCCCCAATTTAAAAAGGGGGACTGCCTTTCTTTTTTTGGCGCCCGTAGTGAAACGGATATCACGACAGCCTCCGAAGCTGTAAGTAGAGGTTCAATTCCTCTCGGGCGCAAATAAATGGGGACTGTGCCTCTTCCTCATAATTCTTAGGGACGGCGCTGTCCCGACTTTTAATTTATGAGAAATGGGGACTGTCCCTATTTATTTCAGATAGGCCTTGAAGAGATTTTCCAGGGAATCCACGCTTTTCTTTGAGAAATGATGGAATAAGGAAGCCAGTGTGTCGAGCATGACGACCGCGTTCGTCAAGGATTCCTGCTTAACCGCTTGCCGTAAGCGATTGCTAAACCCGACATTGACTTTTTGCATATCCTCGTAAAAGCGAATGAGATTATGGAGTTCCCAGTCGGGAGTAAGCCCCTTTCTCATCCGGTAATACTGCGCCGCTAAATACATGGTCAGGACGCGATAAATGGTTTCTTGCGAAGATGAAAAAGGAAGATGGTGACGCACCATCGGGCGGAGTTTTTGAGTCATCGGGCAGCCGCTGGTCGCCATATAAATTCCCAAAAGCGAAAAAAGCCCCTGCTGGGCGGGAACTTTTTTGTAGTAGTTGCGAGCGGAACTCTCGACAGTAACCTCCGCAAGTTCAATGGACATGACCTCAGAAAAAGAATGAGTGAGCCCCACGATAGAGGCCGCCGTCGGGCAAAAAGGAACGGAGTCCTGGCTCAACGGGCAATTTTCGCATTTTGAAACGTTAAGCCTCGCCCATTCCGGCAAAGGCGCCGGAATCGTATTTTGAATGCTTAGATTTTCTTCGTCCAGAGAAACCTCGAAAATTTTTTCAGAACCTTTTTCAAATTTAAAGCGGTAGCGGTAATTGATCATAACACCTTCCTAATCCTAGAAGAGAACGGTTTTTCCAAATACGGCGCAATTCCGTCCAAGGCCTTGTTAATTTTTTTTAAATCAATTCCCGTCTTGGCCGCCGACGCCTCAAAGGCAAAGGCCAAGTCTTCCAAAGCCACATTCCCCGACGCTCCCGGCGCGTAAGGGCATCCGCCGATGCCTCCCGAGGAAGCGTCAAAGCGGGCGATTTCATATTCATCCCAGGCGACCAAGGCATTGGCCACCGCCATCCCATAGGTATCATGGAAATGAAGAGCTATTTTACTCACGGGAATTTTTTTTAAGTGAAGGTCCAAGAGTCTTCTCACGTCATCGGGACTGGCGCGTCCGATGGTGTCTCCAATGGAGAGTTCATCAACCCCTAAGTCCAAGAGATCCAACCCAACCTTGAGCGCCGCTTCCGGCCTTATTTGACCTTCATACGGGCAAAAAAACGCGGTCGAAACATAACCGCGAATGGGAAGGCGCTGGGTTTTGGCTTTTGAAACAACGGGCAAGAAGCGTTTGAGGGATTCTTGAACGCTGGCGTTGATATTTTTCTGATTGAAAGTCTCGGACGCCGCGGTAAAAACCGCGATTTTGTTCACTCGCGCCGCCAAAGCCAGGTCCAAGCCTTTTTCATTGGGAACCAAGGCGGAATAGACGATTCCTTTTTTTCTTTTTATTTTTTGAAAAACCAGAAGCGAATCCGCCATGGCGGGAACGGACTTGGGAGAAACAAAGGCGCCGGCTTCAATTTCAGAAACGCCGGAATCGGACAAATCCTCGATAAAAGAAATTTTGACCTCGGTCGAGATTTGGCTGTTTTGACTTTGCAATCCGTCGCGAGGGGCCATCTCGACAAGCGTCGGGTCCGGCCGCATGATTATTTCAGACCTTTGCCCGCCCAGGAAGGGCTTCTTTTTTCAAGGAAAGCGGAAAGACCTTCTTTCGCCTCCGGGGAAGACCGGGCCTTGACCAGGGTCTCAATGGAAAATTTCTCTCTCTTTTTTCGAGGCAAATCTTGCAACTCCCGCAAATAGGACTTAGCCAGGCGATTGGCCTTGGGACCGTTGAGAAGAATTTGGCCTATCAATTCAAGCGCGCGCGCGTCCAAGGTTTCAGCGGAACAAACTTCATGAACGAGGCCGATTTCCTTGGCAAAACCGGCATTGAAAACTTCCCCCGTCAAATAAAGGCGCCTGGCATGAGACGGGCCGATTTTGGGCAAAACAAAAGCGGAAATCACCGAAGGTAAAATTCCAAGGCGGCATTCGGAAAAGCGCATTTTTGAATTTTCATCGGCTAAAACGATGTCGGACGCGGCGATGAGGCCAAGACCCCCGCCATAAATTCCGCCGTGGACGCGGCAAATGACCGGAACCGGACACTCATCAATCGCTTTTAAGGCTTTCGTTAAAAGCCTTGCGTCCTTTCGGTTTTTCGCCGGCGGATAATCGGCCGCGCGGCGCATCCAGCGGATATCGGCTCCCGCGCAAAAATCCGGGCCTTCTCCTCTCAAAACAACGACGCTCGCCTTTTCCAAAAGGGGGGACTTTGAAAAAAAATCCGCGAGCTCCGCGAGCGTAATCTCATCAAGCGCGTTGCGAACTTCCGGACGATTGAGCGTCACGGTCACGACAGGACCGTCTTGTTGGACCGAAAGAGAGGAACTCATCACATTCTAAAAACCGGATAGCGGGGATCTTCAATCGGGGCATTTAAAACGGCCGAGAGGCAAAAACCCAGAATCTTGCGGGTTTCTGAAGGTTCGATAATTCCGTCATCCCAAAGCCGGGCGGTTCCATAATAAGGATTTCCCTCGGTTTCGTATTGTTTTCGCACCGGAAGGGCAATCGCTTCCATTTCTTCTACGGAAATTTCCTTATGTTCCCGCAAAAGTTGTTCTTTTTTAATTAAGCTCATCACCGTCGCCGCTTGTTCTGAACCCATAACGGAAACCCGGGCGTTCGGCCAGGTGAAAAGAAATCTTGGGTTGTAAGCGCGTCCGCACATCGCGTAGTTGCCAGCCCCATTAGAAGAACCGACTATCACCGTCAATTTTGGAACATTGGCGGTTGAAACCGCTTGAACCAGTTTTGCTCCGTGCTTGATGATTCCCGCCTGTTCATAATCTTTTCCAACCATAAACCCGGTGATATTTTGAAGGAAAAGAATCGGCACTTTTCTCTGACAGCAAAGCTCGATAAAATGCGCCCCCTTAAGCGCCGATTCCGGAAGCAAAATCCCTTGGTTCCCCAAAATTCCCACAGGATGCCCCATGATTTTCGCAAAACCGCAAACTAAAGTCTGTCCGTAGTATTGTTTAAATTGTTGAAAGCGACTGTCGTCTACCAAACGAGAAACGATATCAATCACGCTACAAGGACGCCTTAAGTCGCGGTTGATAATCTCATAAAGCTCATCCGCCGGGTGTTTTGGTTCGGCTCCAACGCCCCATTTAAAAACCGGGAGATTTAGATTTTCAACCAGAGAACGACAAATTTTAAGCGCATCCTCATCATTATCAGCCAGATAGTCGGTGACTCCGGAAACGCGGCTGTGCATCTCGCCTCCGCCCAACTCTTCCGCCGTTGATTCTTCTCCCGTCGCCGCCTTGACCAAAGGAGGACCGCCCAGATAAATTGTTCCCTGATTACGCACAATAATGGCCTCATCAGACATCGCCGGAACGTACGCCCCTCCGGCCGTGCACATTCCCATCACAATAGAAATTTGAGGAATCCCCATTGAAGACATAACGGCTTGGTTATAAAAAATGCGCCCGAAGTGTTCTTTATCCGGGAAAACCTCGGCTTGTTTCGGCAGAAAAACCCCGCCGGAATCTACAAGATAAATGCAGGGCAAGCGGTTTTGAAGCGCAATTTCCTGCGCACGCAAATGTTTTCTAATCGTCTCTGGAAAATAGGTTCCGCCCTTGACCGTCGCATCGTTAGCGGCAATAACGCAGAGGCGTCCGCTGACCACCCCCATGCCTGTGACAATTCCAGCCGAGGGAACTTCATTGTCGTAGAGGCCAAACGCAGCGAGAGGGGAAAACTCCAGAAAATAAGAACCTGGATCAATAAGCCGGTCAATACGCTCTCGAGCGGTAAATTTACCGCGCTTCTTATGAAGACTCACCGCTTTTTCAGAACCTCCGCGGCGCGTTACTTCCAAGCGCGCCTTCAATTCCGAAATTAAATTCTCGTGGTAAGATCTGTTTTCTTCGGCTTCTGAATGGGTTTTAGTTGCCATCTTTTGTATCCTAGCAAAAAATTAAAGCGTCTCTTTTCGCTATAATGAACCAATGAATTCTTTAGAGTTTTTCCGCAAGATGCCAAAAACAGAACTTCACTTACACCTTGAAGGCACGGTATCACCACAAACTCTGTGGAAAATGGCGCATAAAAACCATGTCCCGCTTCCGGTTGGAACGCTCAAAGAGCTTTTTGCGCTTTACGAATTTGAATCCTTCGATAAGTTTCTCAAACTCTGGCAGGCGATGTGCCGCTGTTTTAAGACCGAAGCCGATTACGTTTTCATGGTTGAGAATTTTGCGAAAGACTGCGCAAAACAAAATATCCGCTATGCCGAACTTCATTTTACGCCATTTAATCATGAAAAATTCGCCATCGGGGGAAAGCGCGCTCTCAACGCCGTGACAAAAAAACTTCAATCTCTCGAAAAAAAAGGCGGGCCGATAACTCGGCTAATTATTGATATTCCCGCTGAGGGAGGAAAAAAGGCGGGGGAATACACGACTCGTCTCTTGGAAAAGGAAAAAAATCCGTTGATTGTTGCCATAGGCCTTGGCGGCCCTGAAGCGGGATTTCCAAGGAAAAATTTTTCCGAATATTTTAGGCGCGCAAGAGAAGCGGGATATTTTTGCGTGGCCCACGCGGGGGAAACCGAAGGTCCTCTTCATGTTCAAGAGGCTGTCGTGGATCTCAAAGCGCGCCGCATCCAACATGGGGTTCGGGCTGCTGAAAGCCAAAAAGTTCTGGATTTACTCAAAAATCAAAATATCTGTTGTGACGTGGCCTTAACCAGCAATCTGTGCCTTAAAGTGTTCAAAAGAATCGAACATCACCCGATTAAGCGTCTCCTCAAGGCTCAAATTCCCCTCACGCTTAATACTGACGACCCGCCTTTTTTTAATACCAATCTTACGCGGGAATATGAGAGAGCTTACTTAGAATTAGGGATTAAGCTCGAAGATTTGTGGGAAATGAATCTCAACGGTTTACGCTTTGGCCTTGCAGAAACCGCGCTTCGCAGAAGTCTTATGGAAGAGTTTAAAAAAAGCGCCCCGGGGAAAACCCCAAGGCGCTTTCCTTCTTACTAATTAGCCGTTGATGCAAATATGGCCCGGGCTGCAGGGGCTGACGATTTGAGGCTGAACACAGATATGTCCCGGCGAACAGGGACTGACAATAGAAGCCTTCGGAAACGACAGTCCGGCCGACACAAACGCCAACGACAAGATGATTGATTTCATATTCTGACCCTCCTTTGGGTTATCTTTTCTCATACTTTTAGGATACCTTGAAACGCCCGCGACGCGCCATGAGAAAAGTTAAGACCTGGAATTGATTTAAATCAACCCACGAAATAACGGAAAACGACCCTTCATTCAACTGGGTCTAAAGGCCCGCCTCAAGCTAGGCCCTTTGGCCCTGTCGGGACGGCCGAAGGCGTGGTATACTGAGAGTATGGTTAAACTCTATCGTCGTCTCATGGTCTTAACCGTAACCGCCGTAATCGTCAGTTCCGCCTATTCACAGAATGGACACTCCGAAGGCGGCAAGGCCCCCATACTCGCGATGGCGGGCTTTCCAGCTCCCGACATCGATGTAAACCGCCTTAACTGGATGTTTGACCGCGAAATCACCAAGATTCAGGGTTCCGTTTCCACTCCCAAGGCCAAGGCCCAAGCCCCGAACAAACCCCTGAATAAACCCATCAATCTCAAAGGCCTTCCTAGAAAAAGCTTTCTCAAAATTCCACTTCCCCATAGGATAAACCCCTATCAACGCCTATTGACTCAATTTACCTCCCATCCCAAAAAAATGGATCAATACGACCCCATCATCCTTAAATACGCGGCGATTTATCACCTGGATCCAAGACTGATTAAAGCCGTTATCGCCGCCGAATCAGGGTTTAATGAAAATGCGGTCTCCGCCCGAGGCGCCCGGGGCCTCATGCAAGTCGTGCCTAGGACGGCTTCTCACTTTGGCATTTCTTCTTACCGCCTTTTCTTTGGAGATGACAATATCGCGGCTGGAACCGCTTATCTGGCGAATCTTTTTGCCAGCGTCTTAAAAAAACTGGGGCTCAGCGGCGCCTCAATCAAACGCCTTCCGCCTTGGGTCATTGAACGCGTGATTGCCGCCTATCACGCCGGACCGCGATTTTTAAGAAGTCGTTGGCTTTACCGTTCGACCCGAAATTATGTACGGAAAGTCATGCTTTTCTATCACTCGCCTGTTTCTCGAATCCGCAATGTCCCGCCGCGGCCTCAATCGCTCGCCGCGCGCTTTGTCGCGGAAATATAGGCCCATGAAAAAGTCGTCTCTGGCCCTCCTTCTTTTAGGGGCGGTTTTCTTCTTAACTTTTTTCACCATGCCGCGACTTCGAGACCCCGTTCTAACGATAGGAAAAGGCCGTCTTCAAAACTCGAAAGAAAAACCGCCTGGAGGCGTGTTACCAGAACCTCTCAACGCCTTTACTTCTCGCCTGGTTCAATCTCACCCACAAATTAAACCCCTCACCGCTCAGATTTGGCATGACGCCATGGCTTCCGACGTTCCCAGGGAAATCGGAGAGTACGCCTCCCCTCAAACCCCCAATATTTCCGGAACTCCGGTTTGGAGTTTTTTAGGCCAGGGAGGCGCGGAGAAAAATAAGGGCCCTAGTGCTTTTCTCAGTCAATACTCGCCTTATTCCGTCAAAAATTCAAAAAATCTTGGCTCAAATCCGATTGGTTTTTCCAGAATTTCTAGCGCAAAGGCCTCTACCACCCAATTCAAAGGAAAACCCAACCGCGAGATTGAGGCGGAAAAACACCTCCTTAAAGAATGGGTTAAGACTGGAAAAGTTCCTGGGAAAGCCCGCCGTCACGAAAATAAAAAAATTGACGCTGGCCATAAGCCCGCCCAAAAACACTCCCGCGCCTCGCACGCGCCCCGCAATCCGCTTCTGGCCGCCTATCATCTCGCCCAAATTCATGTTCACCGCGCTTCCCATCAACTTCGAGAATCAAAAAGAAGGCGCGCCATCAAAAGAAATCACAAAAAGCATTCAAAAAGAAAGCCCTCGTTTAGGAATCTTATCGGCAAAAAAAGCCTGACCTCTCCGCGCGCCGGAAAATTTCCGCCCAATCCTTGGAATCAAGGCAACCCGCCTCCGCTGCCCGAAGGGCAATACTTTGCCGGGCGGGCCTTGGAACCCAATGAAATCGCTTCTCTTTCTTTGCCGTCTTCCCAGGAAATTCCTCGGAGAAACGGTTGGTTCACCGATGGACGCAATTATTATTATCATCAAGGCCCAAAACTCGGAATACTTTCCAATGGAGGCTGGGCCTGGATCGTGATGCGCGGGAAAAAATCATTTGTCTATGCTTCGCCCGAAGCCCAACCGCTTATTCTTTCCCAGAACCATTTATGGACCCAAGAAGGAGGCGAATTTCTCCTGGAAGAAAACGGACGCGCGCTCGGGAAAAACAAGCTTTTAGTTTGGAAAGACTCTCATCCGGAAGACCCCCATCCCACTATCCGCTATAGCGCGAACCTCAGCAAAATGGCAATTACCTCTCAAAAAAAGACGACGGTTTATTCTTTAAGCGCCGGAAATTAAGGCAATTCTCCATTTTCAAATCCTGATTTTTTCTTTGTTTTCTGACGGTCCAAATAGAGATAACTGACAAATTTTTTAAAATCCGGATAAAAACGTTTAAAATCAGCCTTGAGCGCCCGGTAGTGAATAAGATAGTAGCCCGGGCCTTTGGGAATCAACCAGGTTTCAGTCACGAAAACGCTGGCCGTCGCGCCCGGCAAATCATTTTTCGGATAGGCAAAATTATGATAGCGAACGCCTTGACCAAAATAAGTAGACACATGAACGCTAAAGAGGGTATGCGCGTCATCCAAACTACCCGCCTCCCGCATTTTTTCAAGGAGGGTTTTTTTGGGCTGATAATCTTTCATTCCCGGTTCCAAAAATTGGACGGCAATGCGGGCGCGATCTTTAGGGTCAATCCACTCCGCGCCGCCCATAATCAGTTTTCTCGGCCAGCGAAGTTTGGTGGGAATATAAGAAAAAGAACTAATCACAACCGCTTCTACTTCTCGCCGATGCCAAAACGGCCCTCTCATGGCGGGAGCCTCGGGACTGCCAATCTCGGCCAAACGATTTTCAATAGCATCCGACCAAAGAGTATTGGCGTAAACGCGTCGGGCCACGCGCAAGGAATCAGCCTCCGACAAAGGCGTTTGATCTAAATGGGTATAATCCACCGGCGGAGTGACGGAAGAAAGATGAAAAGGCCACCAAAGCCTTCTCAGTCTTAACCCAATATGCTCAACAATCAGAGACGGGTCTTCGGTTGCGGTGTAAATCGTGAGGTTCCCGGCAAATGAAAACCGATTTTCTTGAACCTTAACTTCCATTTCTTTTTCTAGCTCCGGCTTAAACGGGTAATAAAGCCTCAAGCCAAAAAGCCGGTAAGAAGCCATTATTGGGCGATAGACCCCGGGCGGGAGATTGACCGCGAACAAGCAACCGTCGTATCCTTGAACCGCAAATATCGGATGATCTAAATCAAGCTGACCCAGGCGATCTGCCTGAGCCCAAATAATTTTGTTGGCTGGATGGGCGAAAAAATCAAACCAATCGGTATGCAGAAAATAAACGCAGGCCGACAAGGCCCCATTTTGCAGGGAAACCGCTTGCCTGGAAGAAGGAACCGTCGAACATGCGAAGGAAAGAACGGAAAGTAAAAGAAAGAACGGAAAGTAAAGGAAAGAACGGAAAGTAAAAGACTTTCCGTTTCTTTCTATTCTTTCCTTTACTTTCCGTTCCATTTGAAACCAGTTTAGTATAATTTGGGCATGACTGAAGCGTCGGACAGTTTTGAATTCGAAAAGCTCGCTCACGATATGGCCTTAATCCGTATCGCCAAGGACGCGCCCTCTTATCAAGCGGCGGAAACCGCATCCGAAATTATCCAAGAACTTGTTTTCTTGGCCGTCACTCATACCAAAGGTAAGCAAGACCCTCACATCACGCTCCGCGGAATTTTTCGCGGCATCACCCAAGCTCTCTTTGCCCTCAACAAGGACATGCCTCAAGCTTGCGTTCGTCTCCTTCAAGAAATCCCTCATTTGGCCGATCGCCTGGAACTTGATTTCGCGACTCTCATGACCTGGGCGATGGAAGGAATCGCCAGTCTCTCAGGCCCCTTGGGTCGGGACAATTGCCACAAGATTCGCGCGAAAATTGACGAAAACTTCATGGGGGCGGGGGAAATCTTTGAAGGACTCTGCGCCAAAAATCCCCAAGCCCAAACTCCGAAGTGAAGATCGCTCTCGCTCAAATTAACCCGACCATCGCCGATTTTAACGGCAATCTCAAAAAAATAAAAGACTTTACGATGCGGGCCAAAGCCGCCAAGGCCGACCTCATCGTTTTTCCTGAACAAGCCTTGTCGGGATATCCGGCACTCGACTTATGGGAAGACCCGTCTTTTATTCGCGAAAACGATCTAGCCATCAAGAAGCTATCCTCCCAAAATAAAGAAATAGGAGTCATCATCGGTTTCTCATCCCAAAATAAAGCTCGGTTTGGAAAGCCCCTTCACAACTCGGCCGCGCTTCTCTATCGGGGAAAAATGGCGGTTCTCAGACACAAGACGCTTCTTCCCACTTATGACGTTTTCGATGAAGCGAGATATTTCGAGCCCGCGGAATCTAACCTTCCCTTTAAATTTAAAGGAAAAAAAATTGGTCTCAGCATCTGCGAGGACGCCTGGTTTGGCGAGAAAAGCGGAACGCATAAACTCTACCAAACCGATCCTATCGCTCTTCAAGCGCGTCAAGGGGCCAATATTCTCATTAACATCTCGGCCTCTCCTTTTATTCGCGGAAAAAACATCCAGCGCCGAAAAATTATGTCTTCTCACGCGCGAAAAAACAAATTGCCGTTTTTCTACTGCAACATGATCGGTGGAAATGACGAAATTGTCTTTGATGGGCGAAGTTGCGTTTTTAATCCCCGCGGAGAACCGGTCTTCGAGGCCAAAGCGTTTGAGGAAGATTTAATTCTCATCAATACCGACCCTCTTCCGTCTCCGGTCCAAGCTCAAGAAATCAGCGAAACTCAAGAAATCAAAAGCGCCTTAATCCTTGGAATCCGGGATTATTTGGCCAAATGCAAAATTTTAAAAGTTTTCGTGGGCCTCAGCGGCGGAATTGACTCTGCGGTCGTCTGCGCCTTGGCTGTTCAAGCCCTCGGAAAAGAGCGCGTCGCGGGAGTTTCCATGCCCTCACGTTATTCTTCCAAAGGTTCCATCATTGATGCAAAAGCCTTGGCGAGAAATCTTGGAATCCGCTTTCTTTCCATTCCCATCTCGCCTCTCCACCACGCCTATCAGGAATCTCTCAAAGATTTTCTCAGCGGAAAACCGGAAGACCCGACGGAACAAAACATTCAAGCCCGCATTCGCGGAAACATTCTCATGGCCTTGGCTAACCGGGAGGGGGGAATGGCTTTCACGACCGGAAACAAATCGGAGCTCTCAGTGGGATACTGCACGCTTTACGGCGACATGGCGGGAGGGCTGGCCCCCTTGGCGGATGTTCCCAAGGAAACGGTTTATGAACTCGCGCGGGAAATTAACAAAGACAAAGAAATAATTCCTCAAAGCTCAATTGCGAAAGCTCCGTCAGCGGAACTTAAGCCCCATCAGAAAGACGAAGACGATCTGCCTCCCTACCCCACGCTTGACCCCATTCTCAAAGCTTATATTGAAAAAAAATGGGGAATTCTTGAAATTGCAAAGAAAGGTTTTTCGAGCGATTTAGTCAAAGACATCATTAGACGCATAGACTTTGCCGAGTACAAGCGCCGCCAAGCGCCGCCCTCAATCAAAATTTCACCGAAGGCTTTTGGAGTGGGACGCCGAATGCCGATCGCCAGGGGAAATTATTTATTAGGCGAAGCGCCTTGAATTTCGGAAAGGTCCGCAACTTCTTTAAAGAGACGCACCATTTTCCCAAGCAGGCTGAGTCTCGCCTGCCGCAAGCTGGGGTCCGCAGCCATCACCATCACTTTCTCAAAAAATAAGTCCAAATGTGGCTTGACCTTTGTGAGCGTTTTCAACATTCCCTCAAAATCATCTCGGTCTCTTTTTTCATGGAGGGTCAACTCCGTCTCTTTTAAAAATTCAGAAAGCCTGATTTCCGATGGGTCAGACAGCCGATCTTCATAGACAAAATGATTCCCATTTCCATCTCCCGCCTGCTTGAGAATATTGGAAGCTCGCTTAAAGGCCATCGCCAAGGGCTCAAAATCGGCGTCGTTTCGAACTGATTTTAAGGCGCTTAAGCGAAGATAAGTCCGGCTTAAATTTTTAAGCCCTCCGGCCTTGACCGCGCGAATTTCATCAACCGCGAATCCTTTTTCCTCGAAAAAAGATTGCGCCCGCCCCCAAAGAAAATCTAATAGCTCATCCCGAACTTGAGAAAAGCGCTCTTGTGAAAAATTCACCGGCTGATTTTCTAAGGCGAAAGAGACCGCTTTTTCTAAATCCAGCGGCAATTGTCGTTCCAGAGAAATCCGAATCACGCCAAAGGCTTGTCGCCTCAAAGCGTAAGGGTCGGCGCTTCCCGTCGGAACCATCCCGACCGCAAAGCAGCCGGCCAAGGAATCTAGTTTCCCGGCCAAAGACACCAGCCCGCCTTCCACTGTCGTTGGAACAGGAGTTTTTGATCCCAAAGGAAAATAAAACTCCTCAAGACCTAAGGCCACTCTCTCATCTTTTTCATCTAAGCGCGCGTAAACCCCGCCCAAGGTTCCCTGAAGCTCCGGGAACTCTTTGACCAAACCCGTCGTCAAATCCGCATAACAAAGCCGGGCAATTTCAGCGCAGGCCTCGTTCATCACGGGATAATCTCCTAAGAGGCTTATCAATGCTTCCATCAGTCTTTGAACGCGCGCGGATTTTTCCGCCATTGTGCCCAACTCTTTTTGATAGGTCACGCGCTTAAGTTCTTCCAGATAAGATTCCAGAGGCCGCTTACGATCCTTGCCAAAGAAAAAAACCGCGTCGTTAAGGCGCGCGATGAGGACTCGCTCAAAACCTTCCCGTACTAAATTTTGCCCCTCGGAAATTCCGTCTCTGACGCCAATAAAAGCGTTGATGAGTTTTCCGGAACTACTCAGAGGGAAAAACTTAAGTTGTTTTTTTAAAACCAGGCTAATCAAGGGTTGGGGAAGCGCCAAAAACTTCTTGTCAAAATGCCCCAACACTGGAACCGGATGCTCGGTCATCGCGGTCATTTCGGAAATTAAATCCTCGTCTTTATCCCAATCGCCCCCGGCTTCGGCCGCCGACCAATCCAGTTTTTTAATCAAAATTTTTCGACGTTCTTCAAGAGAAACTAAAACCGCCTTGTTTCTTAAAATTTTCTCATAGTCAGAGGCGTCTTGAATTTTCATTCGCTCGCCGTTAAGCCCACGCAATACTCTAGAGGTTTTAACTCCGGCCAAAGAGAAAGAGACCGGCTGATTTCCCCAAAGAGAAACCAAGGAACGAATCGGCCGGGCAAATTTAAAGCGAGTCTCTTCCCATTCCATGGACTTTGGAAATTCCAAGGAAGAAATCGCTTGTGGCGCCGCTTCGGCCAAAATTTCGCGCGCCGCTTTTCCGGGTTGATGGACGATGACGACCAGCTGTTCGCCTTTGGCCGTCACCTCAACAGAAAGCTCTTCGGGAGTTGTTCCATATTTTCGGGCAAAACCCTCCGCGACCGTCGAATAGGTCCCGTCGGGATTTTTAAGGCGAGACGCAGGGGGACCGAATATTTTTTCGCTTAAGGCTTCCGATTTTGGCGAGACTTTTTCAATTAAAACGGCCAGACGTCTTGGAGTTCCCAGAGTCCTGATGGATTTAAAGGATAAGCGAGCGGATTCTAGCCTTTCTTTCAGTTGAACAAATAAGCTCTCAAGAGCGGGAGATAAAAACCGGGCCGGAAGAGGCTCAAGGCCAATTTCCAGCAAATAATCCTTCGCTTGCGCCTCAGCGTTGATGGATGAGTTCTTTTTTCTCGGCATTTTCCAACTCCCGGTAACACTCAATGACTTTCTTGGCCAAGCCCCGCACGCGAGCGATATATTGAGCCCGCTCGGTGACCGACACCCTTCCGCGCGCTTCTAAAATGTTAAAAGAATGCGAAAGCTTAAGAACGCAATCATAAGCCGGCAAGGGAAGGCCTTTTAAAACCATGCGCGCGCCTTCTTTTTCATAATCTTCAAAATGGCGGGTGAGCATCTCGACATCGGCTTCCTCGAAATTGTAAACGGAAAATTGCCGCTCCGCTTCTTTAAACATTTTTCCGTAGGAAGAATCAGAGTTAAATTGAAGTTCGAAAACGGAATCTTTTTTTTGCAGATACATCGCGATTCGTTCAAGACCGTAGGTAATTTCAACAGACACCGGCAAAAGCGGCGCCTGCCCCATTTGCTGAAAATAGGTAAATTGAGTAATTTCCATGCCGTCCAGCCACACTTCCCAACCCAAGCCCGCGGCGCCCAAGGTGGGAGATTCCCAATCATCTTCAATCCAGCGCAGATCGTGTTTCTTGATCTCCAGCCCCAAACTTCTTAAGGACGCGACATATAAATCGGTCACATCCCGAGGAACAGGCTTTAAAAGAACCTGGAACTGATAATATTTTCCCAGGCGATTGGGGTTGTCGCCGTAGCGCCCATCGGCGGGCCTGCGGCAAGGCTCGGGATAGGCGATTTGGATCGGGGCGGAACTAATCGCGCCGAAAAAAGTCGCGGGATTAAAAGTCGCCGCTCCTTTTTCTATGTCATAGGGCTCAATGAGAAGGCATCCCTTTTGGGACCAAAACTCTTTTAAGGCTAAGATAATCTCTTGAAAATTCATCATAAAGAAGCGCACTCCTGTCGCGTTTTCATGCCTCGCATAGATTCTATAAATATCGGGGTTTTTAAAACACGGTGAGTTTCCTGTTCAATTTTTTCCTCGACAAAACGTCGGATTTTTAAAGTCAGATTGTCATTGGAGGAAAACCTTGAGAGTTCCGTAAATGGGTCTTGATGAAGGGCTTCCCAAAACGATAAAGAAATTTCGCCTCTAAACGGAAATTTTTCGCGCATTCCTAAACCCGCTAGTTCCAAAAGACGGAGCCCAAAGGCAGGCATCATCCAGGATGAAAATTGGCCAAAATCAAGAAAACAGAGAGCGTCTTTTAAAAGCTCGTATTTTTCTGGGCTTGGAAGGCCAAAGACGGTCAATGCGCCAAGCAATTCAGAACAAAGAAAAGCCTCGGAAAGAGAATTAAGATTTTTTCGCAGAGAAGGAAAACTTGAAAACAAACTTCCGCCCGTCGCCTTGACATATCCCGCTCCGGGAGTCGCGTGAAAGCGATACTCGCAATGCGCAAAGGGTTCCGAAAATGCCTTCATCTTTCGACCCGCGCCATTCACCCCGGAAAACTTAACCCAGGTTTTCCCGAAGTCTCTCGTATAAATGATAGACAGCCTTCCCGATTCCCCAAAGTCCCGTCGCGACAGGACAATTCCCGGGGTTAGAATAAAAGGCATTAGACTCTCACTTTTAGAAGCGCCGCCATCATATCCTCGGCAAAATTTTTTGGAATTTCAATAAAAAGAGAGCGGTCCCGGTCGGATAAATTCTCGAGGATGGGAGCGATCGATTGCGGCCCCAAACCGCAAAAAAGGAAATATTTTTCCGAATCATCCAGCTTCCCGTAAAGTTCAAGCGCTTTATCAACGGGCAAAAGCTTGAAAACAACGAGGCGTTCCAAGGGTTTTAGATTCTTCCATTCGCTCAAAATAGAAGAAATCGGCTCTTGTTCCAACAGACGTTTTAAATCCGCATAACGGTTTTGTTCAATCAAAGAAGAGAACTCTTCCACAGAAACCCATTATACAAACAAAATTTCGTTCCCGCATTTTGTAAAATACCAATATGAAAAACAAATTGCTATTTCTATTGATTTTCTCGCTCGCCTTCTCAAATTTATCCCCGGTTTCCTCTTACGCCCAAACTCCTCCCGAAAATTCCATCACCGTGAGCTTCCTTCTGCCCTCGGAAATGGATCAAGAAATGACCGAACAGATTGAAAAGGCGGAACATTTAATCCGCGAGCTTTTGAACGCTTATCAAAAACATGCGCACAAAAAGAAATCAAAGAATGGGGTTCCCCATAAAATAATCAGTTTTTCCGCCGCCCGCTGGTCCCCAAAGCTCTCACAGAAAGCGCGCGAAAAAATTATAAAGAAACTGTTGGCTCGCTGGGGTTCTCGGATTGAAATTATTTATGAAAATCAGGTTTGGGCGCTGAAAAAAGGTCATTTGCGGCTGATCTCTAAAAAAGATTTTGCGAAAATTCAAAAAGCGGAAGCGCACCTTAACCCCTTGCTTCAAGGCCGCTACACGGAAACCTATGATGGAGGGAAAAGCGGCGGCTCAGAGATAAAGGGGAGCGCGGATATCAAGCCGGTCAAGGGGAAATACGCGGATCCCGCCCAAAACGTTCTCACCTCGGTTCAACCGCAACCGGGAATACAACTAAGCTATCTCGACCGAACTGTCAACCCTTGTCAGGACTTTTATCATTTCGCCTGCGGAACCTGGCTTAAGAAAAATCCCATACCCGCCGAATACCCACGATGGGGAACCTTTGACGCCTTGGCCCGCAAAAACAAGGTCTTATTGAGAAAACTTTTAGACGAAATACGCTCGCAAAAAGCCGCGCTGACGAAAAACCAGGCCAAACTCTCGAATCTTTACAATTCCTGCATGGATGAAAAGGCCGTGGATGAAGAAGGGGCCAAACCGCTTCTTCCTGAAATTAAAAAGATTAACGCTTTGAGATCAAAAAGCGAACTCGCTAAAGAAGCAGCCCGTCTTCAAATGCTGGGAGTCGACGCTCTTTTTAATTTTGGATCCGAACAGGATTATCAAAACGCGGACAAAATGATCGCATCGTTAGACCAAGGGGGTTTTGCCTTGCCCGATCGCGACTATTATCTTAAAAAAGATTTCGCCAAGGACCGCGCGGCTTATCTTAAACATGTCCGAAAAATGCTGGAACTGGCCGGCGAAAACGCCTCTCAAGCCGGCGCTGACGCCGGACGCGCCTTGGCGGTGGAAACGGCTTTGGCTCAAATCGCCATGGACCGCGTTTCCCGCCGGGACCCGCTCAAGATCAATCACAAAATTAGCGTTTCAGAGCTAAAAAAGATTTGCCCCAATTTTAATTGGGAGGCCTATTTTAAAGCCGTGGGCGCGCCAAGGTTTAAGGTTCTTAATGCCGATGACTACGACTTCATCAAAAACTTAAACGCCGTTATTTCACAAACCCGCTTGGGAAATTGGAAGGCTTATTTTAAATGGCAGCTCGTCCACGCCGAAGCTTCGGCCTTGTCTTCCGTTTTCGTCAATGAAGACTTTTCTTTCTTTGGCAAAAGACTTCGCGGAAGTAAAAAACTCATGCCTAGGTGGGAGCGTTGCGTCAATTTCGCAAATAATGGAATGGGAGAAGCCTTGGGAAAAATCTATGTCGATAAAAATTTTTCGCCTTCGGCAAAAAAAGACGCGCGAAAACTTTTAACTCAAATTGAAGAGTCCATGAACAAGGACATCCATTCCATTTCCTGGATGGACATTAAAACCAAGGAACAGGCCTTAAAAAAACTCAAGGCCATGAAAAACAAGGTGGGCTATCCCCAGCATTGGCGCGATTATTCCAAGCTTGCGAGTATCGC
>JAJYOT010000074.1 GCA_021796015.1 bacterium
GCTGAGCAACCCGCAAGCCCGGGGGGAGATTCTTATTCAATTGTTTCTTCCAGTTATTTGGTCTTGTCTAATCCCACCGTGACCGGATCCAATAATAACGTAATCTGGGCCGCTACGATGACTCCCTCGGGGATGGAAGGAGAATTAAGTCTCTATTACCATCTCAATTTGCAGCATGATTTTTTTAGCCAGGTTCTGGGACCGACTTTAAGCTCTGAATTTCTCAGCGGAAGAGCCTCGGCCCTGGCTTTCTTTGGCCCCAATATGACCAACGCCTTTTATGATCCCCAAGACGACAATATCTGGTTTGGAGACGGCGGCGCGACGCCGGTCAGTCAAGGCGGGAATTCCATTATGGATATTATGACCGATGACGCGACGGTGCCGCATCATGAACTGACCCATTACCTGGTCCAAAAGATTTGGCCGATCACTAATTTCGGCCAATCGGGGGCTATCTCGGAAGGAAATGCCGATTTTTGGTCGGCGAATTCTCTTAACGATCCTGGCATTGGCTACTATGTTAATGGGGAAAGTCCTTCCTATGGTCCGGTGAGAAACCTGTGCGGGTCCAGCACGGATTCAAATAACGGCTGCGCGACTTTTGGCGGAATGGTCGATAGTTGTCGCGGAGTCCAACCTGCGGTTTATTCCAGCGCGACTTGGACGGGAGAAATTCACTGCGACGGAGAGTATTTTAGTCAGTCAATGTGGGAAATAAGAGGAAAAGAAATCGCGCGCGACGGCGCGTGCACGACCGGAGAGCTTTCAACCCCGCCCTCTTCTCCAGGAAATCAGCTCAATTGTCCCGCCATTAATTGCATTAGCCAGTTGGAAATGAACGCTCTCTTATTTTTTCCGGAAAGTTTTGAGGAGATGGAACAGGCTTTGCTGGATGTTAATTCAATGGGCCTGGCTCCGGCGTGCAGTTTTACTTCTTCTTCCAATATCGCTTCAGATATTGTCTCTTCCTTTCAGGATCATGGAGTTGAACTCTGCTCTTATCCGCAGATTAATTCCAACGACCCATATTGTAATAGCGGCTTTGAAACGGCCTTGGACGTCAGCACCCTAACGACTGTTACCGCCACTCTCTATCCCGCGGGAGAACAGGATTTCTACACCTTTGCCGCCGCTCCGGGCCCGATTAACATTACGCTTTATCTTTCCTCCTCAACCAATCATCCAGGCTACTATAAGGGCTATCAGATGACGCTGTTGGATGCCAATCATGATATTATCACCACTGCCGCTCCCAGTTTTAACGGGCTCAACACAATTAATGGCTATTGCCTGTTTAACGATTGTGATGTGACCGCTTCCAGCGTGCAACTGAGTTACACGTCTTCGGGCGGGAGGTTTTTCTTGGACGTCACTGGCGGAAACGACGGTTCTGACTCGGTTAGCGGGGCCAGTTCTTTAAACCCGTATACCTTGGACTTTAGCTTTCCGCAGATTAACGCCTTGTCCGCCAATGTGGTCAGCGCCGCTGTCAATCAAGATCTGATTAGTTTTCAGGTTTCTATTGCCTCTAATGTAAGCGCTTCGCAGTTGGGTTCAGTTTCTCATCTCCAGACACCGCAATACTTTTTCGCATATGCCCAGCTTCGAGACCAATCTCAGAATGTTCTACCCAATACCCAGACATCTCCCGCTTCGCCTTCCAATTATTTGGCCGTGGTTTCTTCGACTAATGTCAACGGGCAGATTTCCGGATCGGTTCAGATCCAGAATAATTTTTCCTCGCGCTTTCCGGCGGTGGGAACGGTGTATCTGGAAGTGTTCGCATATGATATCGCTGGCAGCACCGTCAGCATGGGACTGTCCGGTCCTTTGAGTTTGGGAACCTCTCAAACCGATGCCTCGGCTTGGAATAATCTTTTTAATCCCCTCAAGGGCCAAGAAGCGACGATTAAATATCAGATTCAGCAGGCGGGGCATGTCACGGTCAAGGTCTATACCATGAATGGAGAAGAAGTCGCGACCTTGTTTGACGGCAATGTCGCCGCTGGAACAGGTTCGGTCAACTGGGATGGAAAAAATTTGCGCAGTTATGTCGTGGCCAGCGGAATCTATCTTGTTCGAGTGACGGGACCCGGACTATCTAAAATTTTAAAGGTGGCGGTCGTGAAATAAAACGAAAGAGATATTAATGATTCTTCTTGGGCTGCTTCTCGGTTTTGCTTCTTTCGCCCAGGCCCAGTATGGGCCTGGGGTGACGGCCGCGCCTGTTTTGCAGGTTCCTCTTGGCAGCCGCGCTCTTGGAATGGGTGGCGCTTATACCGCTATTTCCAACGACGCTTCCGCTCTCTACTATAATCCGGCGGGCCTGAGCCGCTTAAATACCCAGGAAGTGGACGCGACCTTTATGGGCGGCGTGGTGGACAACAGCTACGAAGATTTCGATTACGCGGCACCGATCGCTTTTAAAGGTATTTTTGGAAATGGAGACGCGAGTATTGGGGCGAGTTTAGTCGTTTCCCAAAATGGAGTCATTGACATTAACAACACTAATCCCGATGGTTCATTTCAATCCGCCCAATCTTTAAACGCCGGATCCGATATTGTCGCCCGGGTCGGCTATTCCGAGCGTGTGGCCAAGAGTTCCTTGGATTTGGGAGATTACGAACACCGGGTGAATCAATTTCTTGGAGTGGAGGGCGAATACATTCACTCAAGCTTGGTCCAAGCCTATTCCGCCCAAACTTTTTCCGGTTCCATCGGCTATTTGGCTGATATTCCCGATGAGGGCATTTCTCTGGGCCTTTCCGCTAACAATGTCGGCGGGAGTCTTAACTATGGCGGTTATGCCGACCCGATACCGACCATTTTACGAGCGGGACTTGCCTATCAAGGTCATGTTCCCAACGGCGATAACTACACTTTGTCGATGGATTCCATCTATATCGCCCAAGAGAGAATGTATAACGTGGATGCGGGGGCGGAATATGATTTGATGGATCTTGTCGCCTTCAGGGCGGGGTATCAATTCATTCAGACTTCCATGGGGATCACGGCCGGTTTTGGCCTTCACTGGAAATCGCGCATTTATCTCGATTATGCCTGGGCCTTGGCGACCAACGGCTTTAACGATCTCCAGCGCGTGACTCTCAGCTACCGCTTTGGCGGAGAAATTCGCCCTGGAGAGGGGCATCAAAAGAAACTTCGGGAAGGCGCGGGCGGAAACGTGTCTCCGCTCAAAAATTTAGAAGAACAGCCTATTATCACCAATCCAACAGGGACGCCGCAGAGCCCCAAGCCGAATGTTCTTCCGGGCTGGATGATCTATTGAGTTGGACGGCCTATCTAAGCGCGACTATCTTTGAGGCGTCCGGAATTCCGTTGCCTTCATCGGTTGCGGGCGCGCATTCCGGTCCCCTGAAAATCACCTTGGGACATAAAAGAGAAGAAGAGGAGTTAAGCGCTCCTTTGACCGATTCCGGTCCTGAAATTCCCGAGGCGATTGCCAGCGCCGCGACGCCTGCGATATGAGGGCTCGCCATCGAGGTTCCCGACATTTTCTCGTAGCCGTTGGGAACCGTGGATAAAATGTTGTCTCCCGGCGCCGTGATGTCGACCGCGGGACCGAAACTGGAAAAAGGCGCAATGTGATCTTTTCTATCTGATGCCGCGACCGCGATGACCCAAGGATAGGCTCCGGGATAGTCCACCGTGCTGGTTTCTCCGCTTCGAGAGGCGTTTTCTCCGTCATTTCCGGCGGCGGCGACGATGACGACTCCGGCTTGATAGGCTTTGTGAACGGCTTGTTCAAGGGCGGTGGCGGCTGTCGGAGCTCCTAGAGACATATTGATGACCTGGGCTCCATGAGTCATGGCCCAGTAAATTCCGCTGACCACATCCGAAAGGTTTCCGGAGCCGTCGGCGCTGAGCACTTTGACCGGAATGAGAGTGACCCGGGGGGCCACTCCGAATACACCGCCGTCTTTTCCTTGCCCCGCGATGATTCCAGCCACGTGGGTGCCGTGCCCGTTGTCATCCATCGGCGGAGTGGCGGCGTTGGTCATGTTGGCGCCGTCCGATAAATTGCAGTTGAGATCGGGGTGGGCGCAATCGACCCCGGTGTCGATAATGGCGACGCGGACGCCGTTTCCTTGGGTTTTGACCCAGGCCTGAGGGGCTTTGAGGCGGCGAAGGTTCCAGTGAATTCCGGGAGTCGAGGGCTGGTGTTGTCCCCAGGGCCAGTGAAAGCGCGCGTTTTGGGCAAACCCCTGAGCCTGCTCAAAAGAGGCCGATAAAGAAGGGCTTTCATCGACATCTTTAATCCAATTAATGCGAAAATCTTTTTCCGCCGCGCGCAAAGAGGGAGAGTTTTTGCTTTCCTCCATGATAGCGAGAGTTCGCGCCTTAGGGACTTCGATAATCGCGATATTAAAGCCCGGGAGGTCTTCAACGGGAATCGCGCCTTTAATAGAGGAAAGAATTTTTCGTTTTTCCTCCGGAGTCGCGTTTTTGCGGAAGGTAAGAATCATCCGCGTGTATCCGGCTTGAGTTGGTTGCGCAAAAACAGGTTTTCTTAAAAGCGAAATTCCTAAAAGGACTATGAAAAGACTACAAGCGATCTTTTTAAGCATGGGTCTGTCTCCTTGGAGTCCCAAAGGACTTCTTAGGCAAGGCTGGCATATATCAATTGCCGATGTCAAATTATGAGGCGGGGGCTTGACGCGGGGCGAGAAAACATACACAATAAGGCTCTGGACTTATTTGAATCATCAAGCAGTAAGGAGAAAACTATGGCTAAAAAAGCGAATGCCGCCTTCATGAAAGAATTGACCCCGAGTTCTGAATTGGCCCAAATTGTCGGATCTAAGGCCCTTCCCCGGACCGAAGTGGTTAAGAAATTGTGGGCGTATATCAAAAAGCAGGACCTGCAGGACAAGAAAAACAGGCGTCAGATCAACGCGGACGATAAGCTCAAAGCCGTCTTCGGCGGAAAGTCTTCCGTTAATATGTTTGAGATGACCAAGCTTGTCAGCAAGCATTTAAGCTAAGACGAAGTTAAAAGTATTGGGAGGCCGCTTTCGAGCGGCCTCCTTTATTTTTCATTGATGAGACGCAATAATTCCCGGTTGGCCGGGGCCAGATCCACCGGCTTATTTTTATATGCGCGCAGAATCTCTTTGACATCGTGGATTAAAAGCGCATTGGGCGCTCCGCTCAATTTAAGTTTTTGATATGCGTTCCAATCTTTCGTAAATTTATCTTGTTCGGTCATTTTGGCCGCGCGGGCGCGGGCTTCTTTTAGGAGTTTGGCCTGTCGGGCCTCTTCTTGGAGACGTCCCTCAAGAGATTCGAGCGCATATAAAAATAAGCCGGTGG
>JAJYOT010000075.1 GCA_021796015.1 bacterium
GGGTTCGCTCTACCTCAATCGCCTTTGGCTGTTCATGATCGGTAATCCAAAGATCTGGCAGCGGAAAAGAGTCTCGAGCGTGGTTTCCCGCCGCGCCTCGGCTCATGACCTGTCGCTCAAAATCGGTAGAAACAGGAAGCCCCAATAGTTCGCTGATCGCTAGGCCGATTCCGTTGGTCAATATCTCATGCTTGACCAATGAATCCGCCACGGAATCCCTGTAATCGTTGAGCCGCGCCAGCCCCGCCTTCATCAAGACCTCATGGCCTTTCCGCGTTAAGGTGTAGACTCGCGGCGCATTGACATAGCGTCGAACCGCCGCTAATCCACGCTTCTCCAGCCTTCTCAAAACCTTATAGCCCGCGCCGCAATACTCGCCTTCAAACTTACAGCTAAAAAATAAATCCAGCCTCTTTCTTGCCTCTAATCTTTTATGGAAAATCAATCCATCCAGCTGAGATAAACTCAAAATCCCCCATCTTTCTAATGCCATCATCACGCTCAACCCCGCTCTTCTGATCTCAATACCAACCTCATAGTCCTCTCTCATAATCCTGACCTTGATCACTTTACTTCCCATCCTCTTCTCTCTCTTTGCTGCCCCAAACCCGCCGACCTCCTGACCACACCACCATGCTTAACCACAATTTTTAATGTGGTTGTGGGGGTGTGGTCAGGAGGATTTGTCCCCGTTCGGGACAAAGAGGCGGGCTGAAAGGGGCAGCGAATACAATCGTTTTTCATGATTTGTTCGTTTGCGAGCTACGTCTGCAAAAACAGACCTAGAGACAGACGTTGGGGTTGGTCACCCCCTGAGCTCGAATTTGCCGTCGGCGACTTCCTTGGCGAAGAGGCGAATCGCCTCCGAAACCAGGCGGCTGCGGCTGATGTCGCGGCCTCGTTTGACATTCGCTTTCCCTCCTTTTTATGGCCGGGATTACGGCAGGCGGGGAGCATTCTCCTCCGATTTATGTCGGCTGGCTGCCAGCCTGCTCGTTTGATATCCCTACACTTATTAATCGTTTGAGCCGGTCATTTCCGCACATTCCAGAAGCGGCTTAGACTAGGTTCGGCGTTTGATATAGCGCCAGCGGGGGTCTTTTTTAGCGGCTTCAACTAGGCGATTTCCCCGGACACCAGTGATTTCTGTTTAGAAATGTGGCGATCTGGCGGGGAGATGCCTCACTCTTTCAGGAGAGAACTTCGGGATTTCCCGCATGAAATCATTCCTTAACCCGTTTTTTCGAGAACATTGCATAAATTTTTATGCCCAATGCCAAAAGTATGAGTCCCGCGAGGCAACCCGCTGAAAAAACAAAAGACACCCGTCGAGAAAGTATAAAACCAGGATCGAATGCGCGGAACAACTCAACGCAGGCCGCGAGAAAGATTGGAAGGAATAAAAGCAGGTAAGCGATATTTTGCGCTGATCGGGGACTTTTTTCTATCAGCGTTTTATGGGATTTCTCGGCCGCGTCAATGAATCTTTTTCTGGCCCTCATAAAGAATATAATTACCGCAAAAGCTATTCCTGCCTTTAAGAAGTGTTCTAAACGTTCCATAATTAACTCTCTCTTCTTTCCTTTGTTAGCGCATTAAGTTGCGGCAAGCGGTCCAGACAAAAGAACACCCCGCGATGATGGAACCAAAACTGATAATATAAAGAATGGTTTTCCCAATTATCTTTTGAACTCTTATTACTGGTTCCTCCCCACTATACTTGACATTCAAAAATAACTCCTGTGATCGAAGCGCACGCTCAAGGGCTTCCCTGCGTATAAGAAACAAGATTACCCCCATAGTCAACATGACCAAGCCCTGAACTAGATTATTGAGATTAGTAGCTGTATCTGGCATTTTTTTCTCCTTTAAAAGCCGAATTTGTTTAATGGGAAATGGGGACGGTCCCTATTTCCCTCATGCCTTCACGCTCCCATTAAAATCGGCCAAAACTGGATACTTTCAAAACGGCGCGTCCACCTGGCGATATCCATGGCCGCGATGGTTTTGTTCACGCCGAGGAATTGGTGATTTTGGGCTAGAATTTTCACCGGTCCGACCTTGTGCTCAGAGAAAAAAGTGAAGTTCTCCATGAGATCCAGCAATCGCGCGGGCGCGCAGGTGCCCCGGATCATGACTTCAAGGGAAACCTTTCGGGGCTCGTCCTCGCGTTCGATGCGTTTCCATTCGAAAAAACGCTCCCAATCCGCCGTGATCGTCCCGATGCGGCTATCGGTGCCGTTTGACGCGATGAGAACGGCATTGAACCAGAAGAGTTGAGGGATACCGTTCTGCTCGTGTTTGTAGCTCGTCAGGTTCTCATCAAATGCCGCCTTCGCCGGGACTCCCGGTTTTTTTAGCTCGATAACGACGACGGGGAGGCCATTGACAAAGCCCACCAAATCGGGGCGGCATGTATAGAGCGATCCGGTCACGCTGAATTGACTGACGAGCAGGAAGTCGTTGTCCCCGGGAGTCTGCCAGTCCACCACGCGAACGCGCTCGGTCTTCTGGCCGCCGCGGCTGGCGGGTTCGGAAATGGAAACCTTAACTCCATCCTTGAGCAGGCTGTAGACCTCTTGGTTCGCGGCGACGAGGCTCATCGTCGAGCGGTCTCGGGCCAGCTCATCGGCGGCGGCGGTGATCGCTTCTGTCGGAAGCGTTGGGTTGAGCTTCTTGAGGGCGGCGAGCAGGCGCGGAAGGAGAATGACCTCGCCCGGAGTCTCGCGGCCCAGCGTGCCAGCAGGACCGAAGACCTCTTCCATCGCCGAGGCGGTCTGCCAGCCCAGGGCGGCGAAGAGCTTGATCGCGGGCTCCTCGACCAGTTGGTCTTCGGTGTAGGCGTGGGTCATTTCACCACAGACTCATGGCAGACCAAAGATATTTCTGAGGCGGACGAAATAAGGTTCTTTTGTAGATGAAAAATCAAATTGCGAAAAAAAACGTTCGGCAAGCTGAGACTTGCGATACGCCAGGCTCAAACCTGCAAAGATATCACCAAGAGATTTGTTCGGATTATCCCAGTTGATGGATTTGACAAGTCCTTTAAGGCCGGAAACATCTCCTCCTTGGGCTTTGACTTGGGCTTTAATTACCTGCTCGAGAAGATCCATATCTGCCGAATAGAGGACTTCCAAATGCGGCCTTGCGAAAAGCGTTGCCTTATGAGCTTGCTTAAAAAGCATCGGACAATGCTCAAGAAGCTGCTTTCGCGGCGTTGAAGTGGAATAACAGTCCGGCGACTCTAAATCTCTGACCACCAAACCTGTATTACCTGAAAATTTGAATAGGAAAGAATATTTCTTAACGGTAGGGAGAACATCATAGCAGCCGGAGCACTCAAAAAATAAAATGTCGTTATTTCCGGAAGACGCCTGAAAGTCGCGGTAGTTTTTATGGACTATTTTGCCCGGCAGGCATTTCCTAAAAAACCAATCAAGCAAATTTCTTTCCGAGTCGCCCTCATAAAATATGGCCGTGCGCATTTTTTAATTCCCATCAGCTGTTTTTTTAGTTGCGACGTTCCTTTGGTAAAACTCCCAATTATCAAGCAGAAGGTGCTGCCTCTCTCCCTCAAGATCGCGCTCTGTTTCATTGGGTTGCGAAAATGTGACTTTGGCTCCATCGCGTCGTGCCACCTTCCAGTTTCGCGGACTGATCATATTACAAACGAGGGGAGAATGGCTGGCGACCATAGTCTGTGTAATGTTGGAATGTTCCAGATAATAAGAAATCAGCCGTTTGAGCGTTTTAAAATCTAAACCGTTTTCTATCTCATCAATGAAAACAAGGCTCGGTCTCAGCGGTTGCCCTTGCGCTTGAGGGAATCTGGTCGCTGGCAAAGTCAGAAGGCATAGGAATCGCAGCATTCCATCACTCCAATCTGTTTGCATAATGTCATCAGGGTTATGGGGTTCCCGGACAGTCACCAAATTAACTGGCGCTGGAAGGCCGGGGATCGTCCTGAGTTTAACATCGGTCGATTTGGGAACGACAAAACCGAAGCATTTCTCAAACTCTTCCATAAGCTCTCCATAGGCCAGAGGAATGTTCTCTTTCCAATTAGCCAAGACATCGGCGATATTGGAGCCGACTCTATCAATGACTAAAGCGTTGCCGCCAAGAGCATAGTTTGTGGACGAAAACCGATTTTCCTCCAAAAAAAGCATTCTTTCTATGAAGGAACGCAACAGCCCGATCGTCCTAAATTCTTCACCCGTAAGAGCAAATAGGGCCGACAAGTTGTTTGGTATAAAAAAATCCTTAATAACGTTACCGCTCTTCTCATCCAGAAGAGTCTGGTCTTTTCTGGAAAATAAAATTTCATTATTGCGCATGATGGTTTCATTGAAGAGCAGTTGCGTTCCATCTGGACTAATTTCCAAAATGAGATCGTATTTCACTTGATCCCGATTGTCGGTAAAACGGAATTGAGAGTCTATCGTCCAAGAGGGATTCAACGGAGGGCGAAATCCCAAATTAATATCACGGACAAATCGCATAAAGTTAAACAGTCGGGTTTTCCCCTGCGCGTTATCGCCAATCAACAGATTAAAATGCCCCAAGTTGTCGCACTTAATCTGCCAATTCAAGCGGTTGCCCAGCTTTTCACGAAACTCAACGCCATTTAGAATCATAGATTCTCCATGTCTGCTAATCAGATGTTGCGATTAAAATTATAGTATTTCCTGATATTAACGCTCATGTGCCCGGATGCAGTCCCCGCTAAGCAATCGCGGCAACAGCAGGTCGCGGGTGCGACGGAGACTCGAGTTCTGTTGCAGGAGGTTCGTCAGTAACTGCCGCGCTGGCGTTGCGCGCTGCTCGAACAATCCTACCAGAGGCTTCGGTGGCAGGACGAAATCAAACCCCGCCATCACTCCAGCGAAATTACCCATAATGTCAACGTATCTTTTATGGCGCTCATTTGCTTCCTCCAAATGTACAAATAGGACGTCGTAACTGTGCCGCTGAAGTAACCAATCCCTAGACCAAAACCTATTCCTCCCGGCACTGCCCATTCCTGGGATCCCAATGGAAAATGGGGACTGCCCCTATTTCCCTCATGAGATTATTCCTTAACCCGCTTTTTCGAGAACATTGCATAAACTTTTATGCCCAATATTAAAAGCGTGGGTCCCGCGAGACAACTCGCTGAAAAAACAAAAGACACCCGTCGAGAAAGTATAAAACCAGGATCGAATACGCGGAACAACTCAACGCAGGCCGCGAGAAAGATTGGAAGGAATAAAAGCAGGTAAGCGATATTTTGCGCTGATCGGGGACTTTTTTCTATCAGCGTTTT
>JAJYOT010000076.1 GCA_021796015.1 bacterium
AGCCTTATTTCCAAATGCAGCGTCTGGAAACCTACAAAAAATTTTTGGACCAGTTGATGAAAGGCGGGAAGGCCTATCGTTGCTATTGTTCTAAAGAAGATTTGGACGAGATGCGGCGCTTGGCCGCTTTGGAAAAACGCCCGCCTCGTTACGATGGTCGGTGTAGAAATTTGACCGAACAGGCGCGGAAAGAATATGACGCGGCCGGAAAGAAATATTCGATTCGCTTTAAGATGCCGGATTCCGGAACGACGGTGGTAGATGATCTCATCCGCGGAAAGGTCTCCTTTGAAAATAATCTTCTTCAAGACTTTGTCATTATTAAAACTAGCGGGGTTCCGACCTATAATTTCGCTTGCGTGATTGACGACCATTTGATGGAAATCAGCCACGTCATCCGAGGAGATGAGCATTTATCCAATACCCCGTCTCAGTTAAAACTTTACGAGGCCTTGGGCTTGACTCCTCCGGCTTTTGCCCATCTGTCTATGATTTTGGGCCCGGACGGCGCCAAACTTTCCAAACGTCACGGGGCCACTTCGGTATTAGAATATAAAAACGAGGGCTTTATTCCCGGAGCCTTGAGAAATTATCTTGCGCTTTTGGGGTGGGCGACTAAAAATTCCCAGGATTTATTCTCTTACGATGAGCTCATCTCAAGTTTTGACATCGAAGGCTGCCAAAAAAATCCCGCGACCTTTGATAACGTTAAATTGACCTGGATGAACGGGGAATATATTCGCAAGATGCCGGTTTCCGAACTTGTGAAAGCCGCCGAGCCTTTTCTCAATCAGGCTGGAATTAAGCCCGCTTATGGTTCTCCTTCCCTGGAAGCCGCGATTTCCTTGGAACATCAGAAATACAAGAAATTGACAGAGATTCCAGGCTTGGTTGATTTCTTTTATAAACCCCTCGAACTGACTTCTCAAGCGCGCGAAAAATCTCTCTCAAACCCTGAGGTGCCGCATATTCTTGAAGATTTGGCTGTTCGTCTTGAGAAGTTGCCTGATTTTAAAGAAAAAGCGATCGAATCTTTGGTGCGTCAATATGCCCAGGAAAAAGGCTTTAAGGCCGGACAGGTGTTTCATCCTTTGCGCGCCGCCGTTTCAGGCCGAACCGATGGCCCAACCCTATTTTTAATGCTTGAAGTTTTTGGACGCGAGGAGGTCGTCCAAAGACTGAAGGAGTCTTGTCGGCTTTTGGCCGCGGGTAAAATTTAAAGAAATATGCTAATTTGTGAGGATGAACTTTTTGCGTTTCGTAGCGTATTAAGTTTATCTGAATAAAAATAAAGGAGTAAATCCATGAAAACCGCGACCAAGAAAAAAACAGTTTCAAAAAAAACGTCCGCCAAACCCGCCGTCTCCGGAAATTTTTCCGCTATCCATAAAGAGCTTTTGGCCATGAAAGAGGATCTTCTAAAAACCGTGTCCAGAAAGTCATTGCCGGATGATTCCGAAATGGGAGATTCCATGGACCAGGCCAACCTTTCAACGGAAAAAGAACTTATTTTCGAGTTGTCGGATAATGAACGTGTGACCTTGGACCAGATCGAGGCCGCGATTAGGAAAATAGAGAAAGGAATTTACGGGCTATGCGAATCCTGCCACAATCCGATTCCCAAGCCTCGGCTTAAAGCCCTTCCTTTCGCCCGCTACTGTATTTCTTGCCAAAGCGCTTCCGAGCATGCTTCCTTTGAGGAATCTGCGGAAGAATTGGCGGATGTGGCGGTCGGCGGCGACGACAAAGATTCCGACTTCGGCGCCTAAGGGCTCGCGACAAAACAGGATGAGGGGAGGGCCATCTTTGGCCAATTCCTCGCTCACATAGCTTAAGCTATGCGCGTTTGTCGCGCCTCAAAATTGTCTCAAATCTGGGCCTCTCAGTTGGTCATATTATTTTGTCGCGAGCCCTAAGCTATCCATCCCCCTCTCTTTCTAGCGAGGGGGAATTTTTTATGTATTGAATTTTTAACAACTTTCATCTACACTCCTTTGTAGCGGTCGGTCATATTTAATCTATATGCCTTATTATCTCTACAGCAACAATCAAGTTTCCGGTCCGTATAAGTTAGACGATGTCCAATCCTTGAAAGGGGATCCCGACACTTTAATCTGTGAAGAAGAGGCGGGCCTTCCCGATGGGCGTTGGCATTTCATAAGAGATTTAATTGGACCGGAATTTTCTCCTATCAATTCGCTGATCAATGAGGGGCAATCTTTTGAGGAAGAATTTGACGAACTTAAATGGGCCGCGTCGTTTTTTAAGAAGGAATCTGAAAAAAGAAAGGATAGGTTCTCGCGAATTGGGGAGAAAACAAAAGAGGTCTCGTTTGATTGCCCGGAAACTTTTCTTTTTCAGACGGAATCTCAGAAAAGAGAGCCTCCCAGCGCTCCGGCGGTGCCCTTAGAAGCGCGTGAGGGACCAAATCTATCTGATTTAGAAGAAATTAAGCGTCATTTAAAAACGCTTGAGGAAAAATTTGAATTATTAAAAGATATTGGGCAGGCTAAGGCTTCCTTGTCTCTTGGGGAGGAGTCCCCTACAATTTTAGCTCCAAAGCCGCCTGTTATTGCGTCACCCCTGGCTGTTCAAATGCCTTCTCCACCCATTCCTCAAGCGGAATCCGTTCGATTAGATCTCAATCCTATCGCTTCTCCCTTGCCGCACGAGATGGAATCTTCTTTTCAGGAAAAGGAAACAAACGTTCCCCAGGCTTTTGAAATCAATGAAAAAGTCGAAGAGGTTCCCGTTGCGGTGGCTCCCATTCCACAAGAAGCGGAGAATCAAGATGCAAGCGGCGAGGACATTCGCTTTCAAATGGGGAAATCCTGGGATTCTCCCGAGGAATCAAGCGGCGAGGAACTCCAGATTCAGATGGGAGATTCTTTTGAGGCGGTTGATGAAGCGCCTCAGGAGAAGCAAGATTTGACCCTTCACTCTCCGGAGGCAATGCCCCAAGAAGCTTTTGTCGCCCAAGTTGAAACTGTTGCAGATGCTTCGGTTGAAATCGCCCAGGCCCCGCCGCCTATAGAGGTTGAATCTCCAGCTTCGCAAATTTCGGGATTAGAATTGACTCCTGCCGCAACTCCGGTTCAGGAGACCCCTACCTTTGCCGCTCCCGAAACGCCGGCGATGCCGTCTCAGGCTCAGGATTTGTCCGCTCCCGCCGCATCAGAAATCCCATTACCGGCCCCTGCTGTTGAAAATCCGGTTCAAAATCCTTCTGAAACCGGAGGGGCGTCCTTTGTGTTTCCCACGATCAATCAAAATCCCGAAAATCCAGCGCCGACGGTGAGCGCTCCTTCCTCGGGAAATTTGGAGAGTTTGATTCAAGTTTCATCTCCGGCTGATACGGTTTCTCCCGCGCAGTTTTCGCCCCAGAGTTTCGCTTCGGAATCTGGATCTCAAATCATGATTGAAAGTTCCCTACAAACCGCGCAGGGCGGTTCCGCGGAGCCGCTGATTACTCCGATTTTTAATCAGCCGAATTCTCCCTCCGCTTTTTTAGGAGCCGCTTCGGAAGGCGCTGGGCTTCAGTCTCCGCTGGAAGTGGGCGCCCCAAGCCCTTTTCAGACTTCCCCCGGGGCGCAAGAATTGTTGGACCGTTTTTCTAAGCCCGATAAGCCTGATTCTCCGGCTCCAGAAAAAAATCAAGCAAAAAAGGCCGCTAAGAAATCGCGTTCGAGGCTTCTCCCCATTGTAGGTCTTGGCGCGATCGTCTTGGCGGGAGTTTCATTTTTTCTTTTTTTTAGAAACCCCAAGGATCTGAGCAATATGCTCAGCCCAGGAGCGACTCAAAGGCCTCTCGGCATGGAACCGGCTTCCCAAGCCGCGCCTCAAGCCTCGGCGACTCAAAGTCTTCCCATGCCAACAACGGCTTCTCCGGCGCCTTCCGCGCAAACTGAAAGTTCGGCTCCGGTTTCTACGGGGCAGGAAAACCCGGCTTCAAACCCAAGCGCGACGCCTTCTCAGAGCTTGAGTTCGCCCTTGCCGAAAAGTTCTAAAGAACCCCAAACGCCAAGAACTCTCACTCCCTCGGAACAAGCCATTAACTTAGTTAAACAATATCCCTTGGAGGGACCTAAGGCGAATGTCGGAAAATGGCTTGATTATGCTTTTGGAGCGGATTCAGACGCCAAGGAAGAATGGAGCGCCGGAAAATTATCCAAGGGAGTTTATCTGGTTCGTTATCGCGTGACCTTCGGGAGTTCTTCCAAGCGGAAAGCGGTGGTCTATCTGTTTCAGTCCGATATATCGGGGGAAATGGTTTTAGGAGACAATGGCGCGGCCCGCAGGCTTCTCTCGGGTGAGGCGCCCAAGGTTCATCGCTAAAATGCTAATTTGACGTGTGGGTCATTTTATTCATCTAGGCGTTCTGGATTGGGCGATTCTCGTCTCTTATGTCGCGGCGCTTTCCGGCATCGGTTTCTGGGCCGCGCGGCGCGCTCAGAAAAATACGGACGATTATTTTTTAGCGGGGCGCTCCATTCCTTCCTTTGTTACCTGGGCTAGTTTTGTCGCCACCTGTTTGAGCGCGGTGACTTTTATCGGGGCCCCGGCGGAAGGCTATTCTTCCGATTTCAGGTATTTATTGAGCAATCCCGGGGATATCGCCGCTACTTTTTTCATCGCTTACGCTTTTTTGCCGCACTTCCAGAAATTGCGGGTGACCTCGATCTATGAGGCGATTGGGCGGCGCTTTGGTTCCTCGGTCCGAACTTTATCGTCGGCTTATTTTTTAATTACCCGTCTTCTCGCATCCACGGTCCGCGTGGTCGCCGTAGCCAAGGTTCTTGAAATTGTCAGCGGTGGGGAACTTTCCTATCACGGCAGCGTTTTAATTATTGTCGGCCTGATTTTGGCTTACGCCACGATGGGGGGCGGGCGGGCGGTCGCATGGACCGACACCATTCAATTTTTTCTTTTAATAGGCGGAGCCTTAGCGGCTTTGTTCTACCTCATCACTCATATTCCTGGAGGCGTTTCAACCATTATCACTTTGGGCCGCCATGCGGTAAAACCGGATGGGACGGTCTATAATAAATTTAACTTTTTGGATCTGTTGAGCCCATCGAATCTTGGAATTTTCCTCTTGATGTCCATCTGGGGATTTTTTAATTCCGCGGCCGCCTATGGAACCGATCAGGACATGGTCCAAAGGCTCTTGGCTTGCCGCGATGAGAAAGGGGCGCGCCTGAGCCTGATATTCTGGGGAATT
>JAJYOT010000077.1 GCA_021796015.1 bacterium
AGCGGTTCGTGTCCCGATGGCGTATTTATTCCTGTAGTCGAAAGAATCGGCAATATCATCAACTATAAAAAGAGTTTCCTGCTTCGACTTCCGTCGCGCCTCGACTTCGAAGATGATGTTCAATACATAGAGGGCCTTCTTCTCTCCAGTGCTTAACGCCTGCAGAAGTTCATCCCTGCCGACCAGTGCAGAGTCTTCTCCATCCTGAAATGTAAAACCTAAACTTAAGAGCGGCTCCCGACCCAACATGACGTCAATCCTGTTCTTGGCCTCAAGTTTAAACGGGACATGGAACCGGCTATTAAAAATATCGATTACCCTTTCCCATTGCGTTCGCTCTTTCCTCGCAACCTCTTTGATCTCATTCTCCCGCTTCTCGACGGTTCGATATTTTTTAATGAGATCATTATAGAGATCAATTTTTGTGTAAAAATATGATTTCCAAATCGCCACTCGGAAGGCTTTCACATCTGAGAGAGCCGGAAGTATTTTCTCATTCCTTAACAAGTAGTCATTGAAATCTCGAACACTGGTGTTTTTATTAATTTGCTTCTCAATTTCCGTAAATCTCTTTTTTAGTTCCTTATCCTTAAGAATCTGGTTCTTTTCTTCGTCAATAAGTTTCTCCAACTCGTCCTGACTTAAAATCTCCTTCTTAGTGGCCGCATTCAGAACAATCGAGTGTTTCGCTTCGAAGAATCCGTTGTCAGACAGATTTTTGGCAATAGTGGTCGCATTGTAATAGTTAAAGATGCCCCTTTTAAAGTAACTGGAAGCTGCAAGTAGTTCGTTATACTTCTCGACATACTCTTTAATTGCGCCCTTGAAGTCTTTAGTATTTAAAAACGCTTGCACTTTGTCATCAAATATCTGGTCGTAAGCGATGTCTGAGTATGGAGCGTCCTTCTGCACTTTCATATCATTCTCAATTCGAAAAAGGGCTTCTTTAAACTCTCTGTCATTTTCCGTAAAGCTAAAGGTCAACGAGATTTCCTTTTCCAAATCCTTCTTCGAACCAGATAACTCTTGAATACTCTTTAGGAACAAATTTTTCGCTGCTTCAATGTCTACATGTAGGGTTTCGTATTCTTTCCGTAATGCCGAGTTAACAAGAAGTGTTGATGTTTTTTCCGTGTGACCAAACACTTCGTCGTACGGTTTGATCGCAACGATCTTCTCTCGCGCGACCTCAGCACCACTTTCATCAATGATTTCTCGAACTGAAGTCCGCGCTGGAAAAATGCGGTCCTTGGGTGGAGCGCCCTCGCTCAAGTCTTTAAACGTGCTCGCAAAGGAGCTTTTCATCGCCCCATTTGGCGCATAAATGGCGATTACTCGGTGTTTCGAAAAATCAAAAGTATGTTGCAGTTGTTTTATGCCGTAACAATTCTCAAGATTAATTTTTAAAGTTTTCATCTATTTAACTCCAAGTATCTATAATTCTCGTTTTTGGCTATGGGAGAGTAAGCTCCATTATCCACAATCTTTACACCTCATCCGCCGTCACCGCTACGGCGAAGGGAACGCCGAGGGAGTCGAAATGTTTTTGGCCGCAGCGAACTTTGTCGGCCTCGGAGGTGCGGAGTTTTAGAAAATCTCGCGTTGCCTTGGTCTCGCGCGCGAGGTAAAGGGTCTCGCCATTTTGTTTAAGAATCGCCCAGTCGGGATTGTATTTGCCGACAGGCGTGTCGATCTCAAACCAGCCGGGAAGTTTTACAAAGAGCTTGATGTCTTCTCGCTCGTCTAAGCGCTTGGCGAACTCGCGTTCGACTTCGGAATCGTAAACCACATATTCATAAACCGATTTTTTGACCTCAAGAGCGTTCAAGTAATTGACCAGCTCTTCATTTTTAAACCGCAACATCTCCCATTCGGAGTCCGCCCCGGCTCCCTTAATCCGCTCATACTTAATTCCATCCACTAACAGGCAATGCAACTCATGTTTGAGAATAGAGGCCACGGCGTCCATGAAGCGCTGCGGATTATTAAAAAATTCGGACAAGCGGCCTGAAGCCTTGAGAATTCGCGCAAGAGTCGAGCGAGTGAGTTCCGTTTCATTTTGCAAATAACCAAGAATATCTGGAATCGGACGATTTTCATAATCTGCCAAATCTTCAACCGTGCTCGCCGCCGCGACTGTTACCCCGCCCTTGATCACGCCCAAACGGCCAGCGCTTATTCGCACGCTCGGTTTTTCAATGCGCTCCATCCTTTTTAAGGCGTCTGTCGCTTTTTGAATAAGAGCCTCGGTCTCAAATTCCACGCGATAAGTCGTCCTGGGGTTGATCCGCTTCCAAAGCTCTTGAAATTCCGGGCTAAGGGTCACTTCTTTTTTGAGATGATTAGGCCTTTCGTCTTTCTCTTTTCGGATATGGCGTTCGATCTGATAGGCCGAGAGTAAATCGATGACGGCGGGGCCCAGCTCGCGGTATTTTTTAGGCATTTCAAGCTTAAAATCTTTTCGTTTGGGATCAAAAGCGGGCTGGATGCGGCCCTCGGCGTCAAAAATATTTTGGCGAACGAGTTCCGCGCGAATCAGTTCGGCCGCCTCTCGGCCAATGGGCTGTTCTTTCCCATCCACGACACGAATTAACTTGGCGATGGCGGTCAAAGGCACTTTGCCGAAACTCACGCCGCAATCTTCTTCATATTCCTTTTGAAGAGCCTTCGCGAAGTCCTCGTAGCTCTCATTAGCCATGACGTAAAGTTTGTTGATGGATTCATCAAAAACGCGCAAGCCGTTTTGGTCGACGGGAAGCCTTAAACCCCGTCCTATCTCTTGGCGTTTTTTCATCGCGCTTTTAGTTTCGTTGAGCGTGCAAATCTGGAACACATTGGGATTGTCCCAGCCTTCCCGCAAAGCGGAGTGGCTAAAGATAAAGCGCAGAGGCTCATCCAGCGACAAAAGTCGTTCTTTTTCTTTCATGATGAGGTTATAAACCTCATCATCAAGCTGAGTGTCCCCGCGCGTGTCTTTAAGAACGCCTTTTTTGTCTTGGGCGAAATAGCCGTTGTGAAGTTTCTCAATCGGCTCTTTAAGCCACGGCAAATCTCGAAAGCGCTCTTCCTTAGCCAACTGAGTGAGTTCAGTTTCAAAAGCTTCGGCGAACTTGCCTTTGACGGATTTGCCTTCGGCGTCATAATCGCGATAATTCGCCACGCGGTCGATAAAAAAGAGGCTCAACACCTTGATCCCGCGTCCGCGCAGTTGAATTTCTTTTTCCAGATGCCTTTTAACCGTGTGCCTAATTTGAGCGCGCCAAACATCATCCTGCATTCCGCCGATCTCTTCTCCCAGCCGCAGCGTGCGGCCATTGCTCAAGCGAATAAATTCGGAACCCGGCTCGGCGTTGATTTCGGCGATGGAATAGCCGTCGGCGTAATTGGCCCGCTCATTAGACAAGGCGAATAAATCGGAGCCTTGCTTAATGGGAACCGATTTTTCTTTCGGGCCATCGGCAGTCTGAACATGGATGCGGAGCCTGGCCTTGAGGCTGGGCTTGTAATCAATTCGTTCGACACGCACAAAAGCGTCGTTGGCCGCGCCTTGGGCCTCGGCGCTGGCGACCACGATTTGCTTGACCAGCTTCAGTTCAAAGGCCCGCACCGGATCAAGTCGGTACACGAGATTGTAAGGGTTGCGGTGAGTGGCCGAGTAGCGCAATGTGCACAAGGGATTAAGAGCCTTAATAGCCTCTTGTGACTTTTCGGTTGAGTCGACGCTTTGCGGCTCGTCAATAATCACGATCGGACGCGCCGCTTGGACAAATTCTATCGGCTGGCGGCCAGAAAGTTTGTCGCTCTCTTTATAGATGACATTGCTCTTTCGCTCATCATCAGTTCCGGAAAAATTCTTGCGGAACGCGTCGATATTGATAATGAGAATTTGAAGAGCGTTTCCCGTGGCGAATTGGCGAAGGCGGTTGACTTTTTTCGCGTCATAAACGAAATGCTCGAACGGCAAATTATTATAAAGCGCGCGGAAATGTTCGGCGGTGATCTCGATATTTTTCAGCACGCCTTCCCGAACGGCGACGCTCGGAACGACGATAATGAATTTTTGAAAGCCGTATTTGCGAGAAAGCTCGAAAATCGTCCGCAAATAGACATAGGTCTTTCCCGTGCCCGTCTCCATTTCGACTGAAAAATGCGGACACGCGCGGGATTGATTGGCTGGGACATCGAACAATTCCCACGCTTGAGGAGGCGCCGCGGGATCTAGAACTTCGATATCATTTTGCGTTTGAACAACGCGCAGGTTCTCGCGGAGCTTATCTTCGGCTAAAAGCAGCCGATTTCCAATGCCGAGTTCCGTCATCGCCTGCCCTTCAAAAATACCCTCGAACTCGCCCAGTTTAATGACGGAGTAGTCTGAAACGCCGCGAGGCTGGCCGTTAAAAAGCTCGCAAACAGCGGAAACCGCGTCAATTTGAAATTGCTGATTCGCGTCGAATTGAAGTTTCATGCCTTTTCTTCCGCCTTGGTATAGGCTTGGTCTGGATGGTTGGGAGATTCAGGATAGAGAAGCCGAAGGCTTCCTTCGCGCACCATCGGCGTCAAATACGCATTTCTCAGATTCTGAGGATTTCGCTTTAAAAAACGCGAGAGAGATTCAAGAGTAAGAAAGCGCCCTTGGCAAAGTTGTTTCAACACAGCCGTCATTTCTTTGGCTGATACCTTTTTCTTTGAGGCAACTGGGGCCGCTAATTCCCGCAGGGCGATATCCTCCGCCAAACCTGAGGAGTCGGCTGCCAAACCTGAGGAGTCGGCTGCCAAACCTGAGGAGTCATCTCCAGAACCGGATGAGCCTACAGGTGAAGGGAGATGATAACGAGTCCAGCGGCGCCGATTATCGGATTCCAATAGACCCTGCTCGCGGAGTTCAAACAACATTCGAGAAATATCCGCAGGATGATCGCTCAAAAGCTCCTGTAAACGCGTGTTTGAAACTTCCCCCTCTATTTCCGCGGTCGCCATGGCCTGTATTTGGGAAGCCGTTAAGTGATCAAGACGGGATCCGAAAAGCTTGCGCAAATGCTCAAGAGTCGTATCAGGTATTAAGCTGACCATGGGAAGAATTATTTTGACCCGATCAGGATTTATTTGAAACCCTATGAGGGGATTAAGGGAGCCGGG
>JAJYOT010000034.1 GCA_021796015.1 bacterium
GGGTTGGCCCATTCTTTTTTTATTTTTAGGCTCTTCTCCTAAACCTGCTCCTCAACCCGCAAAACCCAATCTTCCGGATCTTTATTTCAGTAAAATCGCGACGGGGCGCTTGCCTGATAAAAAATTCGACTGCAAAACCGACACGGTCTACGCTTTCTTAAGGCTCCCAAAAAAAATTTACGGGAAGCATAGTTTCTGGTTTTATTGGACGCGCCCGGATGGAACGCTCCAGGATTCGACAAAACTCTACGTCCCGAATATTCCTCCGGGGCAAAGGCATTTTCCGGCTTATCTCACTTTTCATGTTCCCGATGCCGATGTTGTAGACATTTTCTTCGCCTCGGGAGAAGACCCGGGCGAGGAATTTTCCGGGCATTGGAAGGCGAAAGCGGTTTTGGACGGGAAAACCGTTCTTAAAGGCTCTTTTGACGTCGCTTGCCCCTGAACGGGGTCAATCATAAATTCACTTGTGTCCAGTAAAAAGCCTGGAATATTTTTTGCCTTACTGAGCAAGGCTTTGATATAATAATGAAGATATTAAATGGGTTCCTGCCTATTCTGTAAAATAGCCGCGAAAGAGATTCCTTCGCAACTTATTTTTGAAGATGAGCGGAGCCTTGTATTTAAAGATATTAGCCCTAAGGCTCCCACGCATGTTTTGGTTGTTCCTAAAAGACATATCGCGAGTCTTTCGGATTCGACAGATGAAGACAAAGATTTATTGGGGCATTTGCAAAGAGTGGCGGCTCAAGTTGCCGCGACCTTAAAATTAGAGTCGTTTCGATTGGTGACTAATAATGGACGCGGCGCCGGCCAAACCGTCGACCATTTGCACTATCATTTAATGGGCGGGCGCACGATGCAGTGGCCGCCGGGTTGATTGAAAAAAAGGGGGTGAATGTTCATGGTTTTTGTTAAGTTGCGCGAAGGAGAAGGCGTTGACGACGCGTTGCGGCGTTTTAAGCGTGAGTGCGAAAAAAACGGAGTTCTTCGCGAAATCAAGCGCCGGGAATTCTATCTGCCCCCTTCCTTAAAAAGGAAAATGAAGGCGGCTGAATCAAGACGAAAAATGATGCGTTCCAGACGTCGAAAGACGGTTTAAACTAAGGAGGCAAGGTGGGCGTTGCAGGAGATACGGTTGAGGCGATTCGCTTAAAGCTCGATATTGCCGATGTCGTTTCCGACTATGTCCCGAACCTTCAGCGTTCTGGAAAGAACCTGAAGGGGCTTTGCCCTTTCCATAACGAAAAAACCCCCTCTTTTATCGTCAGCTCCGAAAGGCAGACGTTTCACTGCTTCGGCTGCGGAGAAGGGGGGGACGCTTTTTCTTTTGTCATGAAAGCCGAGAATTTGACTTTCCCGGAAGCCATCGAAAAATTGGCCGCCAAGGCGGGCGTGCCCTTGGTCCAAATAGAAAAAAGAGATCAGCGTTACGAAGAAAAGATGGGTTTGAAAGCGGTTTTGGATTTCGCATCCTCTTTTTATCACGGGGAGCTTCTCCGTTCGCCCGCGGCGGAACACGCTCGGCGCTATCTCGCCGGTCGCAAGGCTTCAAAAGAGTCCTTGGAGCGCTTTCAATTAGGTTTTGTGCCCGATTCAAGCGTTTTCCTGGAGGCGGCCAGAAAAAAAGGGTTTTCCGAATCGCATCTTGTTTCCGCGGGGGTTGCCGTTAAAATCGGCGGGCGTTTAAGGCCTTCTTTTTTCGGGCGGATTCTTTTTCCTATCAGGGATTCCCGAGGGAGCGTGGTCGGTTTTGGCGGACGGGTGTTAAATTCTGAAATTCAGCCGAAGTATCTTAATTCCGCGGAATCGCTTCTCTTTTCCAAGAGCCGCATTCTTTATGGAATTTTTGAGGGTTTGTCTTCCATTCGTTCAAACCGGGAAATTGTTCTGATGGAAGGATACTTGGACGTTTTAATGGCGCATCAGTATGGAATTGAATCTGCCGTCGCTCCTTTGGGAACGGCGATTACTTCCGAACACGCTAAAACCATTAAGCGTTACGGGGCGAAAACCGTCATCGCTTTTGACCCGGATTCGGCTGGGCGCTCGGCGGCTTTGCGCTCGGCTGAGATTTTGCTTCCCGAGGACATCGACGTTCGCATCGCCGTTTTGCCGGGAGACAAAGACCCTGATGAAATCTTAATTGAAAAAGGCGCTTCGGCTTTGAAGGCTCTTTTGGATAAGGCCCTAGATCCGGCGGCTTTTAAGACGGAAATCCTTCTCGCGGGGCATCAAGGGCCTTTGTCTTCATCAAAGAAATCCGAGATTGCCCATGAAGTGTTCGCCTTGATCTCAAAAACTTCGGATGAGGTTTTGCGCTCCGAATGGTTGCGCGCGTTGTCCCAGAAACTTCAGATTCCGGAAGATTCCTTACGGGTGGAATTTAAGAAAGAGACGGATAAAAAATTTCGCTTTCGACGTCCTTATCAATCCAATGAAAGAAACCTGGAAGTAAAGACGAACGCGCTAAAAATCGAAGCGAGCCCGTTTGAGAGACAAGTTCTTTGCCTGATGATGAAAAATCCATCCTTGGCTTCAATTGCCGATGACACGCATTTTCGCTCGCCGGACGCCCGGGCTACTTGGCAGGCGCTTCTTTCGGCCCAAGCCCATCTTCCGGGTTGGCCGGCGCGCGTATTGGAAAATGCGGGTCCGGCCAAGGCCTTGGCTTCGGAGCTTCTCATGATTGCGGAAAGCATAGAAGGAGAAGATCCTAAACAGGAACTAAACCGAATTTTCACGCGTCAACGTCTTGAAGAAAGGCTTCAGGAGCTTGAGGGGCGCATTCATTCTCAAAAAGACGGCGAGTTGCACCCGGAGTTAAGACTGGAATATCAGAAAGTACTTTGTGAACTAAAAGGGAGCAGGTAATTATGGCTATTCATGCGAGTCAAGCGGTAAAAAATCTAATCGAAATGGGAAAAAACCACGGGTATCTGACGCTCGATGAAATTAATAGAACCCTGGGCCCCGCCAATATCAGCTCGGAAGAGGTGGACGATTTGATGTCCACATTGGAAGATTTGGGAATTGAGGTCGTGGACAAGAAAAAATCTCTTCCCGATTCGACTCCCGAAAGAGAGCGTTTTAGTGAGGAGTGGACTTCTTCATCGGATGTTTCCAACTCGATTCGCATGTATCTTTCCGAAATGGGGCGCGTCCCGCTACTCAGTCGTGAGGAAGAAGTAACCTTGGCCAGAAACGTTCGGGAAAGAGAAAGAGAGCTTCGGCTTTTGGTTTTGGAGTCGCCGGTCGCGATGCGGGAAATCCGCAGTTGGGAAACTTTGATTGAGCAAGAAGAGATGACCCCCAAAGAACTGATGCCTCGGGGGCGGAAGACTGATTCGGAACTCGCGGGAATGAAAAAGAAAATGAAAACCGTTTCCCGCTTTATCGCGGAATCAGAAAAAGTGATGGCGGGCCTGCGTTCCCGTCTAAATAATCCTAATCTCAAGGAAAAAGACAGAATTGAGATTAATAAAGCCATCGAAAAAAGAAACAAGGCCGTCATCGAAAAAATTTTGAGTCTTGATCTAAATCAGGACAAAATCAAGCGCTTGACCAATAAGGTTAAAAACCTGGCCTCTAAAATTCGAGAATGCCACGATGAAATCGAACGCTATAAAAAAAGATACGGCGCGAGTTTTGAGGAACTTCAGCATTACTTTCAACAAATTAAAAGCGGGAAGATGACGGAAGCCGCTTTTAAGGCGAAAACCGGATACGCACCTTCGGCGGTGGAAGCCGCGCTTGAGAATATGGGCGCTGTGGTTGAACGCCTTCAGCGCATTCAAAACACGCTTCCCATTCCCGTGGAGAGATTTTTGGAATTAGACGATAAAATCGTTCGCCTAGAAGAGACGATTTTGACCGATAAGCTAAAACTCATCAAAGCCAATTTGAGGCTGGTCGTCTCCATCGCCAAAAAACACGTGAACTCAAACCTCGAACTTTCGGATTTGTTTCAGGAAGGCGGTTTGGGACTCATGAAGGCAGTCGAGAAATTTGAATACAAGCGCGGCTTTAAGTTCTCAACCTACGCCACTTGGTGGATTCGGCAATCCATCAATCGCGCGATTGCCGATCAGGCGCGCACCATTCGTATTCCGGTCCACATGAAGGAATTAATTTCCAAATTGACCAAGGTTTCCAGAAAATACCGCCAGGAGTATGGACGGGAGCCCACCATTGAAGAGTATTCAAAGTCCATGCACCTGTCTATGGATAAAGTAAAAAACGTTCTTAAAATCATGCAGGAGCCGGTGTCTTTGTCTACTCCGGTTGGAGAAGAGGACGACTCTTACTTGGAAGAATTTTTAGAGGATAAGAGTAGCCACCCCGCCTCATATTCAGCGGCTTCTTTTCTGCGAAAGAAAGAAATCGAGCAGGTTTTGGCGACTTTAAGCGACCGGGAAGCCAAAATTGTCAAACTGCGTTTTGGAATTGACACGGGATACCCTCGAACTCTTGAAGAAGTGGGACGCTTATTCCGCGTGACCCGCGAGCGCGTGCGGCAGATCGAGGCCAAGGCCATCCGCAAGCTTCGCCATCCTTCTCGGAGTAAACTTTTAAAGGACTACATGGAATAACCTTGAAAAAATATCTCCTGCCTTTGATTGTTTTTTTGGCTCTCGCGGGTTGGATTTATTTTGAGAAGTTTATTTTGCCTTCTTTGCCGGCTTGGCAGGGAAAGGTGATGGGACGGGAAATAGGGAAAATTATCGCGGCAAGAATGGTTCCAAAGCCTCAAAATAATCCGAATCCGCCCCTGGAACACGCGGTTCCCTTGGCTCCGCGGGTGAGTTTTTCCGGAAAAAATCCCGAGCCCGTGTCCGCTTCTCCGGAAGCTCCTCCAGCTCCTTCCAATTAATCTAAAAGCGCGCGGCGCAAAAAACCGTTGGCGGCGGAAAGTTTTCGCCGCGCTTGGACCAGGTTCAAATTCTTCTGGATCATGAGAATCGCGAGTTTGGCGTTTCCCCGAGCCTTTTTGAGAAATTCTTCCGAGATTTTAGGCGAGGTTTTCGTGATTTCCGAGACGATGCGAACGGCTCTTAATTTGAGTTTTCGAGAAATTGGTTTTAAATCCACCATCCAAGGGCCGTAGGTTTTCCCAAGGCCGATCATGGAAATGGTGCTCAACATATTGAGGGCGAGCTTGGTTGCAGTCCCGGCTTTAAGGCGGGTTGAGCCCGCGATGATTTCCGGCCCTACGTTTAACGCGATGACGAGGTCAGCCAAGGGTTTGCGGGCTTCTTGAAAATTGCAGGTCAGGAAAATGGTTTTGCATCCAAGTTTTTTCGCGAATTGAAGAGCCGAGCGGGTAAACGGGGTCAGACCGCTGGCGGCAATTCCAATCACGATGTCGTTGGGGGTTAGAACTTTTTTAATGTCAGAACCAATGGGTAAATCTTCAGCTCCTTCGCGGGAAGCAAAAACGGAATTTTTTCCTCCGGCGATGAAGGCTTGAATTAACTGGGGATGGGTTCCAAAGGTCGGCGGACATTCGGCCGCTTCAAGAACCCCAAGCCTTCCGCTGGTTCCCGCTCCAAATAAAAAAATGCGCCCATCTTGAGATAGACATTTTTGGATGAGTTCCGCTCCTTTGGCAATGGAAGGGAGTTCTTTTTTTACGGAGCGGACCACTTTTGCGTCCTCCTGATTCATCAGGCGCGCGATCTTAAAGGGCTTAAGTTGATCGAGATTGGAATAAGACGGCGCTTTTTCCGTGGGAAGACGAGAATAAATTTTAAAAGGCGAGCCTAAAACAGTCAAGGATTTTGAACCGCAGGCGTTGTAGATGAGGATAAAGCTACGCTTGGGGTTGGGGTCGAAATCATCGTCGAAGTGGCGGTCGATGTGGAAACGGCGGGAGGGATAATCTTCACGGGGTTTTTAATCCAATCGGCGATCTGTTGGGCGATAGGCCGATAGAAAGCGATTTTGCGGCCGTTTAAATTGGGAATGGAGATAAGACTTGCATTCGGGTCGCCCGCTGAGAGCCGTGCGAATTGATAGAGAAGAGGCGCTTCATGGGAAGATTTGCGATCGTTTTCGGCGTAAATTAAAAGAACGGGGCGGTTTTTGTAGGCCCGCATCGCGTTGACCGTCAAAACTTCCTCATAATTTAGGCCTGGAGAGATTAAAACGACCATCGGAATTTCAGGATGGATAGCCGCGTATTTAAGGGCAAGGCTTCCACCTACTTCATCTCCAATCAAAGCGACGGAACTGGAATCAACTCCTTGCGTTTTTAGATATTGGATTGCGGCATCAATATCAAAACGCATATTTTCAAAATCATTTTGCCTTTTGGTAACCCTAAATTTATGCCAGGACTCGTTTCCCCGCGGGCCTGAAAGACTCTCTCCATGACCTCTTAAGTCAACGGCTAAATATCCAAGTCCCGCGTCTTTTAAATAACGGGCGAGCAAAATCCAATGTTCCTTGTTTTGCCCGCGACCATGAAGGAGAAGAATAGTCTTTTGGTTTTTCTGGGCCGGCATGTACTTAGCCGTTAAGGTCCAGCCGTCTGTGGTTTTAAACGAGGCGTCAAGGCCTGGAATAACGGGCAACTCAGCCGAAACCGGTTGGACGACTTGACTGAAAAGAAGCCCGGTCAGGATTCCAACGAGAAAGAAAACGACCTTCATGGCTTATCCTCTCGGTAAAATTTCTTCGGGTTTAAACCAAAGAGGAACTTCTCTCGCGGCGTCGGCGGCGTCTCCGGAAGCGTGGATGACGTTTTCAAATTGTCCTTCGGTGGTGATGCGCCCAAAGGAACCGCGAATGGTCCCAGAAGCGGCTTGTTCGGGGTTGGTCGCCCCGGTGACCTCGCGAGTTTTTTTAATCGCGTTTTCGCCTCGGTAGACCAGGGCCAGAATACGGTGGTCTTTAAATCCGTGAAATTCTCCGCGGATATAGCGAATCAAATTAGGGAAAAAGGGCTTGTCTTTGAGAAGGCTATAATGTTCTCTTGCGAGGGATTCGGAGACCGAAACCATCTTAGCGGCGACCATTTCAAGACCCGATGCGTCCAAGCGATCGATGGTAAGGCCGGTCAAACGGCGTTTGTTGCCGTCCGGTTTGATTAAAACGAGGGTTTCTTCAATAGCCATGGGAGACTCCTTTTTCTTTAATCTTACAATAATAGAAAAGGGCTTGCAAAAAATGATTTTTGGGTCTATACTGATAAGGAGGCTCTCAAATGAACCATTCTGGCAAGGCCTGGTTGTTCTTTTTACTGACGATGTTGTTTTTCTATTCAGCGGGATATTCTCAAACCTTCGTTCCGGTTTCCAACGGCAATAATTCAAATAATGGACAACCGTCCCAATTTCCCCAGCTTCAATCCAATCCCTTCGGGAATTCCGGGATGAATAATTCCGCTGATTCTCAAGCCGTGATGCCGACATCCGTTGGAAATTCGGCGTCTCCCGCGCAGAAAACAGGGGCGCAGGGGGCTGCGCCCAATTCCGCGGCGCCTTCTTTCCCGCACATTGCTCCCGCCTCGTCTCCAAAAACTTTTGTTCCGGGATATCACCCGGTCGTGATTCCTCTTGCCACTTCAGGGATGGGTGGAGGAAGCGGCGGTTATGGCGGAGACAGGTCCGCGGGCGGAACGGGTTATTCTTCAGCGCCAACTTATACCCCTCCCGTGCACGCATCTCCAAAACCCTCTTCCACGACTCCGAAGCCGTCCTCGGTCGTGATTCCTAATGTGCCTTCAAATGCCCAGAAAGTTAATCCTACCTATGTCCAGCCAAATTCAAATGCTAATGCCGGTTCTATGAATTCTTCGCCTCAGACCGTCGGGAGCACCAATTTAACCCCGCAGGCTTGCGTAGCCACAGGGGCGTGCAAGTGAATTATTGAGGATGAAGCATACGCCGCGCGGCGGTCTCATCTCCGGTCGCGATACTTAAGAATACGTTCTTAAAAGATTTTCTCTGTGCGTCTAAAGACTTAAGCGCTTGTCCATAAGCGGTCCAGGGAAAGAATTCTCGGGCGATTTTGCGCGCCCAGTTTTTCCAGCGCGGTTCCGGCTGATAAAGAGACGCGAGATGATAGGGAACCGAGACGAAATCTTCAATATCGGTAAAAAGGTGAGGCCGTAACGCGGAGCTTTTTTGCATCAATTGATCGGCCTGGCCGGATTTTTGAGGCCAATGATTGACCAGGTCGGTCAAGGCTTTGAAATCGCTTGCGTTGAGGGCGTTGAGGCGGTCAAAAAAACTTTGTCCGCGCGCGAGATATTCTCCGCGTTCTTGATTGGAAACAGGGCAAGCGGCGATGGCTTCTTTAAGTTGAGGTGAAAGACTTTTTTCTTCTCTAAGGATTTGGCTGATTTCTCCTTCTAAAAATGTCGCATTAATCCACCGGGAAGCTTCTTTCTGGAGATTGCCAAGTTGGTGAATAAAGGAAAGAGTGATTTCTTTGGGGTCTTGTGCTTTTTTGGCGAAGGCTGCAAAGGCCGTAAAGGCTTTTTGGGCGCGGGCGAGGGTTTCTGATTGAATTTGAAAATCCCGTGGAAGAGAAATTCCTTTTTTTTGGGCTTTATCCAACAGAGAAGAAATCGTCGCGGGGTCTTTGGCTTCTTGATTGGAGATTTTAATTCCCAATTTCTCGGCTAAGGTCAGGGCTTCTTGCGCGTTGAGACGCAGCTTGAGATTTGATAGATCGTATTTCATTTCATAAGCCGGATAGGATAGGGTTTTATAATCCAAATATCCCGTGACGATTAACGGGGGCGCTCCAGGAATATTTTCTCTCGCCATTTGGCTTTGAAGGGCGGCCACCTTGGGAGAATATCCGGATAAATTAGAAGCGCTGAGACGGTTGTAAAAATTTCTTGTTAAAGTCGTGGCGGGAGACTCAGAAGACCCGCCTTTTTGCATTCTGCGGATAATGGCCTTAGATCCGCTTCCCCGTCCTTCAAAAAGATTATTGAGGATTTCCACTCTCTCTTCATTAGTCATGGTTTTATCGGAAATCATTGAACGCTCCGTTTTGGAGGCGCGTTTAAGTTGATAATAGGCGTTGTGGACGGCGTTGGGATTGGGTTCGAATTGGCTTAACTCCTGGTTCATCCGATTTTCAAAATCATGATTTCCATTGGCGGCGTCGGCCTGAAGACCCAAGCCGATAATCGCTCCCGCTTGGGGATTTTTTAAAAGCCAGGCTTCTATTTCCTTGGTTTTTTGAAGACTGCTTTTGGAGAGAGAAATTCTATTTCCAATAGAAGATTGAGCGATTCTTTCGGCTATGGCTTTGGCAATCTTGGGGTTTGATTCGATGAGGCGTTCTTCTTCACTCACTTGTTGATTTAATTGCGCGCTTGTTTGAGCCCGAGCGCAGGGAATAAATAGAAATAATTCTAAGGCGGCAAGGGCCGCGAAAGAGGCTTTAAAAGAAGCTGAGGTAGCGGTCTTCGTATTCCGGAAAAAGCCCATAATCTTTTAATTTTTTCCCTATGAGCGGCAAGACGCTCTTGTCTCCAGAAACCGCTTTTTCAAACAAAGACTCGATTTCCCCGCGGCGGCGGTCTTCCTGGGTTTTTTCCGGGTTAAACATCCCGCGCCGTTCCATGTCTCTTAGATGAATGGGAAAAGAGCGCGCCGATTCGTCAAGAGTAAACTTCATCAAGGCCAAGGACCAGGCCGCGTCCGGGCAACTAATGACCGCTTGATTAGATAATTCTCGCGCTTTAATATCAGCTTGAATTCGCGAGACGACTTCCTTGGGGGAATCGGAAATCACCTGAACTGAAAAATCTTTATTTTGAAATTGGTATTCAAGGGCCCTTAAAAATTCCCCGTAGCTGGATTTAAGCCAATCGGCAAATTCACTCGATTCAGGGCCAAAACCCTCAAATCTCTCGGCTAAACCTTGGGGCGTGATAATCTGTGGCTTTGAACTTACGACTTCGCCCTTTCTTAAACGTGTTTTATCCTTGAGATCATCAATGGGGGAGATGAGATGATATTCGATATGCGTTGCCCCAAAGGTGGATAAAATTTTCTTGGGCGACTCGATAATACGCGTGCGCTTTAAATAATTAAAGATGAGAGACTGTTCCACGTCTTTATTATACAAAAAGGGGGTTGTCCCCTTTTTATTATTTAGGACGCTGGGCTTTAGGGATTAAGCGGTCGAAGTCCTCTCCTCGGAGGGTTTCTTTTGTCCTCAACTCTTCCGCCGCGGCTTTAAAAATTTCCCAATTATTTTGAAGGGTGGCGCGAGCCGTCTGATAGGCGTCTTGCACCAGAGATTTGACCTCGGCTTCGATGGCTTTGGAGGTCGCTTCGCTCATCGGCTTCTGGTTTTGCCGGTCGCCTTCAAACCCATAGCTGACCAGTCCAATTTTGTCGGACATTCCGAATTTCATGACCATGTACCGGGCGATTTCGGTTGCTTTTTCAAGATCGTTGGCGGCTCCGGAAAAATTCTCTTTCTTTCCATGAATTCTCTCATTTAAAAGTTCTTCTCCCGCGCGTCCGCCCAAGGCGACGGCCATGCGGGCGACTAAATAAGAGCGACTTTGAATTCTTCTTTCGACATCGGGCACGGCCTGCATAAGCCCCAAGGCGTTGAGGCCATGCGGGACGATCGTCACTTTGCGAATGGGATCGGAATCCGGCAAGAGATGGGAAACAAGCGCGTGTCCGGCCTCATGATAGGCGACGACTTCTTTCTCGTCTTCCGGCATGACGAGTTTTCTTTCCATTCCCAGTTGGACGCGATCGATGGAGGAAATAAAATCGGCTTGGGAAAGGGCAACGCCCCCGCGCTTGATGGAAGCGGAAGTCGCTTTCATGACCAAGCTTTCCATGTCCGCGCCGGAGAACCCGGCCGTTTGCCGGGCGATTTCTTTAAGGTTCACGGTCGAATCGAGAGCGATTCCTTGGGTGTGGACCTTGAGAATCCCTTCTCTTCCCAAAACGTCCGGAAGTCCGACGGGAATCTGAAGTTCGAGACGTCCGCCGCGGGTCAAGGCGGGATCGAGAGACTCGGGTTTATTGGTCGCTCCGATGACGCTGACATTGTTTTCAGTTTTAAATCCGTCGATGGCGGTCAAGAGCTGGTTGACCAAGGCGTCTCCGCTGCCGTTTAAATCCGATCCACGGGCGCGGGCGATTGCGTCGATTTCGTCGATGAAAATGATGGCCGGCTTTTTTTCTCTTTTCGATTCGTAGGAGGCGGCGTCGAAAAGATCCCTGACCGCTTGCGGCCCCTCGCCGACGAATTTCTTAAGGAAATCGGTTCCATCCACTTTGAAGAAAAGAGCTCCCGATTCTTTCGCGATGGCCCGGGCCATCAAGGTTTTTCCCGTTCCCGGAGGTCCGAATAAAAGCGCTCCTCTAAGAGGGCGAAATTGGGGGTTAATCTCAAGATAGCGAGCCCGGTTTTTGATTTGATTAACCAGTTCCGCGACCTCGGCCTTGGCTTCATCTTGGCCCGCGACCTGATCAAACCCGGTCGTGATGGTCTCAGGGTCCTCGAATTGAACGGAAAGGGCGGATGAACTGTTGGAACTGTCGACGGCTTTGGCCTTTTTGTTGATATTTTCTTTGATACTCTCAACCGCTTTTTCAATATCAGTTTGGGAGATAAAATCAGATTGCGCTTCGTCAACGGCAATTTCAGTCGCTTTTTGGGCGACGGCCTCAAGATCGGCGCCCGAAAACCCCGTGGTTTTTTCCGCGATTTTATGGAAATCAATCTCAGGGGAAAGACGAGCTTCCTTCAAATGCAATCGCAAAATGCTTTCGCGGCCTTGGATATCCGGATTTTCAAGCGCAATATGGGTTCCAAAGCGTCCTGAGCGCTTAAGAGCCTTATCGAGTTTTCCAAATTCATTGGTAGCCCCGATGATGAGAATGTTGTAATCCGGCCCCGACAACTTATTCATTTCAGTTAAGAGGGCGTCAATGGTCATTTGCTTTTCGTGATCCGCCCCGCTGTCGGCCGTTCCGCCGCGGCTACCGAAGCCGTCGATTTCATCGATGAAAATTAGGGAAGGCTTTCCCGACTTTTTACTTTGTTCTCGCGCTTTTTCAAAAAATTTGCGCACGGCATCCGGACCGACTCCGACAAATTTATTCATGAAAGAAGCGCCGTCGGTCTTGAAAAAAGAATCCTTGTCAAGCTTAAGTTCTCCCGCGACGGCTTCGGCCAACAAAGTCTTTCCCGTTCCCGGAGGGCCTACCAGGAGAAAGGCATTGCGAGGTTTAAACCTTGCGTTTATATTTCTGTACTTAGAAGGAGACTCAAAGGCCGAAACAATTTTCCGCACCTCGGCTACGGCTTTGTCTTGTCCCGCGACATCGGCGAATGTGAGAGTGGACGCGGGAGCGTTTTCGTCCTTTTGCTTGGCGGCGCTGGTCTTCCAAACCTTGCTTCGGGCGTTTTTCCAGTTAGAAATCTTTTGGCGGACATTGCCGCCAAATTTTTTCCAGACCCAATAAGTGAAGGCGACGGCGGCGGCGGTGAGAACAAGATGGGTCAGGCCGCTTGCGCCGAAAAGGGAAGTTAAAATGGAGTGGTGAGCCGGCGCGTTTTGCGGAGTTTGAAGCGGGGCCGCGATAGCGCGGGAAATGCCCGTTAAAGAAGCGACGGTTCCTGCCACAAAACCGACTTGACGCCAGGGCTTTAGAGAGGAAATCGTTTTTGCGGCGCGCGCTTTTGAAACTGGAGGCTCTTTGCGGCTTGCGAAGCCTTGGGAATGGTCAAAAAATCGCGTAAGGTTGCCGGCGAGGTTTTCCTTTTTGACAGAGACGGTTTTTTTCGCGTATTTGATGATCCCTGAAATTTGATGTCTGATTTTCCGAATTGGGTTTTGTTTTGTCGTTAGCGTTTGAGGGATAGCAGAAGCCTCAAGTTTTAACGTAGGGTTTTGAATGAATGATGCTTGGGGCGTCTCAAGCGTTTTTTCATTTGAAGTATTGACTTGATTAAGTTCTTCGTTTGATATAGGAGTTGCGGACTCTATATTAAGAGGAGATTGAGTAAGATTGAGAACTTGCGGGGAGTTCTCAGCATGAAAGGAAGTCTCCAAACTGCCCGCGAAAAGAGGGCCGGGCGCGCAGAGGGCCGCCGCGATGACCAGGGCGATTAATTTTTTCATCTTTCTCAGTGTAAGATAATTTTCAAAAGTTAAACAGGGCCAAAAGGCCTAGACTCTTTAGGGTCAAAAGACCTATATCTTTCGGCTTATTCGTCGAAAGAAAATAAAGCAGGGACTCTTGTTTGGTAAAATAAAGAATATGGAAATCGGAATTGTCGGCTTGCCCAATGTCGGAAAATCCACTCTCTTTAACGCCTTGACCTCGGCCAATGCCCAGGCTTCCAATTATCCCTTTACGACGATTGAACCCAATGTCGGCATTGTCCCTGTTCCCGATTCTCGTCTCGGGCGATTAACGGAAATCTTTAAACCAAAAAAAACGACTCCGGCCGCGGTGCGTTTCGTCGATATCGCGGGATTAGTCAAGGGCGCCTCTTCAGGTGAAGGACTGGGGAATAAATTTTTGTCTCATATCCGGGAAGTGGACGCGATCTTGATGGTGGTGCGCCTTTTTAAAGATTCAAATGTCACTCATGTGATGGGGGGAGTTGATCCGGAGCGCGATATTTCGGTTATCGAGACCGAACTCATTTTGGCCGATTTGGCCAGCCTTGAGAAGCAGAAGGAAAAACTTTTCGGCAAGGCGAAATCCGGGGACAAGGAAAGCCGCGAGGCTCTTGAGTCTTTGGAAATGGTTAAGGCCGTTTTGGATTCCGGGCGTCCCGCGCGGAGTTGTGAAATGAGCCCCAAGGTCTTGGCCAGTTTTTCTCTGCTGACTTCAAAACCCGTTTTGTTTGTCGGAAACACCGATGAAGTTCCCGACCCCGTCTTGGTCGCTAAATTAGACGAGCTTGCGAAAAAACGCGGGGCCAGGGCCTTGACCTTGTGCTCCAAAATCGAATCTGAGATTTCGCAGCTCAATCCTGAAGAAAGAGAGACTTTTCTTAAGGAGATGGGAATTAAAACGACGGGGCTTGAACGAGTGATTCTCGCGGCCTATGAAATTTTGGGGTTGTGCAGCTATTTTACGGCCGGGGAAGACGAGGTGCGGGCCTGGACCATTCCGGTTGGCGCCAAGGCTCCGTTGGCTGCCGGAGTTATTCATTCTGATTTTGAGAAAGGTTTTATTCGCGCCGAGGTTTATTCCTTTAAAGATATCGCCGCGCATCTTAAAGAATCGGTTCTTCGCGAAAAAGGCCTCATTCGTTCCGAGGGGAAAGACTACATTGTCAAAGACGGAGACGTCTGTTTCTTTAAATTCTCAAACTGATTTGAACTCGCCTCGTTGTTCAAGCTTTGGGATATGCGGCGGTTGTTCCTTGCAAAACGAGCCGTATCCCCGCCAGCTTGAAGGGAAACTGTCAAATCTAAAGACAGTGTTTGAGCCTCAGGGTGTTGTTCCTTCCGCCATTTTGCCTTCGCCTTCGGAGTGGTTTTACCGCAATAAAATGGAATTTAGTTTTGGCTCTGACGGCGTGGGCCTTTCCTTAGGTCTTAAGGCCAAAGGCCAGTGGTCGAAAGTTCTGAACTTAAAAGAGTGTTACCTTTTGTCTCCGGAATCTTCGGCCCTTTTAGAATCGGTTCGGAATTGGGCCTTGGCGGAAAAACTTTCCATTCATGACCCAAGGTCTCATCAAGGGTTACTCAGGCATTTAGTGGTGCGCGAGTCAGGGGATAAAAAAGAACGGATGGTTCTTTTAGTAAGTTCTGCGGAAGATTTTCCCAAGGAATCTTTTATTCGCGCGGTTTTAGACTCTTATCCCGCCACCGGCGTTCTGTGGGGGAAAAACGATCAACTGTCGGATACGGCGTTAGTGGAAGAGCCGCGGCTTCTTTGGGGAAAGAATCATGTCGTCGAAACTTTAAAAAGCGGAAAACGGGAATTAAAATTCCAGGTTTCTCCGCAATCGTTTTTTCAATCCAATACCCGCGCTTCCGAAATTCTTCACGCGTTTATCCGCGAAAAAGCAAAGCTTGTTTCGCCCAAACTAATTCTTGATCTCTACTGCGGTTTAGGCGCAATCAGTTTGTCGGTGGCTGATTTGTGTGATAAAGTGATCGGGCTTGAATCAGTGGAAGCTGCTGTTTTGGACGCTCGCTTCAACGCCGATTTAAACGGAGTTAAAAATGCTTCTTTTTATAGCGGTTTGGCCGAGATCCTTTTGCCCGCTTTGCTGGCCATGAAGCCTGAGCTTTTGATTGTAGATCCTCCCCGATCCGGCATTCACCCGAAAGCCCTTTCCATGATTGAAAAAGCCGAGATCCCTGCGGTTCTGTATGTCTCTTGCAACCCTAAAACTCTTTTGCGAGACTTAAGCGTTCTCTTGACGCGCTATAAACCCATTTCTTTTGAAGCCTTTGATTTCTTTCCGCAGACCGAGCATGTTGAGACGGCGATTTTTCTCGCGCGCCGATGATTTCCTCTCCAATGCCTTGTCCTATACTCTTAAAGCCGGCATTGTCCCGACCTTAAGATTATTGAGGAACGGGGCCAAAAATGCGATACTAGATGTATGGCGCGCTTAGACGGAAAGGAGATGGAGTCCGTTCGGAGCGTTTTAAATTCAATTCTCGCTGATTTTCCGGGCTCGCGCGTTTGGCTGTTCGGGTCCCGGGCCAAGGAAAATGCGCGCGGCGGCGACATTGATTTTCTCATCGAGATCAAGGTCCCGGTCCGGGACGCGGCGGATTTAAAGAGAAAATGGGCGCGTCTCTTTAAAGACAGGATGGGGGAGCAAAAAATAGATATTGTCCTTAAATACCCGGGCGCCAAACCCAGCAGTTTTTACGATTTGGCCAAAAGCGAGGGAGAAATTATTTGGAGCCATCCAAGACCGAGCTGAAAAAGAAGTATCTTGCGGAGCAGTTGGAGGCGGCGCGCCGGGCCGTCAATGCCTTGACCTTGTCCCATGAATCTCTTCAGGCAAAATATCCTTTTCCGCATTCCTTGTCCAACGAACTAGACGAGAAGTTGGAATCTTTGACCTCGCGCTTCGCGCGCTTGACCGATATCTTGACGCAGAAAGTTTTCCGCGCCATAGACGCTCTCGAGCTCGAAAATGAAGGGACTTTGCTCGATCGCTTAAACCGTATGGAAAAGCGCGGAGTGATTTCCTCGGCTTCTCTTTGGCGGGATATTCGCGATTTGCGCAATCAAATATCGCATGACTATTTGGAGGATGAAATCGAATCGTTGAGAAACGGCGCGTTTAAATACTGCCCCGATTTGTTCGCCGCGTTTAAATCCGCCGAGTCCTACGCGCGAAAAATTCTGGAGCGCGATGAATAAAAAAACGCCCGCCGTTATCGTTCTTGAAGATCAAAGCGTGTGGCCCGGGTTTTCCTGTGGCGCATTAGGAGAAGCGGAAGGCGAATTTGTCTTCAACACCGCGATGACGGGATATCAGGAAATTCTGACCGACCCTTCCTACAAAAACCAAATCGTCATCATGAGTTATCCCTTGATTGGGAATTACGGAATTATAACCAAGGACCACGAGGCGGAACGTCCATTTCTTTCGGGTTTTGTGGTCGGAGAACTCTGCAAAAACCCGTCTAATTGGGAGATGACGGAAACCTTGGAGTCTTTTTTAAAACGCCACGCGGTGGTCGCCATCGAGGGCGTGGATACCCGCGCCTTGATCTTGCATTTGAGAAATAAGGGCGTCTTGCGCGGCTTGATCTCCACGCAAACTTCGGAACTCGGGCGTTTAAAGAAAAAAGTAAAATCCATTCCTTCCATGGTCGGCGCCGCTTTGGCCGAGCAGGTTTCTTGCCGGGAGAAATATTCCTGGAGTTCTTCCGGGAAACCTCATGTTTTGGTTTATGATTTTGGCGTTAAAAGAGGCATTTTAAGAGCTTTGGCGGCGGAGGATTTTCGCGTGACCGTTCTTCCGGCCCGCACCTCCGCCCAAGAAGCTCTTGCCTTGAAGCCGGATGGAATTGTTCTCTCCAACGGCCCCGGAGATCCGGAACCGCTCAAAGAAATTATTCAGGCGACAAAGGCCTTGATCGATTCCGGAAAACCAATTTTCGGAATTTGTTTGGGGCACCAGATACTCGCCTTGGCCTTGGGCGGAAAAACCTATAAGCTTAAATTTGGGCATCATGGGTCCAATCATCCGGTGATGGAGCTTGGATCTCGTCAAGTTGAGATTACCTCTCAAAACCACGGCTTTGCGGTCGATGCGGCGTCCTTGCCTGATTGCGTGTCCTTGACTCATTTAAGCCTTAACGATCAATCCTGCGAGGGGTTCGCGCATAAAGAGGCGCCGGTTCTTTCGCTTCAGTATCATCCCGAGGCTTCCGCCGGCCCCCATGACGCGCTTAAATATTTCCGGCGATTTAAAGAAATGATTGAGAAAAAGGTGAGCCGAACTTGAGACTATGCCTAAAAGAAACGATTTAAAGACGATTTTGGTCATCGGTTCCGGCCCCATCGTCATCGGTCAGGCTTGCGAATTCGACTATTCCGGAACCCAGGGAATCAAGGCTTTAAGAGGCGAAGGCTACCGAGTTATATTGGCTAATTCCAATCCCGCGACGATTATGACGGATGCCGAGCTTTCGGATCGGACCTATATTGAGCCCTTAACCCCGGAGTATTTGGCGCGCGTTATTGAAAAAGAAAGGCCGGAGGCTCTGTTACCTACCTTGGGAGGCCAAACCGCGCTCAATCTCGCGGTGGCTTTAAGCGAGCGCGGAATTCTTGAAAAATTTTCGGTCGAACTTTTGGGCGCGAACCTTGAAACGATTCGCAAAGCCGAAGACCGCGAGCTGTTTAAAAAGACGATGGAATCAATCTTTGTTTCCGTTCCTCGGGGAGTGGTCATCAGCGAATCTTCCGAAATTCGCGCGATTGCCCGCGATCTGGGCTTTCCCTTGATCGTCCGTCCTTCTTTTACCTTAGGGGGAACCGGCGGCGGCATCGCCTATAATTTAGAAGACTTGCGCCAAAAAGTTCACTCGGCTCTCGAGGCTAGCCCCATCAAAAAAGTCCTTCTTGAGGAATCGGTCTTGGGCTGGAAGGAATTTGAGCTCGAAGTGATGCGGGATAAAAAAGACAATTTCGTCGTCGTGTGTTCGATTGAAAATCTGGACCCCATGGGGATTCATACCGGCGACTCCATTACGGTGGCGCCCTCTCAGACCCTCAGCGACCGCCAGTATCAAGAAATGCGCGACTTGGCGAAAAAAATTGTCTCGGCTATCGGGGTTGAAACGGGGGGATGCAACATCCAATTTGCCGTTCACCCTAAAACCGGGCGCGTGGCGGCGATAGAAATTAATCCCCGCGTTTCCCGCAGTTCCGCTCTGGCCTCAAAAGCGACCGGCTTTCCTATCGCGAAAATCGCGGCGCTCCTTGCCGTCGGTTACACCTTGGATGAAATTCCCAACGCGATTACGAAATCAACCCCCGCTTCTTTTGAACCCTCCATTGATTACGTGGTGACGAAAATTCCGCGTTTTGCCTCGGAAAAATTCGGGAACTTTACGCTCGATACCGCGATGAAATCAGTCGGAGAAACGATGGCCTTGGGGCGCACATTTAAAGAATCTTTTCAGAAAGCGTTGCGCGGGCTCGAACTGTCTTCTCGCAGTCTTCCCTCTTTTAACTCTCCGGAAAACCCGCAGGAATGGATGAAGCTTTTATCCTTGCCCTCTTCTTCTCGAATCTTTTGGCTGAGAGCCGCCCTTAAATGCGGAATTTCGATAGAGGATATTTCCGCCTGGACTTCGATTGACCCGTGGTTTATCCATCAGATTAAGGAATTGACGGATTTTGAGGAAGATTTAAGAAGCGAGAAACTGAGTCCCGAACTTTTGCTTGAAGCCAAGCGCCTTGGCTTTTCAGACGCGGAAGTATCGCGAATTAAAAACATGGCGGAGAAGGCGATTAGAAGCTTGAGGAGAAAATGGAAAATCAAACCCGTCTATAAGATGGTGGATTCCTGCGCCGGAGAGTTTCCGTCCACAACCCCTTACGTCTATTCGACCTATCTGCCCGGCGGAGATTTAAAGCCGTCCGCGAAAAAAAAGAAGGTTTTGGTCATCGGCTCCGGTCCCAACCGTATCGGACAAGGAATTGAATTTGATTATTGTTGCGTTCAAGCTTTAAACGCCTTGCGGCAAGAGGGTTTTGAGGCGTTGATGATTAATTCAAATCCCGAGACGGTTTCAACCGACTATGATCACGCCGACCGCCTCTATTTTGAACCCTTGGCCTTGGAAAACGTGCTTGCGGTCATTGATTTTGAGCGCCCGCAAGGGGTGTTAGTCCAATTTGGCGGACAAACCCCGCTCAATTTAGCCGAAGGGCTTGAGAATGCGGGAGCAAAAATCTTGGGAACCTCGGTTAAGTCCATCAACCGCTCGGAAGACCGGAAACTCTTCGCCCAAATCTTGAAGCGCCTTCAAATTCCCGCGCCCGCCCATGGGGCCGCGAAAAACGCCAAAGAGGCCGTCACCGCCGCGCTTAGAATCGGTTTTCCCGTCATGGTTCGCCCGAGTTTCGTCTTGGGCGGGCTGTCCATGGCGATTGTAGACGACGTAAAAACCCTCCGGCGTTATCTGGAAGAAAACCCCTTGGCTTCTGGAGCGGAAATTTTTATCGACCGTTTTTTAGCGGACGCGACCGAAGTGGACGTGGACGCGGTTTCGGACGGAACCTTGGTTTATATCGCCGGCATCATGGAGCATATTGAAGAGGCGGGCATTCATTCTGGAGATTCGGCCTGCACCTTGCCCCCGCGTTCTTTAAGTCCGGCCTTAATTTCCACGATTTCCTCTTATACCCGGAAAATCGCGCGCGCTTTGAAGGTCAAGGGCCTCATCAATATTCAATTCGCGGTTAAAGATGG
>JAJYOT010000078.1 GCA_021796015.1 bacterium
GAAGACGCTTTTTTTTCGACCCAATAATGGCGAGAAAGCTTGAGCGCGGCTTCCACCGCTTCAGAACCGCTGGAAAGAAAATAAAATTTATCGAGCCCGCGCGGAGAAAGCCCGGCCAGTTGAGAAGCCAATTTCTCGACAACCTCGGTCGTAAAAGCCGTTCCATTGACATAGGCGACCTTTTCAAGTTGCTCAGAAACCGCTTTCGCGATTTCAGGAACTCCGTGGCCGATGTTGGCGACAAAAGCGCCTGAACAGGCGTCTAAATAGCGTTTTCCCGCGTCGTCAAAAAGCCAAACGCCTTCCCCATGGGAAATTTTGGGATAAGCGCGATTTAAATTTCGGTAGAAAACCGAGCTCTCCGGATAGCGCAACTTTTTTTCCGCGCGGCTCATGGTTTCCTTTCGTACAAAATCTGGAGCCAACCATTTCTGACCGAATATAAATGAGGAAATGCCGCTTCCAGATTCTGTTTAAGAGAGCGGCCTTGTCCAAGCTCGGTCATTTCCTTATTGTAGAAAATTAAAACCGGAAAACCCTTATTTTAAAGGGACGTCAGCGGAACATTTTCAATGGGAAATTTTTTCCAGCCCTTGGCGTCAAAATGCCACCATTCGGTGGGAAGCCCTATAAACCCATGCCGCTCCATGACGCTTTCCAGAAGTTTCATGTTTTTCCGGGCCAAAGGGCTAGAACCCTTAAAATTTCGATGGGCTCGTTCGGTGAAATTATCAAAACCGGAGGGCATGACGAGCTCATGCCCGGCGGCATCCGCCAAGGACACATCCACCGCCGCGCCTCGGTTGTGCCGCGAACCCTTGGCAGGGTCGGCGACGTACCTTTCATCCGGAACGAGAGCCCAGAATTGTTTCTGGATTGAGAGCGGGCGATAGCAGTCGAAAATGACCAGGCGAAGCCCCCGGGATTCAAAGTCCTTAGCCGCCTTCAAAAGTTTTTGGGCGACGCTTTTTCTCAACAAGCACCTCGCCACGGGATAAACCGCCTGATGCGTGAAGTTATTTTTAGTCGCGTAGCGAATGTCCAAAACGACGCGGGAATCAAGCTTTGAAAAATCAACCATCTGGACCGCTTCTGATGAACGCAAAGAAGACGCAAGCGCGCTTAAAGGCGAAGTCCAAAATAAGAAAAAGAAAACGCAGGTTTTCAAAAGCTTTGATTTTCTAAGTCGGTTTTTTATAGCGTTTCCAAATCTACCTTTGTCTTTGGAATTTAGATGCGTATTGTTTGAGTCTAGTCGCCTGTAGTAATTCGGCGTCACAATCAGCGCATTTAACCATGACCGCGTTAAACAGTTGCTTGCATCGGGGGCAAACATACAAAACGGAGGGATCAACATATTCGACTAATTCCGCTAAGGTTAAGAAGGCCCCACACGAACATTTTCCCTCTCTACATGGCGTTGAACATCGTGGGCAGGAAATCGTTTTTCCCGTATCTTTGAAAACAATGCCGCACCCGTCGCACTGAATCGCAGCTAAGTCATTTTCATTACCACAAACAGGACATTCCCAGGTCTCGCTTTTCTTCGGTTGGAATCTAGCATTCTGAATATTGGAAAATTCAGTCAGAAATTCACCGCAACTGGCATCTACCGCAAGCTCTAAGGGGATACCGGCGCGGAGCTTCCCCTGAATCAACTGACTCAATTTCCGGCTAGACAATTGCGTTGACGTCTCTGCGGCGTGGAGGGAATCATCCTTGCCTTCTACAACTGCTCTGGAATCTTCAATCGTTTCGGCCTCTTTATCCAGAGGATTGCTGCATTGATTGCAGTAGTCGGCATCATCTTTGTTTTCACCGCAGCACTTCGAGCATATAATCATGGCGGGCCCATATCCCCGATTTGAAACTCTTCAGCGTTCCTGAACTTTAGGAGAAAGTTGTAGATTATCGGTCTGCATTCCGTCGATTCCTTGAATGATACGCGTAGCCGCGCCGGAGCCACTATCCATAAAGATTACTTTCCCTTGAGCATGGTCAGCGACATATTTCAATGCGTCCGTATATTCGAGGTAAAGCAAAAAATTTGAATCGACTCCCGCGACTTTCAGACTCTCTGCCGCGTCCTTCATGCCATCGGCTATATTCTTACGGAATAAGGCGAGGCCCTCCCCCCGCAAAGCGGACGCCTTCTTTTCCGCTTCGGCACCGATAGTCTTGTAGGCCGCTTCCGCTTCCGCGTCTTTCGTCCGCTTGACCAAAAGCGCCGCTCCTTCATTCTCAGCAGCGGCCAACAAATTCTTGGATGATACTACCCGCGCCATGGAGTCAATAATCTCCTTGTCGAAAGTCATATCCGTGATTTGTATGTCTCTGACAACATAGCCCCAGGAAGAAATGACTTCGTCCAAATTCTTCTTCGTATGATCGACGATTTCTGCGCGCATACCCAAAATTTGCGCCTGTTTGGTGGTCGCCACAAACTGACGAATCGATCCATCAATGGTTCGTTGAAGCGCCAGAAGAAATTCTTGATGGGTAGCAAAGCTGAAAGTCGCCCTTTTGATGCATTCCTCCGTTGAATCGGCGACAGAGTAGACAATCATCGTTGAGAATTTCACGTTAGCCTGATCTTGCGTGATAGCTTGAAACTCCAGTTCTAACGCCCGGTTTTGCAGCGATAGCCGGAAGTAAACGAATTCCCAAGGAAGTTTGAAGTTTAATCCTTCGCGCAAGATTTTTCTATACTTGCCAAAAACAGTTACGATAGCAACTGTCGCTTGTCCAACGGCTGTTATCATTGACAAGATCAAGATTAGGCAAACAATCCCGATAGCAAGCGCCATTAATGGTTCCATGTTGTTTCCTCCTTGAAGATTTTACGCTTTTTACCGCTCTTCGTTTCCATAATCAATTTAGGAACTCGTCGAAATTCCATCCACCTTCACAGTGTAACAGATTTTTAGTGATATGGCCGCGACCATGAATCAGGCTCTCTCTAATAAGGATTTTTTCACCCTTCAGGGTTTTCAAAAGCTTTGAATCACTTCTTCCGGGGAAAGGTGATCTTCTTTCGGCGACAAAAACTTAACGAAGCGGTTCCTTTTATCGAGGAGAATGGAGGTCGGCTTGATCGGCTTATCCGAAAGCTCAAAACCCATGATAATGATCTCTTCCCCCGCCTTAATTAAATGCGCGGCGGCCCCGTTCATGGTGATGACTCCGGAATCCCGGGGAGAGGCAATAACATAGGTCTCAAGACGCGCGCCGGAGGTGTTGCTGACGACCAAAACCCTTTCCCCAATCCAAAGCCCGGTTTTTTCGATGAGGTTTTGATCGATGGCGATGGAACCGACATAACTCACATCCGCACCGGTGACGGTGGCTTTATGAATTTTTGAACGCAAAACCCAACGCATTAGGCTCCATGACAAAATAATATGGGCATTTGGAAGAGCGAGACTGAGCTGAATTCGAGGCGCGAGGAGCAAGCATAGCTTAAGCTATGTGCGCGACGAGCAACAAAGAAGTCGGCCAGGATTGCTCTTCCCCTTTGGGGCCAGGCGATTTTGTGCTGCGACTGCGTCGTTTGTCGCTCGCATACGTTCAGTATTCTCACTCCTTACTCCTTGTCTCGCTCCAAACTTGCCTGGCCAAATTGTCCATATTATTTTGTCATGGAGCCTTAGGCGCTCCGCGTCAATTTTTTGTAGTGAATGCGCCGAGGAACAATATCCCCCATGCGCTTTTTTCGGTCTTCTTCGTAGTCCGAATAATTGCCTTCAAACCAACGCACCTGACTGTCTCCCTCAAAGGCGAGAATATGGGTCGCAATGCGGTCTAAAAACCAGCGGTCGTGACTGATGACCACCGCGCAACCGGCGAAATTAGAAACGGCCTCTTCCAGGGCGCGGAGCGTGTGAACGTCTAAATCGTTGGTGGGCTCATCGAGCAAAAGGACGTTCCCGCCTTCTTTGAGCATCCGCGCCATGTGAACCCGGTTTCTCTCGCCGCCGGACAAATTCTTGACGATTTTCTGCTGGTCGGTCCCCGAAAAATTAAAGCGCGCGACGTATTGACGGGAATTGACTTCTTTTTTGCCCAAGCTCACTACATCAAGCCCGCCCGTAATCGCCTCCCACACATTGGCCTCGGAATTCAAGGAATCCCGGTCTTGATCGACATAGGCCAGCTTCACGGTTTCCCCAACTTTAAAGGAACCGGAATCGGGCTTTTCCTTGCCGGTAATCAGGCGAAACAAGGTCGTTTTACCGGCGCCATTGGGGCCGATGACCCCGACGACGCCGTTCGGCGGAAGATTAAAACTTAAATTTTCAAACAGCAATTTATCGCCATAGGCCTTGGAAATTCCCTTGGCCTCAATCACGGTTTCCCCCAAACGCGGGCCGGGCGGAATATAAATTTCTAAGGTCTCGGAGGTTTTTTCGGTTTGGCCTTCCTCCAACATCTGTTCATAAGCTTTGAGGCGGGCCTTACTCTTAGCCTGACGGCCCTTGGCCCCTAAACGCACCCAGGCCAATTCCTGAGCCAAGGATTTTTGATATTTGGACTCGCTTTTAGATTCCTGGGCCAGGCGATTTTGTTTTTGTTCAAGCCAGCTCGCGTAATTGCCTTCCCAGGGAATGCCTTCGCCGCGATCCAGTTCTAAAATCCAGCCGGCGACATTGTCTAAAAAGTAGCGGTCATGGGTGACGGCAATCACGGTTCCCTTATATTGCCGTAAATGTTGTTCGAGCCACTCAACTGATTCCGCGTCCAAATGATTGGTGGGTTCATCCAAAAGCAAAATATCCGGTTCTTGCAGAAGAAGGCGGCAAAGGGCCACGCGGCGTTTTTCGCCTCCGGAGAGATGCCCCACGTTTTGATCGGGCGGCGGACATCTCAAAGCGTCCATCGCCAGTTCCAGCTTGTTGTCAAGTTCCCAAGCGCCCACGGCCTCGATTTTTTCCTGAAGTTTTCCTTGTTTATCGAGAAGTTTCTCCATCTCTTCCGGCGTCAAATTGGGATCGGCCAGCTTTTCCGAGATCGCGTTATAATCGTCGAGGATTTTCTTGGTCTCGCTAACGCCTT
>JAJYOT010000079.1 GCA_021796015.1 bacterium
CGGAATGGCCATCGCCGTAAACATATGCGGTGTCGAAGAAATTGCATCCCAATTCCAAAGCCTTCAAAAGAGATTTCAAGGATTCCGCATCGTCGGTTTTCCCCCACATGCTTTTCCCCACGCCCCAAGCCCCGTATCCGACGGACAAGACGTTAAGGCCGGTTCGTCCTAATTGACGAAAAGACTGTTGAAGGGAATTCATCTCTGGTAAACTCCGACCAACTCTGCGGAAGCGAGCACATGCCCTTTCATCGCCTTTAAGAGCTCGTTTTTTGTCGCCTGGGAAGGAGACAAGTTCAGCGCTTTGTCGAGGGCGAAAAGTTTAAAAAAATAATGGTGGACTTTTCCCGGAGGCGGAAGCGGACCGTAATAGCCGACGCGCTCAAAAGAATCCACCCCCCAACAGGGACCTTGCTTGGTCCCGTCTTTCAAGGCTTCTTTTTTGGGAAAATTTTCCGGCAAGCGCCGCGTGTCGGAAGGCAAATTATAAATCACCCAATGAACCCAGGTTCCCGGAGGCGCGTCCGGGTCATCCATAATCAAGACCAGGCTCTTCGCTTTTTCCGGAACGTTGATAAATTCCAGTTCCGGAGAAACGTCTTCTCCTTCCCCCGTATATTTTTTAGGAATCGGCTGATTCATCGCAAAAGCCGAACTTTTAATTTCCATTTTTTTCACCTCTCTATGCCGAGCATGAATCGTCCCTGCCTGAAGGCCCGGCGGGACAATCAAGAAAACCGCCGCGAAATAAGCGCGCAATCCCATGACTCCCTTATTGTAGAATAATCTCATGGCGATGCCGGAAGACCCCGATAAAAAAAAGGATTATCTCTCGCGTTTAATCGAAGGGCTGAAGCAGACCATCGAAAATCAAAAATTCGAGCTTCCTTATTATCAGGAGGGAGATGTCATGCTCGTCTACGCAAAAAAATTCATCGCCTCCTGTGAGCGGAATCTGCTTAAAGCCCAAACAGAATTAGCCGAATTAGAACGTGGGCGGTAATCTGGGCCGTGAGGGATTCGAACCCCCGACCTGTCGCGTGTAAGGCGAACGCTCTACCGCTGAGCTAACGGCCCGATTTTGATTTATTTTACTACACTTTTTACAAGAATTTCGCGCTCATCAGAAACGCTTGGTGCCATTCCTGGTGCCAACTGAGAATGAGGAAAAAGGCGCTTAACCGGAATCGCGGAATCAAAGGCGGCCATATTAGAAGCCATGTGGCCTTGACTGAGATGAGCGTATCTCAAGGTCATGGCGGGAGTGGAATGTCCCAAGGCCTTTTGGAGGGCGGGCAGATCATTTGTCTTCATGATGTAATGAGAGGCGAAGGTATGGCGCAAATCGTGAAAGCAAAAATCCTTGACGCGGGAGGCTCTAACGGCCTGGTCAAAATAACGGCGCAACATGATCTCCGGCAAGGCGAAAACGGGCCCCGAGGCCTTTGGCCCAAGAGCCAACAAGCATTCTCGCAGGCTGGACGCGATATGAATCTCGCGAGGCCTGCCGGACTTAGATTGAAGGATATAAATTACCCCGTGCTCCAAATCCACGTTTTCCCAGCCTAAATTGATGATTTCGCTCTTGCGCATTCCCGTCTTAACGGCGCAGATAAGAACGGGCTTAAGCCTTTCATGCGCTGCCTCATAGAGCCTCTCCCATTCCTCCATTGACAAAAAACGCAGCCGATGGGCCGGCTCTTTTTCCCGCTTGACGGCGCCGACGGGATTATCGCCGTAAAAAAGCCCCCAAAGCTTGGCCTTACTAAAAATGGAGCAAATCAAAGTTAAATGGCGATTAGCGGTCGAGACGGAGGTTTGTCCAGCGAGGGCGTTGTAGAACTTCTGGATATCGGACGGCCTCACGTCGCTCACCCTCCGAGTTCCGAATTCTTTCCGAATCCTCACGAGCATGGAGGCCCAGGATTTGGATTTAAGCCTTTGCCCATGAAGCTCCCAAAACTTGTCCGCCAAGGAGTTAAAAGTCGCGGCGTTGGCCGCCCGGCTTGGGAAATGCCTGCGCTCGGAGATATGGGCCAATCGCTTGGCGAGAACTTCCTTGGCCAGGGAATAGCTCGCTCCCAGGCCGACCGGTTCCCTGTGACGACGGCCGGAATCATCCATGTAGTCCAGCCACCACGCCCCCCGCTTTTGGAATACTCTCGCCATACGCTCTTTCTATTATACCAGAGCGCGGCCCCGACGGAACTTAAGTTTTTGGACTGACTTAAAGCGTTAGTCACGGCGGTGAGGCGGGCGTTAATGTCGTAGGAAAACTGAGTGGGGTGGCTGAGGGCATCGGTGACCTTCGCGAGATTGCGCTCGGGGCGGCCGGGCTGATAAGAATAGCTGGTCTGGCCGCCGAGGGCGTCCGTGACGCTCAAAAGATTCCCCATCGGGTCATAGCTGAAACTCGTTTTGTTGCCTTGCGGGTCGGCGAAATGGGGACTGTCCCTATTTCGCGCGTTATTCCCAGCGTCATGATTCCAAGCGCTTTTTAAGTTCTTCCACGATTAGGGCCATTTTTTGATGCCCGTATTTTTCGTCAAACTCGCGCGCGACTTCCTCTAAATGCTTGAGTTTCTCATGCTTGGAATAATGCGCGGATTTGTCCCAATAGCCCGGAAATTTTTGGGATAACTCGTATTCCACTTCTTCCTTGACTTTCAAATGCTCAAATTCATCTGGCCAGGATCCTTTGATTTTCGGAACGGACCTTCTTTCTCCTAGATTTGAAAAGGGCTTTAGTATTGTCGTCATTGCTCGAGATAACGCGCATACTCCCAAGGAAACGGTCAGTATTACTCCAGCCAAAAGAATCTTGTTTGTTTTCATTAAAATCGATATGGAAGACTCATAAGTTACGCCAATCAAAGCCGCTATGGGGATGGTAATATACTTAGGCAATTTGGCTTTATGGATGCTTAGAGTTAGTATAGTGCCCAAAACAGCAATATCTATTATTGCCAGCCATATGGGAATGCGAAACTGATGACTTCCTCCCGATCTTGTAACCCAAAATATTACTACTCCGGTTGCGAGGAGAAATAGCGTAATTGTTGCTTTCCATTCCTTATTTTTTAGAAACCAATCCAAAAATCCTTTTATATCCGCGTTATCATTCAGATTCCCATGAGATTTCTCAACGGCTAGAAATGATCTTAACGTCATTATAATGGGCCAATACAACACGCATACCCCAAGAAAGATAACCAGCAATATTCCACTTAGGAGACCTCTGTTCATTACGATCCAAAAGGAAGGTCCTGAAATTGTAAGGGCGAGGGCCAGGGCCAATTTTAATTTGGCTGATTTGAGTAGCCCATGTGCGCTTAGGATTACCCCGATTCCAGAAATACCATCGCTCATTATTGCCAACCAGACCGGAATACGAGTTTGAAACCATTGGTTGAGCGGGCTTGTTCTCGGCTCAATACCCCAAAATATTGCTATTGCTAGAGATATGCCAAACAGCGCTGTTATTATCTTTTCATTATTTTTTAGAAACCAATTTACAACTCCTTCCATGTATGAATTCCTCATGGAGCACCTTGTACTATTACAGGTTGAGGCGTCGATACGATCACTGGTTCACGAGGAGGCCCAATTACGGGGCCGCCTTGTACGATTTGTGTCGGATGATAAGGACACATTCTTCGAGGCGGTGGGGAATTGTTTTTCGCACAATTCATAATTTCATTATAGTCTTGTTGGGTTCCAACGAGATTTAGAACTACCGCTACTTCCACAGGAATTGCCTCTGGCGCAAGTAGGGATGTCAAAATTTGTTCTAATGCGATTTCCTCCCCCACACTCATTATGACTACATGGCCTACACAACTTACAAATCCACCTATATTGAGACCAGTCCCCATCGGGTCTCGATAGCGCAACGGCTGATTCATGACATAGGCATACAGATTGATGCCACCTCCGTTTAATCCCAATGGGTCCTGCTGGATAAATCTCCCCGTCTGCGAGTCATACTCCCTCGCCCGATAATCATACATCCCCGTCTCGGAATCATACGGCTGTCCCGTAAACGCGAACGGGCTTTGGGTGAATGATTGCGATTCAACGACGGGGCTTGGGCCGCGAAGGTCGAGGAAAACCGGCTGGCCGTAGCTTTCGTATTCAGTTCTTTCGACGACATTCCCATTAATGTCGGTCGCGGCGACGATGCTCCCGAGCCCGTCGGCGTGTAAAAAGTATTCCGTTCCGTTTCCTTGTCCAATCTCCAATGGCTCATCAATGCCCGGGCCATGAGTAAACAGCGCGATCAAGTTGTTGTTTCCGTCCAAGATGGCGAGGATGTTTTGGTTGTCGTAAATGAATTGCTGGGTCTGCGAGGGCAAGGAGCCGGTTGATTTAAAGATTCTTCGGCCCAAGGCGTCGTATTTGTAGACGGCCGAAACGCCGTTCGGCATGGACGCGCCAATGAGCTCGTTTTGCGAGTCGTAGCTGAAGCTCGTTTTGTTTCCGGCGGAATCAGTCTTTGAAATTAAATTGCCGTTGGCGTCATAGGAATAAGTAAACGATGAGTTCGAGACCAGCTCGTTGGCCGCGTTGTAATTGTAGCCGGTGATTTGAGCGTCCGACAAGCGATTCCCGACCGCGTCATACGAAAAGTTCTCGTTGAGGATCGGCAAGTTTGAGGGTTGAGGGTGAGCGGCCGTGATGAGGCGGTTCAAGGGATCATAGCCGTAAACATTCGTCCCATCGGGCGTCGCCATACTGACGCGGTTGCCGTCCGAGTCGTAAGCATATTCCGCAAAGGCGAGCGCGGTTCCGTTTTTCTGATGAATGATTTGCGTGAGCTCCGACGCGGCATCATAGCCGTAGTTGGTTTGAACAGAATTTGGATACACGAGATTAACTCTTCGGCCGTCGGCGTCGTAATTCAACGCGAACTTTTCGCCTTGGGGGTTCGCGATCGAGGTCTCATGATTTAAAGCGTCATAAGTGAAATTAAAAGTCCCCCAGGGGGTGGTCATCGAAGTTTCGTTTCCGTCCATGTCATAAGTATAACCGATCGT
>JAJYOT010000035.1 GCA_021796015.1 bacterium
AAAGAAAAACCCCTAAAAGAGCCCCTAAGAGGGGTTGAACAAAAATAAAATTAGCCAGGATGGAAGCCGAAACCCGTTCCATCGCGAGATTCCAGGTGAGAACTCCCAAGAAAGAAACTCCCAACGATAAATAAAGGAGGGGCACAAGGCCCGTCTTGAGAAAATTAAATTTAACAACCGGCAGATGAAATATCCCTGCGCAAAAAAGAAGCGGAAAAACGGCGACCATAGAGGTTAGAGCGGTTAAGCTCAAGGCATCCATCTTTTTAAGAAGGGGTTTGCCGAGAATAGTATACAATGCGAACAAAATGCCTTGAACGCACAAGAAACCGTCTCCTAAGTAGGAACCATGGGGAGACTGAAACAGAAAAGCGAGGGAATGTCCTTGAGCGACAATTAAAAAAGATCCCGTTAAACTCAACACTAGGGCGAAAATTTTTAAAACCGATAACTTTTCATCTAGGAATATAGCCGATAAGAAAATAATGGCCATCGGTTCTAAAGCCATGAGTAGAGCGGCATGAGTCGCGCTGGAAAGTTTTTGTCCCCACGCTCCCGCCCACAAGGGCATGTCGTAACCAATGACGGCGATTAGAGAAATCCGGACCCCCTCGCCAAAGCCCAAATTATTCTTTTTGAAAAACCGAATACAAAAAGGAAGAAAAAAAGGCCCCGCCAGCACAACCCTCCAAAACACCACCGCAAAAGGTGAAAGATTTTTTAAAGCGTAGGATGTAGCGACAAAGGAAGCCCCTCCCAGAATATTGGTCAGAAGAAGTAAAAAAAACGAACTGACGCTCATCTTAATTTCTTAAGGCAAACGAGGAGTGGGAGGAAGCTCGACGCCGTGCGCCTTGGCGGATGCGCGAATCACTTCCTCATGGAGAATGCGCCCGTCTTGATCCATGGCGTTCAAAAGCACATGGGCCATGGCCGAAGGGATATCGGGCATATATCCAAAAAGAACTGGAATCACAAGTTCTTCCGCCAAGGCCGTGCCCTCTTTTTCGCCCAAACGCTCGCTTAAGGCTTTTCTTAAATTCCAGGCAAATCCACTCCAGGCCAGGCCTTGTTCATGGACCTCATCTTGAGGATTCAATCGATAATTATTTTCTCCGCTTCGAATCCAGCTGGGATTTTGCTTTTTATAGAATCCTTCTCCGATCAAAGGGGTGTCCAACATAAACATCGACACAATATCTCCCCAGCCCTCGTTTAAGCCTTCGTCCGAACGCATTCCCACAGGATGGTCTAAAACGGGAAGTTTATAAGAATACGAGAAATAAGCCCGCGCGCGCTTAAAAAGGTTCATGAAAAAACCAGTCGGCGGATTATGGATCATATCGTCCGCCTTATGCGTCATTTCGTGGAAAAAAACTCCGATTCGCCCCGTATCGGAATATTCTTCGTTTTCGCGATCGGAATGAATGTCGCCGCTCTCAGGGCTGTACCAAGCGTTTCCAAACTCGGAGGAATTCACCCGAATCGTAGTCCGATAATCCAGGCGATGATCAAAGTTTAAGAGCTTTCGCAACCAAGCCCGATGACGCGAATCGGCTACATAAGCGTTGACCTGGTTGACGATGAATGGGTCTGCTCCCTCGGGATTAAAAACTACTGCATTTCCTGCTCCCGGGCGAAGCGTTCCATTAATTTCGACCGGATTTCCACTTTCATCAATCACCTCGGTAAAAAGACCTGATAATTTCGCCTTGACGGTTCCCTGCGGAAGTTTAAGATCGGCGGAAAAACGCCCATTCTCATCGGTGGTATAATTGCGGCCATCAATCGTCAGATGAAGAAACGGAAGGGGTTGGGGCGACAAGAGAATTTCCCCATTGGGACGATGGTCCGTCGATTCCGCGCGCGCCAGCGCCTGACCCTCGACCTTGGACGTTTCTCCTCGCAAATTTAAAGCTAAAGGATTCCGGCTTACAGTAGCGGAAATTTTATGAGCGCTTTCTATTAAACCCGACGGCAAACCCAAGGAACTAGCTCCTTGATTGTTCCAAATAAACACCTCTCCATTGAATAGATCAGCCGCGAGGGCGACGGGAAGACCTTTCTTACGGTAAAGATTGACGGCGCGCCAATGACCTCGGTATTCGATAACGGCTCTCCCTAAAAAACGAATCAAGGTTTCGGAAGAATCCGCGTATCGCGCCCGGACCGCCTCATTTAAGTCCGTATCGCTTAAAACCGGCTTTTTTGGAAGAGAGACTTCATCGTAGAGGTTCGAGCGAAGAGAAACAAGAAATGCTCTTCCCTTAACAACCTTGATCGTAGCCGCCGCATAAGCTCCCCAAACAGGCAAGGACATCGCGTTTCCAATATGGCTAAGAACGTCTTTCTTTTGGCGAAAATAGGCGTAAATAGTATCAGTCCGATGGGGGCCTCCGGAAACCGCCGTCACATAGACCGTAGCCAAATCCGAGCTTGAAAGCCCAAAGTCCCCCTTGTGAAGATCTATTTTCGCGCGCAAAATTTTTTCAATAGAAAATTCATCACTTGGGTTGACATGAAGTTCAAGAGAGCGGGAAAGAAACCCATCTTTATCCCCCTCTTCTTCCAGTAAATTCCGGCGTGGAGCCGCCCCTGGGGCAAATACAATCTCCGGAGAGCCTTCTTCTGAAGAATCCGAAGGCACATCGAGAGTTTTAGGGAAATTTTGAGGCAACAGGTTTCCAGAAAAACTTTGCCCATCGAACAAACCAGAAAAAGGGACTGTCCCTTTGTTTAAGAAGGAATTCTTCCCTTTCTTATTCCGTGAGAAAAATTTTTTAATTTTAAGCGCCCATGGTTTAATTTTTTTAATAGGCTTCTGGAAAAAACGAGGCAACTCAGTTTTTTCTTCTTTTGACAAAAGACGAGGAACAAGATTTTGAGACGAAAGAGCTTTAATTTCGTCTAAATTCGGTAAATTGACCTCCGGCTCTAATAAAGAGGGACTAGAAATAGTATCTGGAGGCACGACTTGAGGGGGAGAGGCAAAGTCTTTAAAAACCTCCGCCGCATGAGAGGGGGGAAAACTCAGTAAAAGAAAAAAAGAAAGCGCAAGGGTTTTCCCTTGCGCTTTCCTATCCACCGTCTTTATTTCCTTATTATCTTATATTCGATTAAGCCGAAGGAGCTTGACCTTGCGATTGCGATTCCGGAATCGTCATCCCGTGCTTGGCGGCGGCCTGTTGCAAAGTTTTCATCGCCGTCGATTGAACCGCGGCATCGGTCAACGATTTGGCGGCCAGGTAAATGACGCTTAAGGCCGCCGGAACATCGGCGGAGTTCGCGTAGCCATAGATATGCGGAAAGATAAGACCCTGGATTAAAGACAACGCCTTATCTTTGCCTAAAGCGTCTCCCAGAAGAGAATGCCAAGCCCCGCCATATCCAACAGTTCCCATAAAAGCCAGCCCCTGCCGATGAACCTCGTCTCCAGGGTTGAACTGATAATTATTCGTCGTCTCGCGTAAAGCGCCGCCAGGAACGTTGGGAAGAGGAGATTGAGATGGATCATTAAAGAAATGTTCTCCAATTAAAGGAGTCGACAGGATGTGGGTGGCAAACATATCGCCGATGCCTTCCCCTAAACCCGGATCCACCGAAGCCATGGCGTTAAGACCCAAGTGGGCATAGCTGGCCACCAAAGCATGGGTCCAATGACCGCTTTCATGAAAACCGACTCCAGGAAGGGTCCCGGTATTGATGCACTGCGCGCTGGACAAAAAGAAATTGAGCGTATTTGAAGACGGATCATAATAGGCGTTGCATTCATCCGCGATATTCACGTTGATAGTCAATTTCTGTTTGAGTAAGCCGTCTTTTTCGCCAACGCCGTGGGCCATGGCCCAATTGATAAAAGTATAGTGGCTATAATAAGCGGTCACCTGCGCCAATTCTTTCTCCGACTCGGCCCGAGCTTGACTCTCGGCGTCTTCTTGGGCGCGATAAGAAGGAGAGAAAAAATGTTTAAAAGTTCGGACAATTTTTCCCCACAGAGTTGGTTTTGGGGCGGGCGTGGTAGGACCGGTCACACTGGTCGGCGGATTAAAAACAACCACGACGCCGTCTTTCCCTTGAACGAGGCTTGCCTTGACCACCAAAGCCTCGCCCGCTTCATTATTAATTACGACATGATCGCTTTCAAGTTTCGCGGTTACGTCCATCGGTTGGCCGTTGGCCAGATCAACATTGACCCGCCCCTGATCATCAGCATTAACTTCACGGCCGTCCGGAAGAGTGACCGTCACTCCCGGCAAAGGCAACTGATGAAGAGTGGGAGGAGTTCCCATATCGTTATCGGAAGTCGGAACGCGGGCTTCAAACTGCGCCGAAGACGAAACGCCAGCCGGAGGCCCGGTCGTAGGAGACGCCGCGCCTAAGCGCATATCCCACAAGAAGGTCTGTCCTGTTGAAATATCGGCCGCAACCAACGCATCAATGCCTTCTACTTTGTAGAGGCTAATCGCATGCCAAGCCCCGCCTTTTCCGGAAGAAGACGGAACATAGAAAATTTGCCGATCGCGGAATGAAATTTTGGCCGATTCATCATTTTGAAGTTTGAGCCGATTTTTGATTTTACTTTCCAAAACCGCGTCGTTGAACTTGGAAGAAACATCCACTTTGAGTTTGGGAAAAAGCCGCCCATGGACGCCGACAATGACCGGCTTCCCGTTTTTGACGTGGATCGTAAAATTAAGAGAAGCGCCGTAAACCGGAAGCGGGTTTGATTTTCCATCCGTATATTGTTGATGGAAAGAGGCGTACCAGGTCGGAAGTTGCCCGGGAACTTCCGTCAAATGAAGCTGGGAAGTTCCTAAGTCCGAGCTTCTGACCTTATATTGTGGATTGGAATCAATCGCCTCGCGCAACGCGCGCTCGATACCACCGGCGCTTTGCGGATTAGCCGCAAGCGGAACGTCCACCAAGCGATCGAAAACTTGAACCCCCGGAGCGGCAACTTCGGCGGCGGGCTCTTCGGTCGTGGAAACGACGTTTAAAGACTGATGAAATTCCGGTTGTTCTCGAAAATCCGGGATAATGGGGCCGGCATCGGTTTTAACCCCTTTGGGGAGTTTAAGTTTTGGAAGCGGGCGAATGGACGGGGCGAAAGCGGAGAGCCCGAGAGCGGACAAGCGCGATTGGCGCTTAGACCCGTCAAAAAACCGCGCGCCGATTTTTTTCAGATGAGAGCCAATGAAGGCGGCGAGATGGCTTAAGGATTTCGCCTTCGCAACCTGTTCAGGGCGCGCGATAACGGAGGCATTGGCGGGCGATAAATTTTGTCCTACTGGTTTGGCATTAGAACCAGAAACGCCTTGAGACGCCTCCGTATCCCGGAATTTAGGGACAGTCCCCAACTGAATCGCGCCAAGAGAATCTTCAAATTGCAGAGATTCTTCCATGCCCTCGGCCGGCAAGGAAAAAGCGTTTTCTTGAGCATCCATCCCTAAAGGAAGATTCGACAAGTGAATGGGAAGGACCTCTCTCCCGGAATTTCCCGTCTCAATCATGCCTCCAGCCCAAACGGGCCCAAAACCGGAAGAAACCAGAACGCTGAGCGAAAGCAAACCGCTGATTATTTTTTTATTCATAAACTCCTCATTCATTTTACGATCCTCACCTGCCTTCTTTATTTTATCCATTGATTCATCAATCCGTATGGGTCTAAAGGCCTAGAGAGTTTCCGGCAAAAGACCCAGGTCTCAAACTCCACAAACCTCATCGCGCGGCGCGACCGGAGGGAGAATTTCCGCCCGCCACGAGGACATTGCCACCCTCTGGAAACGAAGGCGAGGCCGGAAGATCAAGACCGTGGTCGTTTTTAGCGTGGGAACGGATGATGGACTCGTGCGGAATAGTTCCGTCCTTGGCCATATCGGCAAGCATTGCGTGGGTCAAGGCGCTGACCGGATCGGCGGGTTGAGCATAGAGAGAAGTTAGAACGAAAATAAGAGCGGAGCGAAAAGCGCCTTCAGCTTCTCCCATCGCGGCCATGATGTCCTTTCGGCTCATCCACGCCGTTCCCATTTGGGTCTCCCCCTGATTATGGGGATCGGAATTTTTGGGATCATAGACGGTTTTATTTTCGCCGGTCCGGATAATGGTCGGCATTCCAGGGAGAGGATTGAGAATAAAGCCATTTCCGATCACGGGGCTATTTCTCATGAACATGGAAATCGTGTCTGCCGTCGCTTCATTGGAGCCGGAGCCCATCACAGGGTCAATCGGATGCTTGACAAAGCGATAGGCCGGAGCGTTGACTTCCTCGGAAGTCAAATTGAGCTGGGAAGCCCTTTGAACAAAACGATGCCCCAATTCATGGAGAGAAATGGAGGGTTGGGAGGTGTTTTCAAAAGTCAGAAGAATCGTCTTGATTTTCCCGTCTTTCCCGCGAATTTTTTCAGGAAGCGTAGCTTTTTTCATTAAATAGAACCCGTCGGTCATCGGATCATAGTCGGCGTTTCCTGGAAGACTGGTCCCATTGGTGTGGATGGAACCGGCCAAAGGCGTATAGAATCTGGGATCGGACAAACCCAGATAGGACTTGAACCAATTAAAAAGCCGATAAGAATAAACATAGGCGTTGACGCTGGCGGCTTGCTGTTCATCATCCCCCGTCGGATTTAAAGTGACGCGAACGGTTTCTCCAGGTTTAACGGTCAAATTCGCGACAATCGGAGAATCCGAAGAATCATCATCAATGACCGGCCCATAAATTCCATCCAAGCGCACGGTAATCGCCAACGGCTTCCCCGCATTGACGGAAGCGGGAATGGTGAAATTTCCATTCTCATCGGTCACCGTAATGACACGGCCTTGGGAATCGAAAACCTTGGCATTGGGCAAAGCCATATCGCCGATAGGCCCATGGTCTTCCCCGTCTTCCGTCAACGTCGTCCCCCGCCCGACCGCCGTTCCGGAAATGGAGCCGCCGGAAGAGGCAACGCGATGGTCGAGAACTCCGTCCGAGCCCAAAGGAAACGCTTCCCCGGTCTTAACATCAACCAAGATCATCTCTTGTCCCCCGGTCAAAGAAGTTCCTTGATAGATATTGACCGCACGCCAGGAATTCGAGAAATAGACAATTTCGCGAGCCATCAGCGCCACCTGAGGAGCCCCGCTCAACAAACTCAAATGTCCCGGAGTTTTAGGACGAATGACGTTATCTGTTGAATTTCCCCCGTTTGGTTTTTCGGAAGACAGTTGTTTGCGAGCGATTTCTTCCAGCTGGGAATCGCTATAACCCGGCTTCATAATCGCCGGATCAATTTCAGGAGCAAAGCCGCCTTCAACGCCCATCATCACCGGCTTTCCGTTCAAGACCTTAATATGGAAGCGTAAATTGGCCTCATCCACCAGTAAATAATAAGGAGAGCCGTCCAAATCGGTCCCTTTTTGCCATTGTCTGAAAACCGCGATAATGCTGTCGGCTTGATCGGCTTGCCCTGACAATTTGACCACATGAACCGTGGACATCTGATCGCTCGGCTTTCCATACTGAGAAGATAGTCCGTATTTCGCGGGGTTTGAATCCACTTCCTGGCGCAAGGCTTGTTCGATAGAGGCCATATCCGTTGGATCGGCATTGAGAACAACCGGTTTTTCTCCTTCCGGGGTGACCGAATTAACCGAAAGATGAAACTGTTTGAGCGCGACGAGGCCCTTTTTCGAGGGTTCAAGCAAAAACCGGCGTTCGGTAAAAGAAGTAGGGGCTTCGTTCTGCCAGGGCTTACGGCGAACGCCTAGAGAAAATTTGCCTGCAAAATTCTGACCGTCAAAATTAATTTTTGCGCGCGAAGGCGTAGAAATTCCGCGCCCCAAGAATTTTTTTAGACGCTTAAAAACTTTTGAAAGCGGCCTCAGATGAGGCAGGTTATTTTTTTCTTCCTTTAAAGCGGAAGGCTTCGCAATATTTTTCTCCATTGAGTTTTTGGAAATTGCTTTCAAAACCTCCGCGGTTTTCTCTTGGGAAACCGACAATGATTCAAGCACGGATGCGGAAGTCAAATTGGCCGGCAACTCTTCTCCTGGACTTAAAAGATTGATGGAATTTTGAGCTGAAAAATCAAGCGGCGAAACCAAGGCAGGCGAAATATTTTCAGGAGTATTAGAGATTTCACTTCGAGCGCCAAAACCGGCGAAAGCGGGGCTTAGAGAAGAAAGAATTAAAGACAAAGACAACGAAGAGCGCAAAAATATTTTTTGATTTTTCATGTTCTTATTATGCCCATCTTAAAGCTGACGCGCATGGGTCTAAAGTCCTAGGCCCTTTTCGGCAAAAGACCTATGCCTCTTCCCAATAATCATACGGGCGGCACCCGGCGCAATATAATGCGCCGAGTGCCTGCGGAAAGGTTAGATTCACTGATGATTTCTCTTACCGCGGGCATTGCCCCAACCCTATGGCTATCGAGGAAAGGAACCTGATTTTGTTTTCTTGATTTGTTTTATTGTTATAATGGATGAGAACTCAAAATGAAAATTTCAAGGCGAGGTAGCTCAGTGGTAGAGCACTGGTCTGAAAAACCAGGTGTCGACAGTTCGATCCTGTCCCTCGCCATTTTGTCTCTAGCGATTTTGACTCTTTCTTCCTGCGTTCCCCAGCCAGGCGCGCCCGGGGCTCCGGGCGCCCAAGCCAATTCCTCAAATTCTTCTCCAACGGCTTCGGTTCTCAGTTCCAGCCAAACGGCAAAAACCGATCCTCTTATTACCAGCACGCTGATTAATCTCTTCGACAATCTCAACCAAGAAACCGTTACTCTCAATAATACCAGCGGAACCCCCCTAGGAGACATCATCAGCATCGGAACGCCAACGGGTTTTAGACTCAGAAATCACTATACGCATATCGGAATTCCCATCACCGAAGCGCTCTCGCTTAACACCAAAAATTCCCGAATTAGAAAAGAGCTCAAGACCATGGCCCGCTGGAGCACTAATTACGAAGTGCGTTCCGAAGCTCTAATCATTTTAGCCAACCGCCATAATCTCGCCGATGAACCGGTTTTTAAGGAAGCTCTTCTCTATTTTCATTCCGGAGTGCGCTTTGGAGCTCTCGAAGCGCTGGCGGTTTGGGGACATCCCCATCACGCTATTCCTCTAATAAAGAATGAGACCGACCCCAACACCGAAGGAATTCCGATTTTGAATGTTTACGCGGCGGGGCTTTTGGCAAGACTGGGAGATCCTTCGGGAGTTCCGATGCTTCGTTCCTTTGTGTCGAATCCGAGTTGGGTCGTTCGCGCCATGGCCGCGCAATATTTGGGAGATTATGGAGACGCCAGCGACTACGACCGTTTGGTCAACCGAATTAATCAGGAACAACAATACAATTTCGTCGTAGCGGAAGACTGTATCGCGGCCATCAAACTTTTTCCTAAAAAACAGGCGGCAGGGCAATGAGAAAAATCATTTTCGTCTATTTTTTGTTCTTAGCGGGAAATTTGCGCGCTCAAACTCCTCCGCCCGCTTCGCCAACGGCCGCGGCCTCCTCGGCTCCCATTCTTGAACTTGAGCCCCTCATCATCACAGCCCCCCGGCTGAAGCTCCCCCCCAACGCCGTTTTAGACCCTCAGATTGACGCCAACCTTTTGCGCCTTCTTCAGCTTCCCAATATGAGGCCCAACTCGCAAGAACAGCTAGACCCCTCTTTGACCAATTTGGCGAATTTAACGACCTTGGACGGATACAATCTCCAAACCCGCTACACCCAGTTGGGCTTTCTCTTAACCGAAGGACTCGCGGGAACCAAGAATCTCACGCTGCAAAATTCTCTTCAAACCATTGTTCAAACAGGAACTAACGTCCAAATCCAAGCCTTGGCTTTGGACGCCTTGGCCTACACTCACGATCCCCAATTTATCCCGCTTTTCCAATCCGCCCTTCAAAATACCGATGTAACGATTCGCTTTACGGCGATGGAAGCTCTTTATATCATGGCTGACGGAAAGCCCAACTCCAATATCAGCTCCATCATTTATACCGCCGCGGAGATGGATTCCTCGCTGGCCGTCAAGCTCTACGCTTCTCATCTGGCCTGGGAATTAGGGAATGAATTCGGACGCGAAACGCTTCTTCACCACTATCAAGATACGGACTGGTTTACCCGCGCTTTTGCCACCCATTATTTAGGCGAAATGGGTAAAAATGATGTTTTTTCACTTCTTCAAACACAGCTTTACTCCGAAACCAATCCCTCCGTTCAAGCGGAATTGTGCGGGGCTCTCTTGAAGATGGAAAAATACAGTAAACCCTAAGCCGTTACGCCCATGCTTATAATTCTTAAGGCCCTGGCATTGAGCGGCGGCGACTGGGTCATCGGAATTCTCATTCTCTGCTCCATTATCGCAGTTGCCGTGATCATTGAGCGCGGATTATTTCTTAAAAAAGAAGAAGCCGTATTTCTGGGCTTACGCAAAGCGCTCCTTATTGACGCGGCAGAAAAAGTAAATCTCTCAGACTTTGGCGGGGCCGCAAGCCGCCTTTTGGCGGAAGAGATGACCGATCACGCAAGAAAAAAACCATTTAACAACGAGATTTTCGCGGCAAAAAGCTGGACGGAGAAAAATCTTCTTGAACAAAGACTTCTCATTTTAGGAACCTTGGGATCCAACGCTCCTTTTATCGGGCTCTTGGGAACGGTCCTGGGAGTCATCAAAGCCTTTCATGATTTATCTCAAAGCGGGGCCGGCCCCGAAGTCGTCATGAAGGGCCTCTCCGCGGCTCTAGTCACAACCGCCATTGGGCTTTTTGTCGCTATTCCCTGCGTCATCGCTTATAACTATTTCCAAGACAAGGTTCAAAAGATTCTCTCCGGAACGGAATCTCTCATCGTCGTTTTGAGAGCTCGTTCCCAATAGCCATGCAATCTCCCGGAAAAGCCTCGGGGCCCATGACGGCCATTAACATCACGCCGCTGGTGGACGTAGTCTTGGTGCTTCTCATTATCTTTATGGTCACCGCTCCCATGATCGCGCACAGAACCATCAAGGTAGACCTTCCCAAAGCCGCCCATCACTCTCACACCTCCACCAAGGCCCTTGAAATCGCCCTGAACTCAAAAGAGCAAATTTACTTTTCCGGGAAACTCGTCTCTCAAAACGAACTTTCCGCGCTCTTGGCCCAGACCGTGACCGCCGACCCGGAGACGCGGGTGACTTTGGCTGCCGACAAAAGCGTGCCTTATGGGCCCGTCGTCGCGCTTTTAGATTTAGTTCGCGGTTCGGGAATCCACAAAATAGGGCTTGAAGTCAAAAGTTTGTGAGCCTCGTTCAAGAAAAAAAAATTTCTAAAAAACCGATTCTTTCCTGGCGGCAATGTCTTCTCATTTCCGCCGCCCTTCACGGACTTTTATTGGCCTGGGGTCTTCACCTCAACCGAATCCATCCAACCAACTCCCCTGTTGAAGTGGATTTGACCAGTCCCTTGATTGGGACCGGTCCTAAAAAGCTCGGAGCGCCTAAGCGCAAGACTTCAAACGCTCCACCTGTTGTCCCTAAACCCGCGCCTAAAGCTCCACCCCCGCCCGTTCCTCCTCAAACCCCGAAGACCTGGACTCTTCCAAATAAACAAACCCAAAAGACCGTTCCCCTGCCGCCTAAAAAAGAGCCCACCACTGGAGGGACCAAAACAGGAACCGGAACTTCGCCCTTGACCGGCGGTTCCGGAAAAGGCGCGAATTACGGATCTCCTCATGGAACAGGAAACGGAGGTTCCCCGGCTGGAATCATTCCCCCAAAACTTCTCAATCTCAATGAGGTGTTCAAAAATCTCCGCAAGTATTATCCCGAGGCTGAAAGACGCGCGGGGAAAGAAGCGATCGTGATGGTCGCCATTCATATTGGAATTGACGGAAGCGTCACGGGCGTAGACATCCTCACCCCCGCTGCCGCAGATTTTAACAAAGCGGCCCAAAAAGTCGCCTCGCTCATGAAGTTTTCTCCCGCCCGCAACGCCCAAGGCCCTGTGCCCGTTAAAATCGCTCAACAAATCATCTTCCGGCTTGAAAATTAAGAGTCAAAAAAGGGGACTGTCCCCTTTTTTGTAGAATAGAGTCGCGCGCGGGTGGCGGAACTGGCAGACGCGCACGGCTCAGGACCGTGTGGCCGCAAGGCCTTGAGGGTTCAAATCCCTCCTCGCGCAAGTTTCAGGAAAGGATTTGAAGCCGACAGACGCAAGCCAATGATTTGGCTTGCTGATGCGGCCGGTCGCGGCGGAGATTTAAGCACAGCGGAAATCGGGGGAGCGAAAATCCCTCCTCGCGCAAGTTCTGAAAGATGGGGACTGATATGAATGAGCCTGTCAACCCCGCGCGACTTTTTGGTCCATCCCTGGAGAGTTCTAAACCTGGAAGCAAAGCGGTTATCGACGGTGAATCAAACTGATATTCGCGGATCACTCGCCATAAGGCGAGCCTCGCATGATTGTGATTCGTCAGAGGCTTCCTCGATCTGTCGTCGTGCATCATGGATTTTCGCCCACTACACATAGTCCCCTCGAGGGTTCCCCGTTCCGTTGCCTTGCTTCCAAGTCTATAACTCTCCAAAGATCGTCGTTTTTTTAAACCGATGTTTTGGCGGCTTCTTGGCCAATGGCCCAGACAAAGCCTCCCAACTCCCGCGCAACCGCGATCACAGCCTTCTGAACTAATTTGCCTTTATGAGTCAGCCGCGCGAATTTCCGGCACAACCTATCTTGCGCCGCTCGCGCTATCGCCACGACCCTTTCCGGACACCCCTTCCGCCGTTCCGCCAACTCGCGACTCACCGTTCCGCCGTGTCGATAACTCCATGCCGCTTCCCCTAAAATACGGCGGATATGCGCGTTCCCCGTCTTGGTAATGCTGCCGCGCTTGACCACCGATCCGCTACTGAATTCCGAACAAACCAAGCCGCTGTAGCTCATGAATTCCCGCGCCTTATTAAACCGCCGGAAATCTTGAGCCTCAACCGCCAGCGTAACCGCGCTCAGCGTATCAATTCCCTTCAAACATCTCAAATACTTCACCACATCCGCATGCTCTTTCTCTTGCGCCATATCCGCCACTTGCCGATCCAAACACTCCAGACGCGCTTGCGTTTCCTCGCAGGCTCGAAAATTCGCCTCGAAGGTTTGCTGAAGATGCGGCCTTTCGAAACGCAGACTCCTCAGCCACGCAAGATGTTCCCCGCGCCACGATGTTCGCCCTTCATAAATCCTCCCTTGCCGAAGCAGAAATTTCAATATCCTATTGCGAACCCTCAACCGGTCTTCCATGACGTCTTCCCTCGCTCGAATGAGATCCCGCGCCGCTTCCTCCTCTTCATCAGGAACCCGAACCTCCGTCAACTCTCCGGCCCGGTACAACCGCGCCAAATTCTCCGCATCTCGACGGTCAGTCTTCACTCGATCCCCGGGACGCTTCGGAATTAATGAGGGAGCGATCACCACGCATTCGCGCTTCATCCCGCTTATTTGCCGGTAAACGTCATACCCACAGGGACCTGCCTCATAGACAAATACTCCCCCGGACAAACGCCGAACCAATTTCCTCACGGACTCGGGGCGGTTTTCCATCCGCGCTATTTCTCCCGGCTTTTCCGACCCCCGCCTTAACACCGCCGCGACAATCGTTTCCTTATGCACGTCCATTCCTACTATTGTGTTACAATCTTTCATGAGCCGACGCCTCCTTGTTATTTGCGGATAGGTTCCCTTTCAGGGAATAACCCGCGTATTCTAATAACTTTGCGAGGTTGTCGGCTCATTCATTCTATCTGTCCCTATCTCTGCTTAAGAAAGTAAAAATTCGGTAAAAAAAAGCCCTTGTCCTTGACAAAGGACATCCGTGGACTTACACTATTGACCGGAGGTTCTTATGACCAAACGAATTTTTTATGCGGCGGTGACTCTAGTATTGGGAACGGTCCTAGCCGGAGTTTTTGGTTGCGGGAGCGGTGGAATGGGCGGCGGAGTCATGGGAGCCAGTTCCGGCGGAGGCCAATCCGCCGGATGCGGATATCCTCAAACCAATTGCCCGCAGGGTTACGTCCCCGCCCCGGGGCAAGGCGGACAATGCATGCCTCAATCCATGGTTCCGGGCGGTTAAATCGATTTTCGGACTAAGTTCTGATAAACGGCTTTACCATCTGGAAACTTCAAATCGTTTCCAGGCGCTTGAGAAAGAATTTCCAGAAATTCAGGGTCAAAATCCTCATTTGAAATTTCCTGGGCGAGTTCTATGGCTCGACGAGCGTATTTAAGGTTTTGCGTCGCCTCGATCCCCGCGATGTCGGAAAAAAACCATCCGCAACTGGTAAACATATACAGGGCGAATTTCTGCATTTCCATGAGTTGCCTGGCTTTCTTGACATCAGACGGCGAATTCTTCAATAAATGTCGTTCGATAAAGGCAGGCGGCAAATCAACGACGCCGCGACTGACGACTTCTCCGTAATCATCCCGCGCCGCCCAAACATTCTTAAATAATTTATCTCCCGCTCTTTCGCTTAAGCCGTCCAGCCGTGATTTCAAAACGTTAAGGGCTTGCCTTAAAGGAGTTCGCCATTTCTGGCTTTTTCCCTCCGAGCCGCACCCGCAATCGAGAAACCATCTTCCGACGCCATGAGAACAGCTCCAAGAGGTTCCCAGCCCTTGGGGGCCAGCCTTAATTTCAACTTCCCATTCCGGCTGATGCCGCGATAAGAAATAACCGTAGTTCACCACTTCGATTTTTCGACGAGGAAGTTCTTGATCTACCAAATACGCAAGGCCCATTTCTGCAAATTTATGATGATGGCCGTAGAGTTCTCCATCAGTCGCGATAGAGACAAGACCATCTTTTTTAAAATCGCCAAAAGCCCCAACGATTCGGTCCGCGCAGACCTTGGCATCGGACATCAATTTTTCAAAGGAAACGGCCGCGGAAATAGGCCCGTCGTAAAAAATGAGATCAATAAAACGCTTCCTTTCTCTTGAAGGCTCAAACCAGCGGTAGGGTTGTTTCGGATCAATGGAAGCATCGGAAACATCTTTCCAGGGAGATAAAGGCCTTATTTTCCGCACACGCTCGGCTTGGCTGGGAGCCAAAATGGCATATTTCATCCCAAAATCAATCAAGAGTTTGAGAGTTTGATCATCGCAAGCGGTTTCCGGAAGCCATAAAGCCTCCGGCATACGATTAAAACGCCGCTTAAAATCAACAATTCCCCAATGGATGACTGTTTTTTGATCCCGCGGGTCGGCCAAAGGCAAAATCAAGTGAACAAAGGCCTGCGCAATGGCGTTTCCGTGTCCTTCAAGCCGAAGAGAACTCTCTCGGTCTGCCGCGATAATTTTTTCATACGCCTTGGGGTTTGATTTTTCCAGCCACATCATCAAGGTGGGGCCGAAATTAAAGCTGATCCAAAAATAATTATTGACCCGCTTGATTACCTTTCCATCAGAACCCATGATCCGCGCTTCCGTGTTAGGCGCATAACATTCCGCCGCGATTCTCTCATTCCAATCATGGAAATCGCCGGCAGATTCCTGGCGTTCGATGAGGCCGGTCCAGGGGTTTTCCCTGGGAGGCTGATAGAAATGCCCGTGGATACAAACTTGTCTACGAAGATTCGGGCTAAGAAAAAAATTACGCGGCAACTTCCTCTTCCTGCTGAACGCCTTTAGGAGCCGGACGAATTACTCCCCGTTTGGAAGAACGAATGAAAGAAATCATTTCGCGAACTTCAGCGCAGCGGATGGACTCAGCACAGGACAAGGCTTCTTCCAAAGGCAAACCCGTCATAAAAAGAACGCGATAGGCCTCTTTGATGAGTTTAACCGACGCCGGAGAAACCCCCGCGCGGCGAAGCCCCAAAAGATTAAGGCCTTTAAGCGTCGCGCGGTCGCCCTGAACCATGCAAAAAGGAGGAACGTCTTTCGGAATCATGGCGCCCCCCCCGATCATGCACAAGCGACCGATTCTGGTGTGTTGATGCGCGGCCGCGAGTCCGCCGACGACGGTAAAATCTCCCACCTCAATGTGTCCCGCCATCGCGACCGAGTTCGCGAAAATCACATGATTTCCAATCATGCAATCGTGCGCCACATGGGAATAGGCCATAAAAAGGCAATTGGACCCAATCACGGTTTTTCCGGTCGCATGAGTTCCGCGGTTTAAGGTCACGCATTCCCTAACCGTATTAGAATCTCCCATGATGAGGAGAGTCTCCTCTCCGGAAAATTTAAGGTCCTGCGGCGCCCCACCGACATAGGCCCCAGGGAAAATACGGTTATTTTTCCCCATCTGAGTTCTTTCTATCACAGAGTGAGCCCCAATCACGCAATCCGCCCCAATGGTGGTGTGCGGGCCAATCACGGCATAAGGGCCGATTTCAACGCTGGAATCTATTTTCGCGTTAGGATCTATAACGGCGGTTGAATGAATGGGCATTTAAGCAACCTCTTTATCGACGACGGCAAAAGTCATGACGCCTTCGGCGGCGATTTTATCTCCGATTTTAGCCTCGCCTTTAAATTTCCCGGCCCGGCCGAGTCTTAAAACCTCGACATGAAGCTTAAGCTCGCTTCCCGGGAAAACCGGGTTTCTAAATTTCGCCTCTTCAATGCCCATAAAATAAGCGATCTTGTTTTCATAACCGCCCTTGGACAAAAGCATGACGCAAGCGGCTTGGGCCAGGGCTTCCATGATCAAAACCCCAGGCATAATTGGGTGCTCAGGGAAATGCCCTTGAAAGAATGGTTCATTAATCGTCACCATCTTGGTTCCGACCGCGCGTTTATCCTCTTCGAGAATCTCGACTTTATCCACCAAGAGAAAAGGATAGCGATGAGGAATCGCCTTTCTGATTCCTTTAATATCCACGACCCGAACCGGGGTCTGGATAGAAACTGTATTTTCCATTACCGCGCCTCCAGGGATTTTTTGCCTCTCATCTTGGCCGCCGCGTCTCGCAAGAGTTTTGCAAAGTGGACGTTGTGGGCATGCCCCAAGCATTCGGCCTCAACCCGCATCTTAAAAAGCGGACGGCCAATAAGGGTTAAATCCCCTATTAAGTCTAGCATTTTGTGACGAACGAACTCATCCGGGAAGCGAAGCCCCCCCTCATTTGTGTGATAGCGATCTTTTCCAATCACAATTGCATTATCTAAAGATCCCCCCTGGGCTAAGCCTTGGGATTTTAAAAACTCAACTTCATGTTCAAAACAGAAAGTACGAGCGGGGGCGATTTCCCTAAGATAGGTTTCGCGGTCCATGGTCAAGGTCAAGCTCATCTCCGGCATCAGGGGATGCTCGTGAATCAAGGTCGCCTTAATCTCAAAATTATCAGCAGGGAAAGCCCGATATTTTGCCTTCCCATCTTGATAATGAACTTCCCCCGGCAAATGAAGCCAACGTTTGGGCGAATCAGGGTAGCGCTCAATTCCGGCCGTTAAAATCGCTTTGACAAAAGGCAGAGCCGACCCGTCCATGATTGGGGGCTCGGGCGCGGAAACCAAGACATCTATATTATCAATCCCAACTCCCGTGCAAGCCGATAAAACGTGTTCGACGGTGTGAATTTTGGCGTCCCCCAATCCTAAATTGGTTCCGCGCACGGTGGTCACGACAAAATCCGTCCTAGCCGGAACCATGGGATGGCCGGGCAAATCCACCCTAAAAAACCGAATCCCGGTGTTGGCCGGGGAAGGGCGAAAAGTGAGCTTTGACGGATGTCCGGTATGAAGGCCGATGCCTTCAAGGCTGATTTCTTTTTTAATCGTCGCCTGCATTGTTTCCATGACTGCCTCCGCTATGAGACAAAGGGCCGCCGCCTTGGGCGTCCGTTGATGAAAAAGAAAAGCGGCGTTCTAGTTTCTTAACCGCGTCAAAAAGTTCGGGAAGCCGCCCATACAAAGCCTGAAGCTTCATCGCTTCTTTTCTAGGCCGGGCCGGAGATCCGAAAAGAATATCTTTTTTTTCGACATCATTTATGACGCCGCTTTGACCCAAAACTATCGTTCCACTTTCAACATAAATATGCCCATTAACGCCGACCTGCCCCGCTAGAACCACGAAATCTCCCAATTTCCCGGTTCCGGCAATCGCCGCCTGAGCCGCGATTAAGCATCCTTTTCCGATCTGAACATTATGGGCGATTTGGACCAAATTATCGATTTTAGTTCCGTCTCCAATCATCGTAGACCCAAGCGTCGCCCGGTCAACGGAAACATTGGAGCCGATTTCAACATCATCGCCAATGACGACATTCCCCAATTGCGGAATCTTTCGGTGCTTCCCTGTTTTCTTATCCGTTGAAAAACCAAATCCGTCGGATCCAATCACCGTTCCGGAATGGATAATAGCGCGATCCCCAACCACGCAGTTTTCGCGAATCGTCACATTGGGATAGATGCGGCAATTTTTCCCGATTCGAGCGCCCGCACCGATAAAGCAATGCGGCCCAATGATTGAATATTCTCCAATCACCGCTTTGCGTTCAATGACGACAAAGGGAGACACCGAGACCTCGGGTCCTAAACGCGCTTCATAGTGGATGATAGCCCGTTCGTCCACCAGGGCCGGAGGCTTTGGAAACTGCGCTTCAATCTCAGTCAATAATTGAGAAAAAGCGTATTGCGGGTCTTCGACATAAATCCGACAAGGAGCGGAATATAATTCCTTCTCGGAACCGCGCGATAAAATTAGGCATCCCGCGCGAGAATCTTTAGCGACTTTAGCGTATTTGGGGTTTCCCAAAAAAGAAATATCCAAAGGTCCCGCGCCTTCAAGGGAATCAAGTCCCGCAATCATCAAGTTTCCGTCCCCCTCCAAGCGCCCTTCGACCAGAAGAGCGATTTCCGAGGTTTTTTTTCCTAAATAAAGAGAATTTGTGCTCATTGAAAACCTCCTGACGCTTTTAACACCTTCAGTCTTTTCAAAACCTTATCCGTTAAATCAACCGCGTTGTGTCCATAAAGAATTTGGCTTTTATCAACGACGACGCTAACCCCCGATTCAGTTGCCACCTCCCTGATTACTTTATAAATTTTTCCCAAAAGTCCCTGGGTTTCCCGATTTTCCAAATTGAGCAGGTTTTTTTCTATGGAAGACTCGTCCTGCTTCAAAGCCGTTTGATCTCGCGTAATTTCCTGTTTTTCCTTATTAATTTTATCATTGAGTTGAGGCAATGTCATCTTGGAAGGGGAGACAGGTTCTTGGTGGCTGGAGGCTATCGAGAAAGCCGGGTTTGAGGGCGAGGTTGCGGGAACTTTAACCGGAGCGGAAGAGACCAAAACCTTGGCGGTGGAAGAAG